>CALJLK010000024.1 GCA_937982655.1 uncultured Sandaracinus sp.
CGCAGGAGTCGACGACCGCGCCGCTGACGCAGGAGGTCGCGCCGGTGGCCGCGCACGCGCCGGTGCCGCAGGAGGTGGCGCTGGTGACGAAGTCCTCGTCGACCGCGCCGTTGCAGTCGTCGTCGATCGCGTTGCAGGTCGCGTCGCTCGCGGCGGGGGTGCCTTCCGTGCACGAGTCGACGACCGCGCCGCCGACGCAGGAGGTCGCGCCGGTGGCCGCGCACGCGCCGGTGCCGCACGAGGTCGAGAGCGAGACGTAATCTTCGTCGGCGGTGCCGTCGCAGTCGTCGTCGACGCCGTCGCAGTTCGCGTCGGCGGCCGCGGGCGTCCCGATCGTGCAGGAGTCGGAGGCGACGCCGCCCGCGCACGTCACGACGCCGGTGCTCGCGCACGCGCCGACTCCGCACGAGGTCTCCGTCGTCGCGAAGTCCTCGTCGATGCCGCCGTCGCAGTCGTCGTCGACGCCGTCGCAGGTGAGGTCGTCGTCCGCGGGCTCGCCCGGCGTGCACGAGTCGACCGGAGCGCCCGCGATGCACGAGAGCGTGCCCATCCCGCCGCAGTCGCACTCGGTCTCCGTGACCGCGTAGTCCTCGTCGTCCTCGCCGTCGCAGTCGTCGTCGACGCCGTCGCACGTCGCGTCGTCGGTGCCGAGCGGCTCTCCCTCTTCGCAGGAGTCCGTCACCGCGCCTTCGACGCACGCGGTGGTCCCCGTCGCGGCGCACGCGCCGGTGCCACACGTGGTCTCGGTCGCGGCGTAGGCTTCGTCGATCGAGCCGTCGCAGTCGTCGTCGATGCCGTCGCAGGTGTCGTCGTCCCCGAGCGCGACGCAGCCGTCGAGCTCGGCGTCGAGACCCGCGTCGAGCTCGGCGTCGGGCGGAAGGTCGGCGTCGAGCAGGAGGTCGGCGTCGAGCTCGGCGTCGGGCTCGGCGTCCGCGAGGTCGGCGTCGAGCGGAGCGTCCACGTCGGCGTCGGCCGGGCTGGCGTCGCGTCCGGCGTCGAGCGGACCGGCGTCGAGGTCGCCGTCGTCGTCACCACAACCCGCGAGCGCGAGGGAAGCGAGCAGGGAAACACGGAGAGAAGCGCGAACTACGGCGCGAAAAGACATCCGCGCAGAGTGTGCGATGCCGCCCGCACTGTCGAGGAGCGTTCGCGTGACCTCGTGCTGCAATGTGCCCGCGCCAACGACCGCGGTCCGGTCACCGCGAACCCGTCGAGTACTTGCGCCACCGATCCGCGGTTGGTAGCTCCCGGACCATGATCTCACGCGTCGCGATCCTCCTCTGCGCCCTGGCGATCGCTTGCGGCGGCTCCAACGAAACGCCCTCCACCGAGACTCCCTCCACCGAGACCCCCCGCGAGACTCCGACGGAGAGCCCGACCGCCATGGGCAGCGCGAGCGCGATGACCGAGACGCCGACCGCGCCACCCGTCGATCCGATGGCGCTGCCGGCCGAGCTGCCGAACGGTCTGCTCGTCGGGTATTCGCCGTTCACGCAGAACGAGAGCGGTCAGTGGGTGCAGCCCGCGCCGGCGCGCCTCGAGCTGATCACGCGCCGCGGAGGCGAGTGGGCGGTCGAAGCGATCACCGACGCGGAGAGCAACGTCTTCCACAAGGCGATGCCGATCACGCTGCCGGGCGGCGAGGCCGCGATCCTCACGGTGGGCGGCATGGGCGCGCACGTGAAGCTCTGGCGCCGCGGCGACGCGGGCTGGACGGCGACGAAGATCTGGAGCGAGTCGTTCGGCGGTCGCTTCGATCGCATGCGCGACGTCGAGATCGGCGACCTCTTCGGCGATCAGCGCCCGGCCCTCGCGATCGCGACCCACGATCAGGGCGTGGTGGCCTTCGCGCGCCTCGGCGAGGACGGACAGTGGGCGGTGCAGCAGACCCCCAAGCGCCGCGACATCTTCGTGCACGAGATCGAGCTCGGCGATCTCGACGGCGACGGAGTGGTCGAGGTCTACGCGACGCCCAGCGAGCCCAACCACACGCGCGGCGGTGGACAAGCGGGCTTCGTCGAGCGCTACGTCCCGAAGAACGGTCTCGAAGCGACGGTGGTCGCGAACCTCGGCAACCGCCACGCGAAGGAGATCTTCGTCGGCGACGTCGACGGCGACGGACGCGACGAGCTCTACGTCGCGGTCGAAGGTCTGACCGAGCGCGCCGAGGACGGGTCGCTGCGGGTGGTCGAGTCGGTCGAGATCCGTCGCTACGACTCCGACACGCCGCCGGACCAGGGTGTGGTCGTGGCGACGATCGAGGGCGATCACCTCACGCGCTTCCTCACCGTCGGCGACGTCGACGGCGACGGCAAGAAGGAGATGGTGATCGCGAGCTTCAGCCAGGGCCTCTGGCTCGCGCGTCCGGGCGCGAACCCGCGCTCGGCGTGGAGCGTGGAGAGCATCGACCGCGACAGCGGCGGCTTCGAGCACGCGTCGGTCCTCGCCGACCTCGACGGCAACGGCACCGACGAGCTCTACGTGGCGAGCGACAACGACGGCGAGCTGCGCCGCTACGTGTGGGTGAACGGCCGCGCGCGGCGGCAGACGATGACCACGCGCGAACAAGCCCGCGCGATGATCACGTGGAGCTTGTTCCCTGCGCCGGCGTCGTTGATCGGACCGCGCTGAGAGAGAACTTCGAGGTCGAGCCGGGAGCGGCACCGGGCGTGACGCGACGGCCGCGCCTCGATGCGGCGGTCGCGAGAGGTCGCTGCTTGCGGGTGGTGTCGCCACCCTCGCGCCCGCGAGCACATCACGATGGACCTCCCCCGGCGCATGACGGAGAATGACTCGGGGGCGCGGCTCGAAGAGGTCTTCGAGCCTCGACGTCGTGCTCGGGGCGAAGCGTGGCGACTGGACGGATCGATCTCGACGCGTTGTTCGGAGACTCCGACGCGCCGACGTTCTGGCTCGACCGGGACGGGCGGGTCGGCTGGCTGAACGCGGCCGCGCGTGCGGTGGTCGCCGCCACCCACGGTCGGGAAGTGGTGGTCGGAGACTCGATGTTCGACCTCGCGGTGCCGAGCACCCGCGCGGACTTCGAAGCGAACTTCGCGGAGGCCCTCGCAGGGCGCGCGACGACGCGGCGACGCTGGATCGACTACCCGACGGGGCTCTCGTTCGCGTGGGAGGTCCGCTACGTGCCTACGCGCGACGAGGAAGACCACGTCACCGGCGTGATCTTCACCGCCGCGAACCGGACGTTCGCCACCGAAGCCTCGGTTCGACTCCGCAACGTGGAGCGCGCGCTCGAGCTCGCGTCGATGCCGCTGGCGATCGTGCGAAAGGTCGAGCCCCGCCGCGCCGACGTCGTCTTCGCGAATCGCACGTTCGCGGGTCTCCTCGCGCGCAGCGTGGACGAGCTCGTCGGCGGGGATTGGACGCTCGACTTCGACGACGCGGCGCGCGGCGCGATCGGCGACGCCATCGAACGAGAGCAAGGGCTTCGGGTCGCGCTCCGGGATCCCCGTGACACCTCGGAGTGGCTGCGGCTGCGCATCGATCCGTTGCCAGCCGAGGCGGCCGAGGTCGCGCACTTCGTCGTCACGCGCGACGCGCTCGTGCTTCCGTCGACCGCGATCGCGACCTCGGTCGCGCGAGAGGTCGAGCGCGAGAGCGTCTTGGCGGATGTCGCCGCAGCCACCGCGCACGACGTCGCGAACCTCGTGACGGTCGTCGCCATGAGCGCGGACGCGCTCGATCCGCGCTCCGACTTCGGTTCGGCGTTCCACGAGCTCGCGGCGCGGGCGGTGCTCAAGCTGCGCCGCCTCGGGCGCGCCACGCGATCGAACGCGCCGATCTTCGAGGTCCGCGAGGTGCTGCGCGCGCTGGAGCCGCTGCTCACGCACGCGCTCGAAGGGCGCGCCGACCTGGTCGTCGATCCCCACCTCGACGAAGCGCTCGTCTCGTTTCCTCGCGCGTCGTTCGAGCGGATCGTGCTCGGGCTCGTGGCCAACGCACGACGCGCGATGGGGGAGTCGATCGGCTGCGTGACGCTCCGAGCCCGCGTCGAGCCCGAGCGTGTGTGCGTGCTCGTCTCCGACGACGGCCCGCTGGCGCCGTCGATCCGTGCCAGCGCGATCGATCGCGCGACGCCCGGCTCGACGCTGCTCTCGCTGCACGCGGCGGTGCACGAGCTGCGCGCGTTCGGAGGCGAGCTCGCGATGGTCTCGGGGCCTCGGGTCGACGTCGGAGGCGACGTGCGCTTCGAGATCTCGCTGCCCCGCGCGGTGCTCGACGCGGCGCCGACGGTCGCGCCTCGCGGAGGCGACGAGACGATCTGGCTGATCGAGCGGGAGCCGCTCGTCGTGCGCACGACGACGCGCGCGCTGGAATCGCTCGGCTACCGCGTGCTCGTCACGCCGTCGACGGAGCCATCGGAGGCTCGCGCCGACCTCGTGATCGCGGACCTCTTCGCGGGCGCGATGGATCTGCTCCGCGGCGAGCAGTTGCCCGGTGCGCCGCTCGTGATGACGAGCGCCGAGCTCTTCGAGGCGCCGACGTTCGAGTCCGCGTCACGACCGGTGGTCTTCTTGCGCAAGCCGTACTCGACCGCCGAGCTCGACGCCGCGATCCGTCGCGCGCTCGCGATGCGTGGCTGAGCTCGAGTGCGCGCCGACCACGACCGACTCGACGCGAAGATCGCGCGCTCGACGTTTTGCTCGGGCGCCGAGCGAACTGCGACCGACGCGGCACGCGCTACGGACTCGATGCGACCCACTCAACGCGACGGCCACGCATCGCCGAGCCGCGCGCGCAGCGACGCCGGGATGACGGTGGGGGCGAACGCGGGGAGCTTCGGCATCGGAAGGTAAGCGAGCTCGCCGTGTGTCCAACAGATCCAACCCGGATCGACGGGCTCCTCGAGGCGTGCGACGGAGGGCCACGCGGAGGCGAGCGATCGTCCGAGGGCGTCGAGCGCTGCCGCGTCGGGAGGATCGTCGAGCGCTTCGATCGCGCGCCCGAGCGTCGGCACGTCGCGGGTGAGCATCCAGATCCACCAGCTCTCCTCGCCGGGGTGCACGTCGCCGCGCGCGAGAAAGATCGCGCGCTCGCGCGGCACCGCGTCGCCGAGCGCGAGCTGCTGACGGACCACCCCGAGCAAGGTGCGCCGGGCTTCGTCGAGATCGTGCGTGCGCCAGGCTGCGAGCGTGTGGAGCACGAGCGCGTCGTCGCCCTCGCCGTGGCGCCATTCGTACGCGTCCCGTGGCGCCCACGCGCGCGGAGCTTCGCTGCGCAGGAAGGGGAGGGCGAGTGACGCGAGGAGTCGCGCGCGCTCGGTGTTCGGCCACACGCAGCCCGAGGGGACGTGTTTGGCGCTCGGCGCGGGGGGGGCGTTCGCTGGCGGCGGTCGGCGTCTCGTCGCTCTCCGACTCCGCGTCGACGAGCGCGGAGAGCAGCGCGTCCGGCGTGCCCGCGTCGTCGTCGCGTTCTTCGAGCGCTCCGGCGAGCATCAGCGCACGCACCCGCTCGGCGGCGAGACGCACCGCGGTAAGGAAGGTCTCGCGCACCCCCTCGCCGCGCTCCGCGCAGGCCGCCACGCACGCGGTCTCTTCGGGGAGATCGAGCAACGCGGCGAGCACGTTCGGGGTGAGCGCACCCGCGAGATCCTGTTTGTTCGCTTGCAGCACGATCTGCGTCGGCGTCGCGGGATCGAGTCGCGCGAGCATCGCGACGAGCGACGTGCACGAGCGTTTGGTGTCTTCGAGCGCGTCGGGGTGCGCGTCGGCCACCAACACGACGACGTCGGCCGTCTCGAGCAGGTAGCGACGACGTCGCAGCAAGCTCGGTTGGCCCGGGACGCTCACGAGCTGGCAGCGCATGCGACGGCCTTCGAGGTAGCCGCCTTCGAAGTCGCGCCAGTCGAAGAACTCGGTGCGCCGTCCGGTGCTCCCCGGAGACGCGAGCGCGCCGCGACGCTGGAGCAAGAGCGTCTCGTGCAACACGCGCACGTTGGTGGTCTTCCCCGCTTCGGGAGCGCCGTCGTACACGATGCGGATCACGAGATCGCCGGTGCGCTTGTCGACGTGCGGCATCGCTCATCCGCCTCCCGCGGCGGGCAGACCCCAGCCGCGTAGCTTGCGGCGCAGCGTCGCGACACCGATGCCGAGCGCACGTGCGGTCTCGTCGCGACGACCGCCGTGGCGCGCGAGCGTGGCGAGGATGTGGCGTCGCTCGACCGCTTCGAGCGTCTCGTCGAGCTCGACCGCTTCGCTCGAGTCCGTCGTGGCCGCGTTCGAGTCGCGTGCGCGCGAGTCGAGGCGGCTCGTGTCGCCCGCCGCCTCCGGCGCGCTCGGTGTGCCGGCGCCCGTGATGGGAGCAATCGGAGCGCCGGTCGTGGTCGGCACGGTCTCGCTGTCGGGCCGGCGCGCCTCCGCGGACGCACCACGCCGCAGGAGGTGACGCGAAGGTTCGAGCGCGCGCCCGCTCGGCGTCACGAGGACGGTGCGCTCGACCACGTTGCGCAGCTCGCGGAGGTTGCCGGGCCAGTCGTGCGCGACGAGGCGCTCGAGCTCGCCGGGCGCGAGCGCGCCGCGCGCATCGAGGCGATGCAGGAGCGCTTCGACGAGAGTCGGGATCTCCGCGCGACGCTCGCGCAAGGGCGGCACTGCGTAGCGGAGCACGTCGAGCCGGTAGAAGAGATCCTCGCGAAAGCGCCCCGCGGCGACTTCGGCGGCGAGATCACGGTTGGTCGCGACGACGATGCGGCAGTCGACGCGGCGCACCGAGAGGCCTCCGACGCGACGCACCTCGCCGCCTTCGAGCATCGTCAGCAGCTTCGGCTGGAGCTCTAGCGGGAGCTCGCCGACCTCGTCGAGGAAGAGCGTGCCGCCACTCGCGGTCTCGCAGAGGCCGGCCTTCGCGCGCGCGCCGGTGAACGCGCCGGGCTCGCTGCCGAAGAGCTCGACCTCGAGCAAGCTCGCGGGGAGCGCGGCGCAGTTGAGCGCCACGAAGGGCCCCTTCGCGCGTCGACCGCGCTTGTGCACTTCGCGCGCGAGCCACGACTTGCCAGTCCCGGTCTCGCCTTCGAGCACGAGCGGCGGAAGACGCTCGGAGCGCGACTCTGCGCGCGTGATCTCCGCGCAGATGCGTTCGATCGAGGGAAGGCGCGGCGCGGGATCGCGCTCGGCGACCTCCGCCGCGTGCAGGCGACGCTCGAGCCCGCGGGTGCGCATCGCGCGCGCGACGCTCATGCGCACGTCGGTGTTCGACACCGGCTTCACGAGGAAGTCGAGCCAGCCCGCGCGCACCGCGGCGAGCGCATCGTCGAGGCGAGGCGAGGCGGTGATCACGAGCACCGACGGACGCTCGTCGTCGTCGGGGAGCTCGCGCGCGAGGTCGAGTCCGAGCCCGTCGGGGAGCTGGTTGTCGAGGAGCAGCACGTCGAACGCGCGGGCCTTCAGCGCCTCGCGTGCGCTCGCGAGATCGTGCGCGACCTGCGTGACGAGCCCGTCCTCTTCGAGCATCAGCGCCAGGGTGCGCGCGAACAGACGATCGTCCTCCACGACGAGCGCGTGCCCGATCGGCGCGCGCTTCGATGCGCTCGGAGTCCCGCTCGGTGCTTCTCGCGCCTCGCTCATCGCGCGCCCTCCGCGCTCGGCAGCGCGATCCGAATCACCGTGCCCTCGCCCGGTCGGCTCCAGATGTCGATCGTGCCGTCCATGCGCGCGAGCAGGCGCTGCGTGATGACGAGGCCGAGCCCGGTGCCCCGCTTCTTCGAGGTCTGGAAGGGCTTGAAGAGCCGCGCGATCTTCGCCTCGTCCATGCCGACCCCCGTATCACCGACCGTGATGTGCACGCGGGCGCCGTGGCCACGCGCGGTGATGCGGATGCGCCGCGTCGGGCGACCCTCCACCGCGTCGAGGGCGTTCGTCAGCAGGTTCAGCGAGACCTGATGCAGCGCGGTCGGATCGGCACGCACGACCAGCTCCGGCGGCATCTCGACCTGCAGCAGTGCGCCGCGGCGCTCGACCTCCGGCCCGATCAACCGCTGCAGACGCGTGAAGTGCTCGCGCAGCCCGACGGGCACGAGCTGCGCCGCGTCGAGCTCCGAGAAGCCGCGCATCACGGTGAGGATCGACTCCATGCGCGCCACCTCGCGCTGCATCTCTTCGAGGTACTCCCACACGATCTCGCTCGCGATCTCGCCGCGGCGCTCGACGAGGTAGCCGAGCGCGGTCTTGAGCGAGTTGACCGGGTTGCCGAGCTCGTGGCGCACGCTCGAGAACACGAAGCCGAGGTTCTCGCTCGCGTTGAGCGCCGACGCGATCCGCTCGAGGCGCCGCGATTCTTCGCGATCGCTCGCCACGACCACGAGGCTCGTCTCGCCGAGCGCGTCCAGGACGAGCGCGCAGCGCATCTCGAGCAAAGTGTCCCCGCCGAACAGCTGCACGTCACCCGCCCAGCGACCTTCGGCCTCCAAGGCTTTCGCGATCTCGGCGCGCACGCTCGGTTCGATGCCGAGGCGATCGAGGAGTCCTTCTTCGCTGAGCCCGTGGGTCTCGAGCCACCGTCGCGCGGGGCGGTTCGCGAAGGTCACCTGCCCTCGACGATCGAGCGCCACCACCAGCTCGTGGAGCTGCTCGACCGCGGTCTGGAGCTGCCAGGCCTGCCCGTGGATCTGCAGGTCCTCGGTGACGTTGCGCTGAATCGAGAGGTATCGCCGCGGGCGGCCTTCGGCGTCCACCAGCGGCACGACGTACCAGCTCACCACGTAGGGCGTGCCGTTCTTCGTGTAGTTGATGGTCTGCCCTTGGAACGGCCGTCCGGCGCTCAGCGACGCGCGCAGGCGTCGGAGCAGGCGTCGATCCGTGCGCGGACCTTGGAGGATGCGCGGTGACTTTCCGAGCAGCTCGTCGGCGGCGTAGCCGGACTGCCGCTCGAACGCCTCGTTGACGTAAACGATCCGAGGCCCGGGCGCGTCGAGGTCCGCGTCGGTCACGACGACCGCTTCGCGAACCCGCCCGAAGAGCTCGGAGAAGAGTGCGTCCATGTCACGACCGTGCCGGAGTGGGTGCGCGACCGTCGGCAAACCCGGCGGCACGACGGGTCGCTCCCGAGCGACCTGATTCCTTTCCTACCACGGCGCGTCGTGCTCGCAGGAGCCGTTGCTCCCAGGAGTTGCTCGCAGGAGCCGTGAGCCGCGTGCCCGCGCCCCGAAGAGTGAGCGCGAGCACGCGACCGCGACGCGTCGGACTCGCCGTCGATCAGAGGACGAGGTTCTCCTCCACGGCCTTGAGCTTGTGGCGGGCGAGGCCGAGGTTGCCCTTCTTCTTGTCGATCGAGACGTAGAGGAAGAGCGAGGGCGACTTCGCGAGCGGACGGATCAAGTGGAACTGATCGTCGAGCGTGATGAGGATGTCCTCGATGTGCCCCTTGAGGCCGAGCTGGCGCATCACCTGCATCTTGGCCTTCACGACCGCGGTGTTGCCCGAGGCGGCGAGCTCGATGTCGAAGCGCCCACCGCCGATGGTGCCGAGCGTCAGGCCCGACTCCAGTCGACGAGCGCAGCGGCGATGCCGCCCTCGATGTCCATGATCGCGTTGAGGCTGTCGTTGATGTTGGCCATGTCTATCTCCTGAGGTTGGGTTCTCGGCATCCGTCCGACGGTGGATGCGGAAGTGGGTGGGGGGACCGCGGCCGCGCTCGAGATCGCGCTCGCGACGGCGGCGCGCGTGGTCGGCGAGACGGGCGTGGCGGGCGAGACGATCGGCGCGCGCGGGCTCGCCGGCACGACGGGCGAAGCCGCGCGGTCGCTCGGAGGGCGGGGAGGCAAGCTCGACACCGCGGCGAACGCTCGATCGAACGCGTGCTCGTCGAGCTCCAGCGGGCCGTCGAGCGCATCGACGTCGCGGCCCGCCTCGTCGGCCAGACGCGCGGCCTCGATCATCAGGTGGTGTAGCGGCAGGTGGACGGAACCGCGGTGCTGTCCGAGCGGACCGACGTCGACCACGCAGCTCCCCCACGCGAGGATCTGCAGCGCGGCGTCGGCGCCGACGAGCGACTCGTACTGCGCGTCGACCAACGTGCCTGCCTCGAAGAACAGGCTGGCGTGCACCTCGCCACGCACGGGTCGAAGCCGCAGCCGGCAAGTCTTGCCTTCGAGCGCCACGAGCTGTGCGACGCCGGCCGCAGTCACACCCGCGAGGTGGCCGGCACCGTCGACCAGCAGTTCGTCGAGCGCACGCAGCAGCTCGTCGACGTCGAGCGGCTTCTCCAGGAAGCGCAACGCGCCTCCGCCGAGCACGCGGTCGCGCAGGGTCGGGGTCCCGTGCGCGGTGATGACGATGACCGGGATCCAGCGCGGCCGAGCGCTCAAGCGGCCCACGAGCGCGACGCCATCGATCTCCGGCATGCGCACGTCCGTGAGCACGAGGTCGACCTCCCGTCGGCTCAGGATTTCGAGCGCCTCTCGACCATCGCCGGCGACGAGCAGCTCGAGCGCCGGACGACGGCTCGCGAGCAGATCGCGGACACTGCGACGAAAGAGGGGCTCGTCGTCGACGATGAGGACCGACGCCATCGCGATCGGTCACTTCACGTTGCGTGCCACGCCGATCAAGAGATGTGCGCGGCGAACGATCGTGAGGGAATCGCGGGTAAATCGCGATGAAGTCGCGAGGAAGTCGCGAGGAAGTCGCGACGGAATCGCGAGAGAACGAGCGCGGAAACTCCGAGGATGCGGCGCGCGCGTCGAAGCGAGCGCTCGAAATGAGCGGTGGGCGCTCGCTGCAGGACACCGAGGGATCAGGTTGAGCGCTTCGGTCGTGCCTTCGGTTGAGCGCTTCGGTCGTGCCTTCGGTTGAGCGCTTCGGTCGTGCCTTCGGTCGGGCGCGAGCTGCGGCTGGCTCACGGGCGGACGGAGCCGCGGCGCGCGAGGCGCCTACAGGCGCTCGAGCTCCCCGCGAAGGGTCTCGCGGTCGGGTGGAACCGGATGCTCCAGCAGCGCGTCGAGCTCGGTCCGCCGCCCGTAGAGCGCGCGCGCCAACCCGAGCGCACCCGACACGTCACCCGCGTCGAGGGCTACGAGCGCGCGCCGGACCACGGCGTCGTCGTGTCGCCGCAGCACCTCGCGGTCGCTGATCGAGTCGAGGAAGGGCAGCACCTCGCGCAGCGCGCGGCAGAGCGCTTCGAGGGCCTCCTCGTCGCCGCTCGCGTATGCGTTTCGCGCGCGGCCATGCAGGCTGCGCAAGAGCGCGCGGTCGTGCAGGCGCGCGCGGGACGAGACGGTCCGCCCGAGGAAGCTCGCGAGCGCAGCAGCGGCCCGGCGAGCGCGTGCGCGCAGCGAGGGCTCGTCCGAGAGCAACACGATGTCGCGCCGCAGCCCCGCGTACGCGTGGCGGAGGAGGAGCGCGTCCTCGAGATCTTCTTCGGGCTCCACCCCGAGGAGGCTCTCTCGGGGGTCACCGTCCGAGAGGCGACGTAGCGAGTCGTCGACGGTGCGCAACGAGAGGGTGAGCTCGTGCCGCAGCTGGGCTGGCGCGTCGGGGGGCGGCTCCGAGGTCAGTCGCTCGACGTCCGCGCGGAGCTGGAGGCCGACCACGAACGCGACCGCCGCCGCGCTGCCGGCGCCGAAGAGGCGATCGTCGATGGAGTCGAAGGCGGTGAGCACCTCGGACGCGAGCGCGGCCACGTCGTGATCCGGGCTCTCCAGCGCGCGCTCGTAGAGGACTTCGAGCTCGGCGCGCAGCTGGCCCAGATCGACGTTCCCCATGGGACGACGATACACGCGTGCGGAGAACGTCGAAAGAACTGCCGCGTCAGGCGTTCGCGGTCGCGAGTCGTGATTCGAGGGTCCGACGTCGAGACGCACGACGCGAATCACGCGAGGGCCGAGAGCGTCGCGAGGACCTCCGACACCGAGCCGGGACGCTCCGCGGGATCGCGCGCGAGCAGACGTGCGACGAGGCGCTCGAGCGTGGTCGGGGCCTCGGTGCAGTGCATGCGCAAGGGATCCGGCGCCGCGCTCAGGTGAAGCCGCGCGAGCGCGCTGGGCGTGGCTGCGACGAAGGGCGCGCGCCCCGTGAGGAGCTCGTACGCGAGCACCCCGAGCGCGTAGAGATCGATCGCGTAGGCGAGGCTCGGATCGAGTCGACCGAGGAGGCGTTCGGGCGCGAGGTAGCCGGGCGTGCCGAGCAGCCGGTTGGTCTCGCGCGCGAGCATCGCGGGCGTCCGCGCGAGATCGAAGTCGACCAGCACCGCACCGCGCGACGTCACCACCACGTTCGCGGGCTTCACGTCCGTGTGCACCAGCTCTTCGGCGTGGAGCGCATGCAACCCTCGCGCGACGTCGCGCAGCACGCCGATGCGCGCGCGTAGCGGGTGGGGCTCGCGGGCCCACTCGCCGAGCGTCGGACCCTCGAGGCGCTCCATCACCACGTAGCTCCGACCGCGCGAGGTCGAGGCGTCGGCCACGCGCGCGACGTGCCGGCTGCGCACGCGGTGGATTCGTTCGAGTACCGCCGGATCGATCGCAGCCGAACAATCCGGGCTCTGGATCTTCACCACGACGTCGCGATCGAGGTGATCGATGCGCGCGAGGAAGACCTCGCCGAAGCCGCCGCGACCGATGCACTGCACGAGCCGGTAGCGATCCGCGAAGATCTGCCCGAGCCGGAGCGGGATGCGTGTCACCCACGTCTCGGCGGACGTGTCCGGATCGAGCCGCTCCCACGCGTCGAGCATCGCCTCCACGTTGGGGAAGCGCGCGTCGCGGTCGAGCGCGAGCGCGCGTCGAAAGAGATCCGCGAGCGCGTCGGCTTCGTCGAGGGTGTCCTGCTCACCCGGAAAACGCGCGGAGAAGCTCGGCGGCGGCGGGCGTCCGTGCAGCAGCTCGTGCATCAGCACACCGAGCGCGTAGACGTCGGTGCGGGGACACGGCGGCGCACCTCGCACGGACTCGGGCGGCGCGTACCGCCACGCGCGGGGGTCGAGCGGCGCGTGCGGATCGAGCGAGGGACCGCCGAGCCCTCCGAGGCCGACGACGCGCAGATCGCGCGGTCCGTCGAAGGCATCGACCACCAGCACGTGCTCGGGCCGCAACCCCACACCGAAGGTGCCCGCGCAGTGCAGCGCGACCACCGCCGCGCCGAGCTGGCGAATCCAGCGCACCAGCTCCTCCGGCGTGCGCGGTTCGTCGCCGTCGAGCAACGAGCGCAACGAGCGGCCCTGCGCGGGCGCGAGGGCCACGACCGCGCGGCCGCCCTCTTCGCCGATGTCGAGCACCTGCGGTAGCGCGTCGGCGTGCGTTCGCCCGGCATGGGCCCTCCCGGCATGGGCTCGCTCGACGAGGCGCGCGTCGCGAACGAGGCGGGGGTCGAGGGTCGGGTGCGCGCTCGTCCGCAGCACCACGCCGCAATGCCGCACGCGATCCCACGCCGCGCGGAGCTCGCCGTGATCGTCGGCGAGGATCAGGCGCGCCGCGTCGTAGCGGTCGAGCTCGTGGATCGGTGCTCCGGTTCCCAAGCGCCCCCGTTGGGTCAGAGAAAACACCGTGAACGTACGACATTCGAGGAACGGCCGAAAGACCGCACACGATCAAAGTCGGTTGTTGGCGTGTCGGGAGAATGCGAAGCGATGCATGACGCCGACACGTGTCCTGAGAATCGTGACATGCGACGGCACCCGACGCGGGGAGCGCGCGCGACACGCGAATCCCGAGCTCGCCTCCCACGATTGGGGGACGCGAACGTTCGTGAGTCGCGCGCGTCGGGCGAGCGCGTCGGGCGAGCGCGTCAGTCGAGCAGGCCGTGTGCGAGCGCGTAGCGAACGAGCGCGGCGCGATTGCGCGACCCGAGCTTCACCGCGATGCGTCGTCGGTACGTGTCGACGGTCGTGGGGCTGATCGCGAGGTGCTCCGCGGCCTCTTTGCTGCTCAGACCCTTGGCGACGAGCACCAAGACCTCGAGCTCGCGGGGGCTGAAGGGATCGTCCGGGGCGTGAGCTCCCGACGGTTCGGGTGCGGGCTCCGCGACGAACGAAGCGAGGATCGGGACGCGTCCTTCGACGGTGTCCTCGATCGCCCGCAGGAGCTCGGCCGCCGACGCGGTCTTGCCGACGTAGCCGTTGCCTCCGACCGCGAGGAAGCGCGCGAGCATCTCGCTGCTCGCGTCTCCGGTGAACGCCACGAAGCGGCAGTCGAGCCCGCGGGAACGGGCTTCCCGCACGAGCTCCAGGCCGTCCGCGTCGTCGGACGTCGTGCGCTCCCGGCTCACCGGATACGCGCCGCTCGAACGTTTGCCCGCTGCGGGCGCCGGGCGCAGCCAGAGATCGACGAGCACGACGTCCGGACGCTCGGACACGATGAGCTCGAGCGCCTCCGCGACCGAGGACGTCTGCCCGACGACGATGCGTCCCGGCACCTGCGCGAGCATCGACGCCACGGATTCGCGCACGGCGCGGTGATCGTCCACGAGGAGGACGCGGATCGTTCGGCTCGACATCTCCCCCATCTTCGTGAGCCCCGCGCGGTCGCGTCGCGGGGATCGCTACGATGGCAGGTCGTGTCACTTGCGCCAAGCGCTCGTCGGGAAACGCAGCGTGTCGCGTTCTTCGTGACTGTCAGTGCTGTGGCGCGTTCGCGTAGCCTCCGTGTCGGGCGCGAGGTCGTGGAGGTTCGACGGCCAAGCGAGCGTCCGCGAGGAGGACGGGTCCGGTGTCACTCGACAAGGCGCTTCGCGCAGCACAGCAGGCGGTCCCCGAGTGCCTCGCGGTCGGCTACGTCGACATGTCGACCGGGATGTTGCTCGGGGTCAGCACCTTGGACTCGCATCCGAAGGAGGTCCTCGACCTCGTAGCCGCCGCCACCGCCGATCTCTTTCAGGGTCCCAACGTCTCGTCGATCGAGCAGATCTTTCGCCGAAGGCGGGGGCACGCCGAGGACGGTAAACACTATTTCCAGGAGGTCGTGGTGTTCAGCGACAGCCTCCTCCACGTCTTTCTGCGCGGCAAGCGTTACAGCTCTCAAGCGATTTGTTTCGTATGCCGTGGCTCGGTCAACGTCGGAATGGCGCTGATGAAGGCGCGGTTGGCGCTGCCGACCGTCGAAGCGGCTGTCTGATCGAAGTCGTCGGACCGACGTCGAGCACCGGCGTCACGCTCGAAGCTCGGTCGAAGCTCAGCTCGCGAGGACGCGGTCGAGCGCGTCGAGCAGCTCGCTCGTGAGAAACGGCTTCTCGAGCACGACGAACGGATCGGGTTCGGCGTCGTGACCACCCAGCTCGGCGTTCCCCGACATCAGCACCCCGCGCACGCTGGGGCGAAGCGCCCGGGTTCGACGCAGAAGCTCGCGCCCGCTCATGCCCGGCATCGTGAGGTCGGTGAGCACGAGGTCCACGCGGTGGGTCTCGTCGGCGAGCCACGGCCAGGCCTCGTCGGCGCTCGCGAAGGTCGTCACCTGGTGGCCGGCGGCGGTGAGGGTTCGCGTGAGGAGACGGACGAGGAGCGGTTCGTCCTCGACGAGGAGGATGCGCGCTCGGACACGCGGAGGCGGTGTCGAGTGGGAGGACGTCGTCGCGGGAGGGCCGCCCGCGCGCGGCAGACGCAACGTGAACGTAGCGCCGCGAGGGCTGCTCTCGGCCGAGACCTCACCGCCATGCGAGGTCACGATGCCATGCACCACCGCGAGCCCCATGCCGGTGCCCTCGCCGAAGGGTTTGGTGGTGAAGAAGGGCTCGAAGAGTCTTCCCGCGAGCGCGGGCGCGAAGCCGGGACCGTCGTCGGAGACCGTGAGCAGCACGTGATCGTGGGTCGCCTCGCAGCGGACCACGATCGAGCCGAGCGGCCTCCCGCGCAGCGCGTAGGCCGCGTTCGTGCAGAGGTTCACGATCGCGTGCTGGAGCGAGGCCGCGTCGCCCCGCACGACGACTGGCTCGCGCGGCACGTGGGTCTCGAGCACGATCGTCGACGGAATTGCCACGCGCAGGAGCTGCGAGGTCTCGGTCACCAGGGCGCCGAGGTCGAGCGGCTTCGGGGCGTGCTCGTGGCGTCGACCGAAGGTCAGGATCTGCTGCACGAGCGCACGTCCACGGAGCACCGCGGTCCGAATGGATCCGAGCGACTCCGTCGTCGACGTGGGATCTTCGAGCGCACGCTCGGTGAAGCCGAGGACGATGCCGAGCAGGTTGTTGAAGTCGTGCGCGACGCCACCCGCGAGCGCGCCGAGCGACTCCATCTTCTCGCGTTGCTGCGCGCGACGCGCCTCCGCGACGCGATCGGTTTCGTCCTCGACGATCCCGAGACACGCGTCGCCCTCCAGGCGCGTCATCCGGATGCGTAGGGTCCGCGCGCGTGCGCCGTCGGTCGCGGAGCCGAGCGCCAGCTCCCGCGTGTGCTCGAGCACGACTACCTGCTCGTTCCCGCGCAGCTCGGCTGCGGCGGCGCGGAGCGCGTCGCGCAGCTCGGGCGACGAACCGTCGTCCGTGCCGAGCCCGGCGAACGCTCGGTTCGTGTAGGTGACGGCGCCCTCGTCATCGACGAGGCACACGCCGACCGGCAACGACTCGGCGAGCGATCGGAACAGCGCTTCGCTCGCGCGGACGCGTTCCTCCGCGCGCAGGCGCGCCGTGATCTCGTGGGCCACCACCGTCGCGCCGACCACGTCGCCGGTCGCGTCGTGGATGGGCGCGAAGCGCGACTCCCAAGCCGCCTCCGCGCCGCGGAGCTCGAGCACGAAGGGCTCACGCAGCGAGCGAGCGTGCGCCGACCACCACGCGCTCGGGTCGCTGGTGAAGGGGAGCGGCGCGTCGAGGCGATCCCCCACCTCGAGGAGACGTCCGACGTCGGCGTGCGCGTCGTGAAAGGGTGTGTTCGCGCCGAGCAAACGTGCGTCGCGGTCGACGGACCACACGAGCATCGGCGCGTGATCCAGCATCGCGAAGGTGCGCGCGCGCTCGCGGACGAGCTCGCTGACCAGCCGACCGAGGAGCTCGACCTTGAGGTGGGTGTCGAGCGGCTCGGTGGCGTCTGCCGGGCTCGCCTGGAGCGGCCGAGGTGCCTCCAGCGAGACCACGTAGCCCATCCAGTGGCCGTCCATGCCGGGGATGAACGCGCAGACGAGCAAGACGGGGACTCGGGTGCCGTCCTTGCGGAAGAACTCTTTTTGGTAAGGCGCGGTGAAGCCTCCGACCGCGGCCTGTCGCATCCCGGCTTCGTCGAGGTGCAGGTACTCGGGTGGCGTCAGCTCGCGCCAGCTCAGCCCGCGCTCGAAGTCTTCGCGCGTGTAGCCGACGATCGCGAGGAACGCGTCGTCCACGTCCGTGAGGTCGTAGAGATGCCCCCGCATCAGCGCTACCGCCGCCGTGTGTCCACCCACGTCGCTACGGTACCGCACCCACGAGGTGCTTCGTGGTCTTCGCGAGAGCTCCTCGAAGGTCCGCTCGAGACCTTCTCGAAGGGTGTGCTCGAACGTGGGCTGAGTCGATCAAAGGGTCGCCGCGACGTCCGAGTACGACGCCGCTCGACCGAGCAGCCAACCTGCGGCGATGCAGCGCTCGTGGGCGGAGCTGGCCACGCGACGGACCTCGTCGTTGCCCGACTCCGTCACCGAGCGTCCGTCGATCGTGAGCGCCGCGTGCGCGAGCTCGTCGGGCTCCGCGGTGGACACGTGGAGCAGGAGACGTCGGTCGTGCGCGGTCTGCGCGAAGTAGGCCTGGAGCTCCGGCTCCGAGCGAAGCGCGAGCTCGATCGGGGGCGCACCCGCGAGGAAGCCGAGGCACGCGCGGTAACGCGAAGGTTCGGCTTGCTCGTCGAGCGCCGGGAGCGGCGCGAGCCCGAGCGACCAGCACAGCACGGCCACGCCTTCGATGCGCCAGCCGCCGTCGATCGCATCGCGTGGTGCGAGTCCACCAGGTGCCGCGTTCAAGAGCGCGATCTCGCTCGGGTCGGCTTCGGGCCACAGCGACTCGCGCATCATCCACGCACGCAGCCGGACGATCTCGGGCCAACGCTCGGGGAGGAGCTCGAAGAGCGCGCGCGCCGTCACCGCGAGCAGCACGCGCGCGCGGCGATACGCGCGCTCGGCCGTCGGTGGGGCGTGCAGCGGCGAGTGGATCACCCGTCGACGCTAGGCGAGGGGGCGCATCTCGTCGACGCCGCCGCTTGGTCACGAAATGGCCAGCTCATTCGCTGCCAACCTCGTGCGCTCGACGTCGCCGTCGGCGAGCGCTCCCGTGCAGCCTGGCAATCCGGGGGCGAGATCGTGGCGTCGGGCCAGTCACGCCGCTCGCGCACCCTCACGGCGCGCGATCACTCCGCGCGCGTACCGAAGACCTGAACCCAATGGAAGTCGCGCAGGCCGATGCCGATCTCGTTGGAGCCGCCGGCGAGGATGTTCGCGCGGTGCCCATCGCTCGACATCCAACCTTCCATCACGTCGGCCGCGGTCCGGTAGCCCTGCGCGATGTTCTCGCCGCGCGGAGAGGCGTCGTAGCCAGCGTCGAGGGTGCGCTGGGAGAACGAGCGACCGTCCTGCGAGGTGTGGGAGAAGTAGCCGTTCTCCGCCATGTCCTCCGCGTGTCGCTGGGCCGAGAGCGCGAGGTGGCGATCCCACACGTAGGGCTCGAGGCCGGCCGCGCGTCGCTCTTCGTTGACGAGGCGGAAGACCTCACAGACCTCGCTGCCTTCTTCGCCGCCGCAGTCGGGGCCTCCGCCACCTCCGTCGCCGCAGCCGAGAGCACCGAGAGCGAGGACGAGCGAGAGGGCGACGAGCAGCACGCGCATGGGCTCATGATACACGCGCCGCGTGTGGATGCGTCAGCGCTCGCGTGCGTCCGGCTTCAGTCCCGAGGCGCGGGAGCGCCGGGAAGGGTGTCGTTCGGATCGGCGCCGAGGAGGAGCTGAGCGAGGACGTCTGCATGGCCGCCCGTGGGATCGACGTCTGCAGGATCGACGTCTGCGGGATCGACGTCCGTGTCCACGCTTCGCGTGGGATGGAACACCACGTCAGCGAGCGTGCCGTCGTCCGAGTCGAGCTCGTCCTCGTCGTGGTTCTTCAGCACCGCGACCACGGCATCGAAGTCGAACGACTCGTCGTCGTCGTCTCCGTGCTCGAACGCCGCCGCGGGCACGTCGGCGACGCGCGGCTCGACCGTCGAGCCTTCGTGTGGCTCGTGGGCGTCCGGCTCGCCGAAGGCCGAGAGCACGAGGCTCGGATCGAGCTCCGCGCGTGGGCGAGGCGGCTTGGGGACCTTGGGCGCGGGGCCGTAGACCGGAGGCGAGATCTTCGCGTGGATGCGCGACACCATCGTGCGCACGTGGGGCTCGACGAAGGCGCGAACGGAGGCGAGCGCGCGCCGGAGAAGCGGCGCGGTGCGGCGCGCGAGCTTCGCGAACACCGCGCGTGCGCGCGTCGAGAGGGGGGTGCCTCGCGAGGCGGAGACGGAGTCCGTGACGGAGACGGAGTCCGTGAAGGAGACGGAGTCCGCGACGGGGACGGAGTCCGTGCCGGGGACGGATTCCGTGACGGAGACGGATTCCGTGACGGAGACGGAGTCCGTGACGGAGACGGAGTCCGTGACATCCGCGACGGAGAGGGAGTCCGTGACGGGGACGGAGCGCGAGTCCGCGCTCGCTCCGACTGCGCGGGCTCGCGCCCAGCGCTGGAGGCGCGGAAGCTGAGTGAGGGACGCGAACGCCGCGAGGGCGAGAGCGAGCAGCGCGAACGTGGACCACGGGGTCGACGACGGCGCGTCGACCATCGTCGTCAGCTCTTCCGCGTCGTCCGCTTCGAGGACCGCGGCGACGCGTTCGCGCTCTTCGGGGCTCAGTGGAACCGCGGACGCGGCCTCGTAGGCGTCGAGATCGAGCACGCCGCGCGCGCGGTCGAGCTCGGCCTCCTCGAGTTGGAGACGCGCCTGCCAGGTCGGCGTCTGCGCATGGGACGGTGCGAGCCAGAGCGCACGTCGCAGCACCCGCACCGCCTCGTCGCCTTCGAGGCTCGACGCGATCGTCGCGAGCAACGACGCGATCTCGTCCGCCCGCGGAGGGGTCGGCGTCTCGCGGAGCACCAGATCGAGCTCACGCAGCGCGTCCGCCGCACGACCCTCCGCCAGCGCGGCGCTCGCAACGTCGACCCGCTCGGACTGCGGCGCGAGACGGACCTCGTCGAGCCGCGTCCACAGCTCGGTCATCGTGCGCCGCCAGCCCCACGCGACGTCGGCTTCGGCCTGCAGCTTGTTGCGGAAGGCGATGCGGAGCTGCCAGATGCCGTTCTGTCCGTAGCGCTCCATCGCGAGGCGAGACGCTTCGCGGAGCGGCGGATCGGGATGATCGACGAGACCCGCGATCACCGGCATCGCGTCGAGGTCGCGGACCTCGGAGTACGCGGTCACGAGCTGCGCGAGCTGCGCGAGGTCCTCGTTCTGCAGTGCGTCCGCGGGGTTCGTGAGACCGAGCGCCTGCGCGCCGTCACGGGCCCAGCGTCGAAGCGATGCGTCGCGGTGTCCACGCGCGAGCAGCAGCGCGGGCAGGAGCCGCGGGCCGACGCGAGCGACCGCGCGACGAAGCTCCCAACGCCACATCTCCGGCGAGAGCGCGTACACGTCGGCGAGGGTGCGCCACGCCTCGAGGGTGCTGATGCGCTCGAGCGATCGGATCAGAAGCACGCGCTCGGCCACGCGACCCACGACCGGGCTGCGATCGTCGGTGAGCACGCTCGGGATGCCGGGCGCGAGATCGATCATGTCGTCCGCGCGGCGGCTGCCGGTCGCGTGACGGAATCGATCGAGCGTCTCTTCGCCGTCCTCGGGCGGGATCACGAGGCGCGCGAGGTAACGGACGCGCTCGGTGATCGCGGGCAGCGCGGACGCGGGGAGGGTGCTCAGCCGATCGATCGCGTGGGCGCGGGTCGCGGCCTCGTCGCTGCGGAGCTCGCCGGCGAGGCGCTCGAGCTCGGTCACGCTGACCGGCGGGGCATCCGACGCGTCGAGGGACACTGCCGTCGGAGCGTCGATCGTCGGCGCCTGCGCGTGCCCCACCGCGGTCGCGAGCAGGAGCACCACGAGCGCGAGACCCACGCTCGCGCGCAGCTCTCGCCGCACGATGTCGCTCGACGCGACACCGTCCCGCACGACGCCAGCGCGCGCGCGACGTTCCCCGAACGCGTGCGGCGCTACCGCTTCGCGATTCGGAAGTCCGAGAACTCGCCCGTGTAGCTCCGCCATTTGGTCTCGACCTTGTCGACGCGCGCGGTGGCGGGTCCTTGTTGAGCCCAGGCGAGGAAGTCCTTCACGGCGTCCTCTTCGCCTTCCACGACCATCTCGACGCAGCCGTCGGGACGGTTCTTGACCCAGCCGGTCAGGCCCAGGGTGCGGGCCTCCCGTTGGGCGGTGGCTCGGTAGAACACGCCTTGAACGCGACCGCGCACGACGAGTTGGATGCGCTTTTGTCCCATGGGACCGACCTAAAGAAATCGTCTAGCCATTTCGCAAGCCGCCCTACCGGACGGCGCGCAGCGACCGAAGCGAGCGAAGGCTCGTGGGAGGGGTTCGGGGCTTCCTGGGGGAGGGGCTGGCGACAGCCCCTCGAATGGAGCTGATGCCAGAGCGAAGAGGAGAGGGGCAAGTTTCTGGCAGGTGAGGGCTCGGGACGCCAGGTCGGGTTTCGACGGCTGGCGGCACGGACCCGCAGCGAAGGTCGTGGTCGACGAGGGCCGTTCTCTCTCCCGGCTCGCCAGCCCCACGCAGATCGCTACACTGCCCCGCCATGTCCGAGGTCAAGAAGCCCTACATCGGAGGCCAAGCCGTGATCGAAGGCGTGATGATGCGCTCCCCGAGCGGCATCTCCGTCGCCGTCCGCCGCCCCGATGGATCGCTCGCGCTCCAAGAGATGCCGCTCCGCACGCGCTTCGACTCGGGGATGTGGAAGCTGCCCGGCTTCCGCGGAGTCGCGACGCTGGTGGAGTCGCTCTCGCTCGGTTACCGCGCGCTTCACTTCTCGGCTGAACAACAGATGACGGAAGAAGAACGCGCGAAGGAGCAGCAGAGCAGCGGCGGGAAGCTCGCGATGCTCTTCTCGACACTCTTCGCGATCGGCCTCTTCGTCGCGCTGCCGCAGCTCCTCGCGGCGGGCTCCGGCAAGCTCTTCGGCCACGACTTCGGCCTCGCCGACTCCGAGTTCCACCTCGTGATCGGCGGCTTCAAGCTGCTCGTGGTCTTCGGTTACCTCGCGCTGCTCTCGCGCATCCCCGAGGTGCGACGCGTGTTCCAGTACCACGGGGCGGAGCACAAGACGATTCACGCCTGGGAAGCCGAGCTGCCGCTCACGGTGGAGAACGTGAAGGCGCAGACCACGCTGCACCCGCGCTGCGGCACCACGTTCCTGGTCGTCGTGGTGATCGTCTCGATCGTGCTCGGCTCGGTGGCCGCGCCGCTGCTCCTTCCGAACGCCGAGGGGCTCGTCGGTCAGGTGTCGCTGCTCGCGCTCCGCATCGGGCTGCTGCCGATCATCGCGGCGGTCTCGTACGAGCTGCAGCGCCTGACCGCGCGTTACTGCACGACCGGTCCGCTGCGCGTCTTCTTGTGGCCGGGCTTCCTCTTCCAGAAGCTCAGCACGCGCGAGCCGAGCGACGATCAGATCGAGGTCGCGATCGCCGCGATGGAGGCGGCGGCCTGGCGCGAGCGCGTCGGCGACAAGGCGGAGTCGGCCGCCGATCCGCTCGTCTTCCCGAGCTTCGACGGCTTCGTGGAGGCGCTTCCGCAGCTTCGTCCGTTGCGCGCGGCGTGAGCCCGATGCCGTCGTCCTCCCCTTCGCCGAGCGCGCCTCGCCGCGTGTCGACCCGCCGCGTGTCGACACGTTCGTCTCCGATTCGTGTGGGGTCGACTCATGCGTCGTCGCCACGTGTCTTGAAGGTGTGACGTGCTTCCGATCGCGAAGCTCCAGAGCCTCGCAGCGCGCTTTCGCGAGCTGGACGAGATGCTCTACCGCCCGGACATCGCGTCCGACGCGGATCGTTTTCGGAAGCTGAGCCGAGAGCGCGCGGAGCTCGAAGACTTGGCGCGTGCGTTCTCGCGCTACCTCGAGGTCGACAAGCAGATCGCGGACGACGAGCTCGCGCTCAAGGATCCCGAGCTGCGCGAGCTCGCGGAGGCGGAGCTTCCGGAGCTGCGGGACGAGAAGCAGGCGCTCGAAGCGGAGCTGCACGTGCTGCTCCTGCCGAAGGATCCGAACGACGGGCGCGACACCCTGCTCGAGATTCGCGCGGGCACGGGCGGCGAAGAAGCCGCGCTCTTCGCGGGCGATCTCTTCCGCATGTACTGCCGCTACGCGGAGACCAAGGGCTGGAAGGTCGAGGTCACGTCGATCTCGGAGGCGAGCGCGGGCGGGATCAAAGAGGTGATCGCGATGGTCACCGGTCAGCGCGTGTACTCGCAGCTTCGTTTCGAGGCGGGCGTGCACCGCGTGCAGCGCATCCCGGAGACGGAGTCGCAGGGACGCATCCACACCTCGACCGCGACGGTGGCGGTGCTCCCGGAGGCGGACGACGTCGAGGTGCAGATCGACGAAGCGGATCTTCAGATCACGAAGACGGCCGCGGGCGGAAAAGGCGGGCAGGGCGTCAACACGACGAACTCCGCGATCAACCTGCTGCACGTGCCGACCGGGATCATGGTGCGCAGCGAGGAGCAGCGATCGCAGATCCAGAACCTCGCGCGGGCCAAACAGATCTTGCGCGCGAAGCTGCTCGAGCGCGCGCAGCAGGCGCAGGCGGACGCGATCCGCGACGAACGTCGGGGCATGGTCGGCACCGGCGAGCGGAGCGAGAAGATCCGCACCTACAACGCGCCCCAGAACCGCGTGACGGATCATCGGATCGGGCTGACGCTGCACGCCTATCAGCGCGTGCTCGACGGCGATCTCGACGAGCTGATCGGCGCGCTGCGGGCGGACCATCAGGCGCGGCTGCTCGAGCGCGAGACCTCGGCATGACGCGCGCGCTGCGGAGCATCCGCGGTATGCCGTTGCACGGTCGGGCGACGTCCCTCGACGTCGTCGTCACGCGCGCGGCTTGTCCCTCCGGGTGACCTCGCCTACACGCCTCGCATGCTCGACGAGCTCAAGTGGGATTCGGCCGGCCTCGTCACCGTGGTCGCGCTCGATCGGCACGACGGCGACGTGCGGATGGTGGCGCACGCGAACCGCGAGGCGGTGCAACGCACCCTGGCGACGCGGACCGGTTGGTTCTGGAGCCGTTCGCGGGGCGCGCTCTGGCAGAAGGGCGAGTCCAGCGGGCACGTGCTGCACGTGCACGAGGTCTGGGCGGACTGCGACGGAGACGCGCTCGTGTACCTCGTCGATCCGATCGGCCCGAGCTGCCACACCGGGGCGACGTCGTGTTTCTTCCGACGGCTCGACGCGGAGGGCACCGACCACGCGCTGCCGACGCTGGCGCGGCTGACGGCGACGATCGCGGCGCGCGCGAAGAGCGACGGAGAGAAGAGCTACACGAAGAGCCTGCTGGAGAAGGGCGCGCCGAAGATCGGCGAGAAGATCCGCGAAGAGGGCGGCGAGCTGGCGGACGCGCTCGCGAGCGAGAGCGACGAGCGTGTGGTGAGCGAAGCGGCGGACGTGCTCTACCACGTGATGGTGGGGCTCCAGCTCCGTGGCCTCGCGCTGCACGACGTGGCGGCCGAGCTCGCGCGTCGCTTCGGCACCAGCGGCCACGACGAGAAGGCCGCGCGCCCGCCGAAGTCGTGAGCGAGCCTCGCGCTCGGAAATGCGCGCGGCTCGCTTTCGCGTCATACCGTCGCCCCGTGCGTGGACTCCTCGTCATCGTCCTGCTCTGCATGTCGGCCTGCGACCGTGCGGCCTCGACGCCCGATGCACGGGAAGAGCGAACGGAGCCGAGCGCTTCGGAGAGCGCATCCGACGAGAGCACGCCGCGCGCGTCGGCCGGAGGCGACGGCACCGACACGGGCGATGCCGATCGCGGCGAGGGCGACTCCGACCACGATCTCCGGGTCGACGAATCCCCCGCGGCCCCCGAGGGATCCACGGTCGCGGCAACGGCGGCGCGCCACGGGTTCTCCTGCCGCGTGCCGTCGATCCCGATCCCGCGTCCCCGCGAGTGTGTGCGGGGCGAGAGCTACCCCGCATGCAAATGGCAGATGCCGGCCGCGCCGCTCTCGGACGGACGCTACCGACGCTGGCGCAACACCATCGTCGAGCATTGGTGGGGCCGGCCCTCGCTCGTCACGTTCATCCTCGCGTCGATGGCGGAGTTCGATCGGCTGCATCCCGATCAGGTCGTCGCGGTCGGCGATCTCGACGCGCCGGGTCCGCGCCATCAGACGCACGATCGCGGCGTCGACGTGGACCTCTACGTGCTCGGCGCGTTGCTCACCGAGAACGCGGGCGGCGGGCGTTATCCCTCGAACTACGAGGGCAAGTCCGAAGAAGAGGTCGAGGCGCTGCGCGTGCGCGTGCTCGATCTCGCGAAGGTGCTCGCGGCCTGCGCGAACGGCGCGGTGCGCATCTACTACAACGACGAGGTCGTGCTCGAGCGCTTCCACGCCTGGTACGACGCGCAGGGTTTCGCGCCGAACCCGTTCGGTCGCCCGATGCAGCGCCACAATTCGCTGCACGACTTCCACTTTCACGTGACGATCCCGGAGGAGCTCCCGCTGCACGCGATGGATCCGCTCCCGGAAGGCACGGAGCATCCGATCGCGCGCATCGAGCCGCCGCCTCCGCCGGGCTCCGCACCGAACCTCTCTTCGCGCACGCGGCGTCCGGGCGAGTGGGCGGCGGTGCCGCGCGAGTAGCGTCGCGGCGTCGATCACGCGCTTGGGAAGACGCGAGCGTGAGCGCCGCGAGCTGGTCGTGATGGCAGTCGGCGGCTGACCCCGCCGACGCGGACGAGGAGCTGGCCGCGACGGAGGAAGCGGGCGCGCTCAGACGAAGAGCGAGCTGACCGAGTCGCTGTGGTGGATGCGCTTGATCGCTTCCCCGAGCAGCTTCGCCACCGAGAGCACGCGGAACTTGCCGGTGCTCTTCGCGCGATCGGTGAGCGGGATCGAGTCGGTCACGATGACCTCCTCGAGCGGCGAGTCGACGATGCGGTCGATCGCGGGGCCCGAGAGCACCGCGTGAGTCGCGGCCGCGAAGATGCGACGGGCGCCCTTCTCCTGCAGCGCGCGCGCGGCGTTCGTGATGGTGCCCGCGGTGTCGATGATGTCGTCGAGCAGCACGCAGTCGCGGCCCTGCACGTCGCCGATGATGTGCATGATCTCCGACACGTTCGCCTTCGGGCGGCGCTTGTCGATGATCGCGAGCTCGGCGCCCACGCGCTTGGCGTACGCGCGTGTGCGCTCCACCCCGCCTGCATCGGGCGAGACGAAGACGGGCGCGGGATCGCCCGAGAACCGCGGGCGCATGTGCTCGAGGAACACCGGCATCGCGAAGAGGTGATCGAAGGGCACGTTGAAGAAGCCCTGAATCTGACCCGCGTGCAGATCCATCGCGACCACGCGGTTGATGCCCGACGCGGTCAAGAGATCGGCCACGAGCTTCGCGGTGATCGGCGTGCGCGGCGCGGCTTTCCGATCCTGACGCGCGTAGCCGTAGTAGGGCATCACCGCGGTGATGGAGCCGGCCGAGGCGCGCTTGAGCGCGTCCGCCATGACCAGCAGCTCCATGAGGTGATCGTTGACGGGATTGCACGTCGGCTGGATCACGTAGACGTCGACGCCGCGGACGTTCTCGAGGATCTCCGCGAAGACCTCACCGTCGGCGAAGCGCGCGATCTTCGCGCGACCGAGCGGCAGCTCGAGGTAACGCGCGATCGACTCCGCCAACACGGGGTTGGCGTTCCCGGAGAATACGCAGGTCGACTTGAAAACCATCGTCGTCTCCGTCTCCGACCTCGTCGGACGTGTAAAGGTCGGATGTGCAAAAGCGTCGACCTCGGGGTCGACGCGAGCAGGCTCGAGGACCACCGGCCCCGAACGCGCCGATGGGTAGCAATGGGGTCCAGAGGTGTCAAACCAGATCCGAGAGCAGGCTCCGTGTGACGGCTCGGAGGTGCTCGAGAGCGCCGACGGATCGCGCGACGGATCGCCTGGAGATCGCCTTTCGAGCGCCCTCCGAGCGCCTCGTGACGCTTCTCGTGCGAAGACGCGTCGCGCGTCGCGAGTCCCACATCGCTCGGAATCCCCGGGAGATACGCGCGTTGTCCACAGCGGCTCCACAGCGGCCTCGTTTCGGGGGTGAAGCAGTCGACGATTGCGTGACTCGATCCGCCTCGTCATCGTCGCGGCCACGTCGAGGGGGATGAAGCGCCAGCGCGCTCGCTCGACGCGGGAGGAACGGATGACTGCCACCGTCACGCTCGTCACGGATCGCCCTGCCTTCGTGCCCGTCTGGCGCGACGTGCTCGAGCGCCACGCCTTCGCGGTCCGCGTCCACGCGCCCTCCGATCTCGGGCGTTTCGCGGTGCTCGGCTCCGCGGTCGTCTTCGACGCCGCCTCGGACAGCCTCGACGACGACGATCTCCTCACGGGGGTCGGCTACGTGCGGGCCGCCGGCGGGGTCGCGATCGTGCACGCGGAGGGCGATCTCGAGCCGATCGTGCTCGAGGTCGCGCTCGGTCTGATCACGCGCGCGGAGCCCGACGTCGAGCGCGTGGTGCGCACGCTCGGGCGTCGCCTCGATCTCGATCGCGGCAAGCGCTTCGAGTTCGTGACGGTCGCGCCGGACGACGAGGACGTGCTCGCGATCTTGGGCGACGGACAGTCCGTGTTGCTCAAGCGTCCGCTCGCGACGCAGGACGACGGCACCGAGGTCGTGGGCATCGTGCTCTCCGACGACGCGGCGAGCGCGACGTTGGAGCTCGCGAGCGGCGCGACGGTGGAGCTCGACGTCGCGACGGTGGCCCCGGCGTCCACGAGCACGAGCGGCGCGATCCCGATCGACGGTGCGCGGCTCGGCGCGCGCCTCCGCGAGCTGCGGCTCTCGGCGGGGCTCACGCAGGCCGAGCTGGCTCGTCGCACGGGAATCCACCGCCCGAACATCGCGCGCGTCGAGGCGGGTCGGCACACGCCGTCGCTGGAGACCCTCGCGCGCCTCGCGACGGCGATCGGCGTGCCGACGACGCGCGTGCTCGCAGCGGACTGACTAGAAGCTCGGCCGATTTCGCAAGCCGCCCTACCGGACGGCGCGCAGCGACCGAAG
>CALJLK010000025.1 GCA_937982655.1 uncultured Sandaracinus sp.
GGCTAAGCCCCTGTTCTTCCTGTATCATTCGCATTTTTGCTTTGCAGCCCATGCAGACCCCCCCGTTTTTCTCCATCGTCATCCCCGTCTACAACGAGGAGGGGATCCTCCACTCCGCGGTGATCGACCTCATCGATCGCCTGAAGGACTTCGACTGGCCCTACGAGCTCTTGCTCGCGGAGAACGGCTCGAAGGACCGCACGGTGGAGATCGCGGAGCAGCTCGCAGAGCGTTTCCCGCAGGTGCAGGTGCACAGCCTCGGCGAGCCGAACTACGGCAAGGCGATGCGCGAAGGCATCTTCCGCGCGCGCGGCGAGTTCGTGCTCTGCGACGAGATCGACCTCTGCGACACCGACTTCTACCGGCGCGCCCTCGAGATCCTCGAAGCCAACCGCGCGGACTTGGTCATCGGCAGCAAGGCGATGGCGGGCGCGAACGACGAGCGACCGATCATGCGCCACGCGGCGACGCTGGTGCTCAACGGGATGCTGCGCGTCGCGCTCGGCTTCAAGGGCACCGACACGCACGGTCTCAAGGCGTTTCGGCGCGCGCCGCTCACCGAGATCGCGCGCACGTGCCTGGTCGAGAAGGACCTCTTCGCGAGCGAGTTCGTGATCCGCGCCGAGCGCGCGGGCATTCGCATCCAGGAGATCCCGATCCGCGTGTTGGAGAAGCGCCCTCCCTCGGTGAACCTCTTCAAGCGCGTGCCCAACGTCATGAAGAACATGGCGCGGCTCTTCGTGGCGATCCGCGTGAAGGGCTGAGCCCTCCGCGATCGACGGGCGATGCGCGGCTCCTCCGAGCGAAGGGACTTCGAGCGGGTCTCCGAGCGGGCCTCCGAACGCCGGGGCCAGCGACCGCCTCAGCGGCTGGCCGCGCTGAGCGTCGACCTCGACGAGATCGGCTGTTACACGGCGATTCACGGCTTGCCGGCGCCGAGCGATGACGCGGCGCGCGCGATCTACCGGCGCGCGGTGCCGCGCTTCGAGCGACTCTTCGCGGAGCTCGGGGTGCCCGCGACGTTCTTCGTGATCGGCGCCGACGTCGACGACGAGAACGCCGCCGCGCTGCGTCGGCTTCACCGAGCGGGCCACGAGCTCGGCAACCACTCGTGCTCGCACTTCTACGACCTCACGCGACGTGAACGCGCGACGATCGCGCGCGAGGTGCGCGAGGGCGCGCGACGGATCGAGGACGCGACGGGCGCGTCGGTGGTCGGCTTCCGCGCGCCCGGCTACACGATCACCGACACCGTGTTCGAGGTGCTCGCGGAGCAGGGCTACCGCTACGACGCGAGCGTGTTCCCGTGCCCGGCGTACTTCGGCGCGAAGGCCGCCGCGATCGGTGCGTACGCGATCCGCGCGCGGCTCGGGCGAGGACGCGCGAGCCGCAGCGTGGTCGACGATCCGCGCGTGCTCACCGCGCCCGCCGATCCCTACCGCGTGGGCTCGCCGTACTGGCGGCGCGTCGCGGGGCTGCTCGAGCTCCCGATCGGCGTGACGCGCGGCGCGCGGCTGCCCTACATCGGCACGAGCGTGGCGCTCTCGGGCGCGCGCGGCGCGGACTTGCTCACGCGGCAGATGATCGGTCGACCGCTGGTGAGCCTGGAGCTGCACGGGATCGATCTCGCGGACGCGGACGAGGACGGGCTCACGGCGCTGCGCGCGCATCAACCGGATCTGCGCAAGACCGCGGCGGAGAAAGAAGTGGCGTTGAGAGCCGCGATCTCGCGGCTTCGGCGGGAGGGCTACCGCTTCGTCACTCTGGCGGATGCGGCGAGCGCGTTCGCCTGAGTCGCACGTGCGGTGACCGTGCGTGACCGAAGGTTCGGATCCTTCGAAGCGCGCACGGGTTCGACGTGTGTGTCCTCGAAGTGCCCGAAGTGACGCGTGATCGAAGTGCCGAGGCGCGGCTCACTCGAAGGGCTCGTCGAAGGCCGCCCAACGCCCCGTCGGCTGAAGCCCAGTGCCGGGATACTCCTCGCGGTGAGCATCGCTGCGTTGCTCGATCGCGGTCGCGGCGAGCGCCTCGATCTCCCGCACGAGCGCGTCGATCGCGGGATCGTCTGCGCCTTCGAGCTCTTCGAGCCACGTGCGCATGAAGCGCACCGCGCGGAGCACCTCGATGCCATCGTAGATCGTGCCTTCGCGCCGCAGCTCGTCCTCCACGAGGAAGATCCACACGCGCGCGAAGTTCGCGAAGATGCGCTCGTGGGCCTCGCGGCGTGGATCGTCCGCGGGCGGCGGGCTGAAGTTGTCGCGGATCTGCTTGAAGCTGAAGGTACGCACGCTCGCGATGCGGCCGGTGCCTTGCCGAAAGTCCGGATGATCGAGCCACTCGTGCGCGGCGGACTTCGCGACGGACATCTTCGCGACCACGAAGGCGTGCATCACGTCGTATTGCGGCAGGAGCACGGCCTCGAGGTAGTCGCCCACGAAGGTCGCGAAGCTCTCGCCTTCGTAGAGGAGCGCGGGGTCGCGCACGAAGCCCATCACGAGCCAGCTCTGCAAGAAGAGCTGCGTCTGCCGGATCCGCGCTTCCTGATGCGAGGGCACGTCCGCGATGGTCGCGTCGATCACCGGCGGCAGGAACGTGCACGGGTGCGCGCCGTCGTCGCAGGGCGCGCCGCCCGACCGCGCGAGGGGGGCCACGCGCACGACGTCGCCCGCTTCCCAGAACGGGTTGCGCGCGATCGCGAGGTGGAGCGCCTCCGGGATCGTCGGAGGCGCCGCGTGATCGGCGAAGGTGTCGGGAAAGACGATCGAGTCGTGGCGCAACATGTGGGTCTGAACGAGTAGGCTTTTCCATTTGAGCCGCATCCAGTCGCACGCGCGCTCGAAGTCCGCGAGATCGGCTTCGCCGAGGTCTTCGTCGCACGCGGTGTGGGCGTCGATCGCGTCGTAGAGCGCCCAGAGGGTCGCGTCGTCGGGGGAGGCGAGGTACGCGTCGACGAGCTCGTTCCAGCGCTCGGCGGTCGGGCTCGACGCCATGCCCGGGAACCACTCGAAGATCGACGCGCGCTCTTGCCCGTGGTGGGCGTCCTCCGAGTAGAGATCGAAGGGCACCGGGATCGGCAAGGTGTGTAGGTCGAGCGCGTTCATCTGCGCCCACGCCTCGCGCGCCATCTCCAGCGAGGTCACGCGTTCGTTCACCCAGATCAGCTCGCGCGCCTCGAGCTCGCGCAGGAACGCCTCGTCGCGCTCGCGCTGCGCTTGCGGATCGGTCGGGTGCAGGCCCGGGGTGCGCGGCGCGAGCGGGAGGTACGCGGGCTGGAGCGGCCGGTACCGATCAGGATGCAGGAGCCGCGTGCGACCGTGCCGTTGGCGCAGCGCGTGGACGTACTCGACCAACGAATCGGCCTGTGCGGCGTCGACGTGATCGAGCGCGCGTCGCCGCAGATCCGCGTCGGGGTACCCGACGAACGCGAGCTCGACTCCGTCGGGCGAGTGACAGCCCGCGCACGCGCCGCGACGACCGCGGTAGCGAAAGAGCGCGAGCCCCTCGTCGAGCCGACGGGTGAGCTCGTCGTCGGAGAGCGGCGCCGACGGATCGAACGCCGGCCCGCAGCGCGTGTCGTCGTCGTCGCAGAGCAGCGCGTCGGGGTACTCGGCCATCGTCGGAGTCGGGCCGGCGTCGAGGCGTCCCGCAGCGTCGGGCGGGTCGAGCGACCCGTCGTCGAGCGCTCCCGCGTCTCGACCCGTCGGACGAGCACCGTCGGGAGTGTCCGCGTTCGGGGAAAAACACCCGCTCGCGAACGCGGCCACGAGCGCGAGGAGACGGAGCGATGTGGGCGACGAAGGCGAGTCGGCGAGGAAGGTCATCGCGAAGGAGTGGTCGCGTGACCTCCGGCTGTTGAGAGAAAAGTGAACGGCCTCCGGACGAGTCGCTCGGGGCGCGTCGTCGCGGGATCAGCTGCAGCCGATCGATGGCTGCAGCGGCGACGCTCCGCCGATGCACACGCCGCCGCCGCCGGCCCGTTCCGTCCGCGCAGCGCGGCGCCGAGTAGCCCGCGCCGCGCGCGTCGATCGGCTCGTCGCGTCAATCGTGATTTCCGGTGCGATCAACACGATGTTTCCGGTCGTCTCGCGGTTCGTGCGGTCGAACGGCCGCACCCGGATGACGCCGCCGTTCTCCACGCGGACGCGATCGTGCCGATGGGTACCGCCCCTCTCGATCGTCGCATCGTCGGCGATCAGGTCCTGCGCCGACAGCGACCCGAGCGGCGCCCCCACGGCTCGGTGTAGCCTTCCTCGCGTGGGGGCTCGAAACGGGACGGCGATCCGCGCGCGGAAGGGGGGGACCTCAGATCATCCCGCGGAGCTTCGCCTTCGCCAACGCTTCCGCTTTGTTCGAGGCGTGAAGCTTCTCGTACGTGCGTTTGATGTGCGTGTGCACGGTGTGCGTACTGACGTGGAGCTGCGCCGCGATCTCCTTGTACGAGAGCCCTTCGTCGAGCAGCCCGAGCACCTCCCGCTCGCGCGTGCTCAGCTCGTACCGCGCCGCGACCGTGCCCTGCCGCCGAAACGCCGCGATCACCTCGCGCGCGATGCGTGGGCTCATCGGCGCACCGCCGTCGCGGAGCTCCCGCAACGCGGTGAGGAGCTGCTCGGGTTCCATCCCCTTGAGCACGTACCCGGAGGCGCCTCCGACGATCGCGTCGAAAACCACCGCGCGGTCTTCTTGGACGGTGTGCACGAGCACGTCGAGCTCCGGATGCCGCTGCTTGAGCGTGCGGATGAGATCGGGACCCTCGACGTCGGGCAGCCCGAGATCGACGAGCGCGATCTCGAGCTCACCCTCGAACGCCAACGCTTCGGCCCCCGACCCGCATGCCGCGACGAGCTCGAGATCCCGCGTCTCCGACGATCTCGACCAGCTCGGCGTGAAGCGTCGGATCGTCTTCGACGACCAAGACCCGCGTGCGTCGTGCCTCCCCCCGCATGCGAGGTCGACCCTACCATCGTTCGTCGCGCTGATGGTCGTGGGCACCTTCGCGTGCGTCCCCGAGCCTGGCGTGCCCCTCGAAGAGCTCGCGTTCTCCGAGGTTCGCCGAGTCGAGGGCTTCGACGTCTCCGAGCGCGCGCCCGAGGTCGCGCTCACACCCACCAACGACGCGCGACTCGTTCGTCCCGCCGGATACCCCGGCATCCACGAGGTGTGGATCGCGGGGACCGCGCGTCCGGGCGACGCGCGCGATCCGGTGGTCGTCGTCCCGAAGGCGTACGTGACCCTCGCCGCCTACGTCGACGGCGTGCGTGTCCACGCGCTCTCCGACTACCGCGCCGCGAGCGGAATGCCCCTCCACGTGATCCCGCTCCCCATCGATCGCGCCTCGGTCCCCGTGCTCTTCCGCGTGGCCTCCCGCTACACACAGGTCGGGCTCGCCGCGCCGCCTCGAGTCGGTGAGCGTACGGCGCTCCTCGGTGCGCTCGTCGCGCGCGACGTCCCGCGCTTCGTCCTCGCGATCGTGTTCCTCTTCACCGCGCTCGTCTCCGCCGCGCTCGCCCCCCGAAGCCGCGAGCGGAACGCGCTCGCGGGCATCGCGTTCTTCTGCCTCGGCATGGGCTCGTGGTCGCTCTTCCAGACTCGAACGCACACCCTCTTCGTTCCGAGCGGCGCGTTCTGGTTTGGTCTGTGGTGGGTCGCGCCGATGGTCGCGAGCCTCGGGGTCGCGCTCTTCGTGGACGTCGTCTTCGGCTCGGGTTGGCGCCGCTTCGCGACGTGGTTCTGGCGGTTCTACGCCGTGATGGCCGTCGTCTCCGCGCTCTCGCTCGTCGTGCCGGACGAGTCCTTCGAGACCGTCGGCGCGGTGATCTTCACCGCGAGCCGCGCGGGTCTGCTCTTCGGATTGATCGGTGTGGTCGCGATCGTCGTCGGTCGCGCGCGAGAAGGCGACGCGGAGGCGCAGGTCTTCCTCGGCGGCTTCACGCTGGCGGCGCTCGGCGTGCTCCACGACCTCGGGGTCTCGCTCCACCTCTACGTGAGCCCTTCGCTCTACGGGGACTTCGCGTACTCGGCGGTCGGGATCGCGCTCGTGGTGATCGTGCGTCGGCGGCTCGCGCGGCTCGAGGACCGCCTCGCGGCCTACGCGGCGTCGCTCGATCGTTTCGTACGCGAACGCGACGTGCTCGTTCGCGATCTCCACGACGGCATCGGTGGGGTCGTCTCGAACCTCCGCTTGCTCGCCGAACGCGCACGTCGGCGCGGCGGAGACGACGAGCAGGCGCGGGTCCTCGACGCGATCTCCGAGCTCGCGCGCGAGGGCGTGGCGGAGGTGCGCACGCTGATGGCGGGCTTCGAGGCGTTGCCCGAGACGTGGCGCGCCGCGGCGGCCGAGCTCCGTCGAGCGGGCAGCGGAGCGCTCGAAGCGCACGACGTGGAGCATCGCTTCGAGGCGCGCCTCGATCCGTCCGCGCCGCGCCCCGAGCTCGCGGTCTTCGTCGAGATCTTCCGCGTGCACCGCGAGGCGCTCACCAACGTGGTCAAGCACGCGCGCGCGTCGCGGGTCGACGTCGAGCTCGTGGTCGATGCGACCGGCCTGTCGCTGAGCATCACCGACGACGGGGAAGGGCTCGCGCCGACGCGCTCCTCGGACGGGACGGGACGCGGTCTGCGCTCGATGCACGCGCGTGCCCGATCGCTCGGCGGAGCGCTGGAGATCACACGCCTCGAGCGAGGCACGCGGGTTCGGCTCACGGTGCCGACGGCGCTTCGAGAGGACTGAGCGCGCGCTCGTCGCGACGGGGCTCGGTCGATCGCGGAGGTCGAGTCTGTCCCCCGAAGTTCCCCAATCGGGGACCGAGACAGCGCGCGCTCGATCGGTACGATGAGACGGCTCGCATCACGCGGGTGGGGGGCTCGGTGCGACGCCGAGTCGAGAACGAGCACGCGCTGCGTGCCGATGGGGGAACACGATGCTCACGACTTCACGCGTCCTCGGGGCGCTGCTTTCGTTCGCGCTGATCGCGTCAGGCTGCGGAGACGACGACGGAACGACGGACGCCGGCCGCGACGACGCCGGCGCGATGGACGGGGGCGGGACCGACGCGGGTGGCGAAGACGCCGGACGCGCGGATGGCGGCGTCGACGCCGGCTCCGAAGGGGAGGTCGTGCGCGCGAGTCTCGGCGCGGCGGGCGGTTCGCTCACGAGCGCCGATGGCGTGTTCGAGCTGGTGATCCCGGAGGGTGCGCTCGAAGAGACGGTCGAGATCTCGATCCGCGTGGTCCCGCGCGCGGAGTGGCCGAGCGAGGCCGTAGACGCCGATCCGATCGCGGGCGTCTACGACTTGCAACCGGACGGACTGGAGCTTGCGGTGCCCGCGCTCGCAATTCACGCCTTCGACGGAAGACCGAGCGTCTTCGGCGCCGCGGCCGCGCCTTTGCCCGGCGCCTCGCACTTCGCGATCGCCGAGGGCGCGCTCGAAGAGTTCGACACGACCACCCTCGTCGACGCCGACGGAGACGTCGCGGTGGTCGGCGAGATCGATCACTTCAGCCTGCACTTCGCGGGCTTCGTCGACCCGCGCTCGCTCTCGGCGGGGTCCACGTCGAGCGGAGCGGCGAGCGAGCACGAGCTCGAGGTCGAGCTCACGGGAGGCGCGGCCGCGACCACCGACGTGGACGTGGAAGTGTTCCCGCTCGACTCCGGCGCCGCGGTGTCCGGCACCTCGTACACGTCGCGGACTCCGGACCCCATCGTCTCGCGCTTCTTCGCCCCGATGGTGGGCACGGGTCGGACCTTCGAGGACGCGACGCTCGGCGGCGGCGGCTTCACCGCGAGCCCCGCGCCACGCGCGGTGTGTACGGAGGACGCCACGGTCCAGATGCTCGCGAGCGCGTTCGCGTCCACCGCGCGCACCACGCGGCAACGCATCCTCGTGGCGTTCGCGATCCTCTGCGTCGCCGAGGCGTCGCCGATCATGCGCGTGGCAGTCAGCGCGAACCCCGAGTTCCCGCGAATCTGGACCGACGGCACGTTGGTCGTCGTGGGCAACCCGCCCGCAGGCCCCGCGACACACACCGCCGTCACCTCGAGTGGCACTCGCTTCACGCAACCCTTCGCGCAGCCCGCGTACGACTTCATCCTCTATCCCGGCGCGACGACCACGAACCTCTGGGGCGCGGGTCCCATGAACGAGTGGGTCACGAACTTCTCGTCGACGGAGTTCCTCGGCACTGGCCTCGGTCGCAACGGCAACTTCACGAGCGTCCGGCGCTTCCCGCAGATGGGCACGCCGATGCGCTTTGGCCTCGCGAGCTTCGGGCTCTCGCTGCTCACCGTCTACGGGGCGGACCGCACCGCGACGGGCAACGTGCTCGCCGGACAGTTCGTGGGCGGCGCGTGGCCCGCGGCGCCCATCTCATTCGACTTCGGTCCGTTCGGTGAGGTCGTCCTCTTCGCGCTCGGCAACGGCAACGTCTACTTCGGCGCGCCCACGCCCACCGGCAGCACGCCCACCGTGGGCTCGGTGAGCATCGTCGACACCGGCGACCCCGAGGACGACCCACGTTTCGTGCGCTGCTTCGAGAACTCCTCCGACCTGCACGTCTGCGCGATCGCGGCCTTCGGCGCGGACGAGATCCACGTGTACGAGGTCACACCGACGATGGCCCGCAAGACGGCCGAGATCGCGGTGGGCGACGGTCCCATCGACCCGGCGGTGATCGCGGACGGCGCGGACTCCGTGCTCATCGCGGTGGGCGGCTCCAACGACGACTCGTTCACGCTGCTCCGCTACGCGCCCTCGACGGAGGTGCTCACACAGGTCGGCGACACCGTCACGCTCGAGGACTGCGACCAGCCGAACCACGCGAACTTCGCGACCCCCACGGATCTGCTCGTGAGCTGCTACGGCTCGGCGGTGGTTCTGCGCTTCGATCCGATGGACCTCGTGCTCTGACTGCCCGAGCTCGGACTGCCCGAGCGCCGGCCGCTCGTGCTTCGACGACCGGTGCTTCGTCGACAGGCGCTTCGAAGGCCATACGCTCTCGAAGCACGGGTGACGTTCGGTCACCCGTCGATCGCCCGAGCGCGAAGCCCTCGCTCTCGTGGTAGAAGTGCCCGTTTCGGGTTTCCGGGCGCGCCACGGGATGTGCGCGCCCTTCGGAGGTGCACGTGGAGCAGAGCATTCCCGTCGTCGATCTTCGGCAGTTCGACGACCGCGACGGTCGCAAGGCGTTCGTGCAGAAGTACGGCGCGGCGCTTCAGGATCTCGGGTTCGTGGCGATCGAGGGCTACGGCGTCGACGACGCGCTCTTCGCGAAGACGTACGACGTGTTCCGGCGCTTCTTCGCGATGCCGACCGAGGTGAAGAAGAAGTACGAGCACCCGGAGACGGGGCGCGCGCGGGGCTACACGAGCTTCGGCGTGGAGCACGCGAAGGACAACGCGAAGGCCGACCTCAAGGAGTTCTACCACGTGGGTCGCGCGCTCCCGCCGAGCGATCCCTTCGCGAGCAAGCTCGTTCCGAACGTCTGGCCGGAGGAGATCCCGGAGCTCAAGACGACCTGCGACGAGCTCTTCGCGAAGCTCGACGAGGTCTCGTACAAATGCCTTCAAGCGCTCTCGATGTACCTCGGTGCGTCGGAGAACTACCTCCGCGACATGGCGGTCAAAGGCAACACCGTCCACCGCTTCATCCACTATCCGGTCTGCGACGGCTTCGACGAGCCGGGGGTGATGCGCGCCGCGCAGCACGAGGACATCAACCTGATGACCCTGCTGCCTCCCGCCGACGAGTCGGGCCTCGAGCTCCTCACGCGCGAAGGCGAGCGGCTGCC
>CALJLK010000026.1 GCA_937982655.1 uncultured Sandaracinus sp.
GCGTCAGATGTGTATAAGAGACAGGGTCTCGGCAGCGTCGAAGTCGGGGGCGGGTGCGGCGCGGGTGGGATGGGAGACGCGGAGGGGATCGTGCGGGGCGGAGGGATCTCGAACCGTGGTGGTGACGGAGTCGGAGTCGGAGACCGACACAGAGTCGGAGTCGGAGTCGGAGTCGGAGACCGAGACAGCGTCGGAGTCGGAGACCAACACAGAGTCGGAGTCGGCGTCGGCGACAGAGTCGATGTCGGCGCTTGCGACCGCGTTCGGGACGACGCGCTCGGCATCGGCTCCGAGCCCGCGCGTGCGCGGCGTGTGTGCGGTGTTCGCGACCGCTTCGCGGGGCTCCGATGGCTTCGCGAGCTCGACGGGAGGTCCATCGGCTTCGTGCGGTGCGAGCACGATCGGCGCGTCGAGGGGCCCTTCGACGGGCGCGCGCGCGACGGACTGCGCGGGGGCGAGGAGCCACGCGAAGCCGGCGCCGACGCCGAGGGCCAGCCCGAGCGAGAGAGGGAGCACGACGGTTCGAACGCGAGCGGAGCGCATCGGCATCCCACGAAGCAGGGCGCGGGCCACCGCGTGCTCGTGGACGCCCGAAGGCCTCGGACGTGGGCGCGTTGCCGCGACGCCGTGGTGAATTCGACGCGCTCGAGAGCGGGTTCAGTGGACGGGGAAGGGCTCGACCTCGAGGTGAGGCACCGGGGCACGCATCGCCTCCGCCCACGTCATTCCACGCGCGACCACGCGCAACGCGCGCACCACGCCTGCGTGCGCGACGAGCACCGGCGTCGCGCCGAGCGCCTGCGTCGTGCCGAGCGCCTCCCACCATCCACGCACACGCGCTTCGAAGATCGCGACCGACTCGCCACCCGGCGGCGCCGTGGTCTGCCACGCGTTCATCCACGCGTGCATGCGCGATCCGTCCTCGCGCGCGATCGCGTCCCACGCGCGCCCTTCCCAGACGCCGTAGTCGAGCTCCAGCAGCCGCGGATCGATCGTGTGCGACGTGCCGAGCGCACGTGCGAGCCGAGCCGCGGGCTCACGACATCGCGAGAGCGGTGAGCTCCACACTCGAACGATCGTGTCGACCTCACGCTCGTGCGACAGCGCGAGGCGCATCCGCTCCGCGGCGTCGTCGTGCGTCATCGTGGTCGCCACGTCGTGCTGCCCCACGCAGAGCCCGTCGGCTATGGTCGGCGCATGGCGGATCGCGATCAGCATCGCGTCAACGCCACACGAGCACGAGCAACACCCCGAGCTCCGCGAGCTGCTCGGTCGCACCGAGGAAATCGCCCGTCACCCCGCCCGCGCGCACCACGACGCGCCACGCGACGACGAGCGTGATCGCGACGAGCACCAAGCCCAGCGCGATCGCGCGAGCGAGGGTGATCGCGTCGTGGTGCACGAGCGCGACGAGCAGCACGAGCGACCAGAGCGTCGCGACGATCGCCTGCGGGCTGCGGGCGCGCGCGACGAGCCGCGACTTCGACTCGCCGTCCGCCGTCACGTAGGGCAGCGCGCGCATCAACCAGATCGGCGGCGTGCGCGCGACCGTTTGCGAGACGAGGAGCGCGAGCGGCATCGCGACGTCGAGCTCGGTCAGCAGCACCACGCGCAGCCCGAGCGCGACGAAGAGCGCCGCCGCGCCGAAGGTGCCGATGCGCGAGTCCTTCAGGATGACGAAGAGCTTCTCGCGGTCGTACGCGCCACCCAGCGCGTCGGCGGAGTCGGCCAGCCCGTCCTCGTGGAACGCGCCCGTGAGCATCATCGCGAGCCCGACCGCGAGGATGGCCGTTGCGGCGGCGCCGAGGTGCGGCAAGAGGAGCGCCGCGAGGGTCGCCTGCAGCAGGCCGAGCACCGCGCCCACGAAGGGAAAGTGCGCGGTGCTCCAGCGCCAGTCCTCTTCGGTGTAGGGGAAGCCGCCCACGGGGATGCGCGTGAGGAACACGAACGCGGCGCGCAGCCCTCGGATCGCGCTCATCGAGCCGCCTCCACCGAACGCATCCGTCAGCCCTCGCGGTCCGGCACGCCCGCGCTCTCGAAGGTCGCCATCTCCGCGTGCGTGGCGAGCGCGAGCTCCACGAGCGGGAACGCGGCCAACGCGCCGCTGCCTTCGCCGAGCGCGAGATCCAGATCGAGCAAGGGCTCCAGCGCATCCTCGAAGAGCGCCTCCAGCACCGCGCGATGACCCGGCTCACGCGAGCGATGCGCGGGCACGAGGAAAGGCGCGACGTCGGGCTCGTGCCGCACGAGCGCGAGCAGCGCGGCGCTGACGATGAACCCGTCGACGAGCACCGCGATCCGACGCGACGCTGCTTCGTGGGCCGCCCCCGCGATGGCCACCAGCTCGCGTCCGCCGAGCCGACGCAGGAGCTCCAGCGGCGCGTCGCGCTCGACTCGTGCGATCGCGTCGGCGACCACCGCGACCTTTCGAACGCGCCCCGCGTCGTCGACGCCGGTCCCGCGTCCGACGACGCGCTCTGCCGACACCCCGAGCAGCGCCGCACACACCGCGCTCGCGGGCGTGGTGTTCCCGATGCCCATCTCGCCGAGCACGAGCACGCGCGGCTGCGGATCGAGCGCGCGCACCGCGGCGCGGCCCGCCTCCCACGCCGCATCGAAGGTTTCGCGCGGCATCGCGTCCTCGACGCGCAGATCGCCCACCGCCATCGAGGCGCACGTCGCGCGCGGCACCCCTTCGGTCGCGCGCTGGACCCCGACGTCGTGCACGTGAAGCGCGACGTTCTGCCGCCGACACAGCACGCTCGCCGCCGCGCCCCCGTCGCGACCGCTCGCGCCCACGAAGTTCGCGACCATCGCGGCCGTCACCTCGCTCGGGTACGCGCTCACGCCGTGCTTCGTGACCGGATGATCCGACGCGAAGATCAGACACGCGGCCGGACGCGCGGTCGGCTGCGCGACGCCTTGGATTCCCGCGAGCTGTTCCACCAACCGCTCCAGCCGCCCGAGCGCGCCGGTGGGCTTGGTGAGCTTCGCTTGGTGCGCGCGCGCCGCCGCCGCCGCCGTTTCGTCGAACTTCGGGATCATCGCTTCACCGTCCCACGATTCATCAAGATGGACGGACCTTCGCCGTCCTTCGGGCGGAACACGCCGCGCTCGGTGTAGACGGCGTGTACGTAGCGCGCGGGCGTCACGTCGAAGCCCGGGTGTCGGCACGGGATGCCATCCGCCACGATCGACGTGTCGCCGATCCGCGCGACCTCGTCGCGGCTGCGCGCTTCGATGGGGATGCGCGAGCCGTCCGGCGTCGCGAGGTCCACCGTGCTCCACGGCGCGGCGACCGTGAACGGCAGCCCATGCTCCTTCGCCAGCACCGCGACACCGTACGTCCCGATCTTGTTCGCCACGTCGCCGTTGGCGGCGATGCGATCGGAGCCGACCACGCAGAGCTGAACCTCGCCTTTCTGCATGAAGTGCGCGGCCATGTTGTCGGTGATCACCTCGACCGGGATCTCGTCGACGAAGAGCTCCCACGCGGTGAGCCGCGCGCCCTGCAGATACGGCCGCGTCTCGTCGGCGAGCACGCGGATCTTCTTGCCCTGCTCGTGCGCCGCGCGGATCACGCCGAGCGCGGTTCCGTAGCCACCCGTCGCGAGCGCGCCCGCGTTGCAGTGCGTGAGCACGGTCGCGCCCTCCGGCACGTCGGCCGCGCCGAGCTCCCCCATGCGCCGACACGCCGCGACGTCCTCGACGTGGATCGCCTCCGCCTCCGCGCGCATCGCCTCGTAGCGCGCGTCCGGATCGAGCGCCGCGACGTCCGCCGCCTTGCGGCTCATCCGCGCGATCGCCCAGGCGAGGTTCACCGCGGTGGGTCGCGTCGCGTTCAGGAAACGTCCCGCGACGCCGTTCGCGAGCAAGAAGGTCTTCGCGTCACCGCGCTCCTGCTTGGCGAGCAGCACGAGCGCGTACGCGGCCGCGATGCCGATCGCCGGCGCGCCGCGGACGATCATCGCGCGGATGGCTTCGGCGACCTGATCGGGCTTCGTGAAGCGGTGGTAGACGACCTCTCGCGGCAACGCGCGCTGCTCGAGCATCACCACCTCGCCGGTCGCGGGGTCGTACTCGACCGCGAAGAACGCGAGCGGCTTCGGGTTGCCGGTGCCACTGAGCGGCGCCCGCGAGAGCTCGGGGAGGGCGATCATCGCGAGCGGGCGTATCACCGAGCGCGAGGACGCGCGAGCCGCAGCATCGACTGAGCACGATCCACCGATCGCACGCGCGGAATGCGAATCACACGCGCGGAACGCCGACCCCACGCGCCGACATGCGACCGCTCACGAGCGCCGCGTTCGACGGCGTGCGCCTGGGGAAGCACGACGAAGAGAAGCGCGCTCGCACGCACGCCGCCGCGCGGTACCCTCCAACCTCCATGCACGCCGCCGATGCCCCGCCGCTGACCCACGCCGCGCCTTGGCCTGCCCGCGGGAGCTACGAGCCCGGCTTCGAGCCGGTCGCGAAGACCTTCGCGCGCTTGCTCGCTGCTCGCGAAGAGATCGGCGCGGGCTTCGTCGTGCATCACCGAGGTCGTCGCGTGGTCGACGTCTGGGGCGGACACGCCGACGCGCGCGCGAAGCGCCCTTGGGAAGCGGACACCCGTGCGGTCGTCTTCTCGGTGACCAAGGGCCTCGCGGCGATGGCGCTGAACATGCTCGCCGACCGCGGCCGCCTGGACTGGGACGCCACGGTCGCGAGCGTGTGGCCGGGCTTCGCGCGCGCGGGGAAAGAGCGCATCACCCTCCGGACGCTGTTCAACCACCGCGCCGGGCTTCCCTACCTCGACGCGCACATCACGCTCTCGACCTGCATCGAACGTTGGGATCTCGCGGTCGACGCGATCGAGCGGCAGCGCCCCGCGTGGGAGCCCGAGCGCGGACAGGGCTACCACGCGCTCACCTTCGGCATCTTCGCGCGCGAGATCTTCGAGCGCCTCGCCGGCGAGTCGATGGGCACCTTCCTGAAGCGTGAGGTCTTCGATCCGCTCGGCTCCGACGCGCGCCTCGGCACCGAAGAAGCATTCGACGCGAAGATGTCGACCCTCTACCCACCGAGTGGCCCCGGGCGCATCGGCAAGATGACGCACGCGCTCGTGACGGAGCCCGAAGGGCTCGAGGCGCGCATGCTGCGCAACGTCGTGTCGCCGCGCTCCATCGCGCGTCGCGCGTTCTCGAGCCCGCGTCCGGACGGTGGCCTCGCCGTCTACGGCACCCCGAAGGTGTGGCGCGCGGAGCTCCCGTGGGCGTCGGCCACCGCGAGCGCACGCGGCATCTCGCGTGCGTACCTGCCGTTCGCCTCGGGCGGCGAGCACGCGGGACGTCGCTACGTGCGCGCAGAGACCCTCGCCACGATCGCGCGTCGACAAGGATGGTCCGAGCGCGACGCGGTGCTGAACAAGCCCGTGGGTTGGTCCCAAGCGTTCCTCAAGGAAGAGCCGCAGCTCTTCAGCCCCGAGCTCTCGTCGTTCGGTCACGCGGGCCTCGGGGGCGCGCTCGGCTGGTGCGACCCCGTGAACGAGCTCGCGATCGGCTACGTGCTCAATCGCCTCGACTGGCACGTCCGCTCCCCGCGCGCGATCGCGCTCTGTCGTTCGCTCTACGCGTGCGATCCGGTGCGCGAGCGCGGCTGAGCTCCGTCGACTCCGACACCGAGCGGCTCGCGCGTCTCGTGCGCCCGACGAGCGGCTCGAACGGCTTCGAGGTGTCGCTCGAGCTTTGCTGCGACCTCGAAGACGCTCGGCGGATCCAACATCTCGTGGTGTGCGGCGTCCACCACGTCCGCCACCACCTCTCGCGCGTACTCGTTCCAACCGCACGTCGGATCGTCGAAGTCGTAGCCAGGGCTCCTGAACTTGTGCATCGCCTGGAAGACGTGGATGACGCCCGGATACGGAGAGGGGACGTAGGCGTCGGCCAGTTGCTCGTTCGCGCGTTGCACCTCGAGGAGCGCGTCTCGGATGTCGCTCGCCTCGAGCTGCTCCGCCCCGTCGTAACGCATCCAGCTCGCCCCACTCCCTCGAAGGCGGCGATCCAACCGCTCGCGTACGTATGCTCGTCGCTCTCGCCATGCCATCGCGCGCAGGTCCACGAGGTGGTCGAGCAGCTTGCGAAGTCGTCCGCGGTACCGCGGCCAACCCGGGGCCCAACAATCGAACATGACGAGCATCGCGACCTCTTCACCGCGGCGAAGCAGGCGTTGCGCGACTTCGAGCGCGATGAGACCGCCCTGCGAAGGGCCTCCGAGGTAGTAGGGACCGCGGGGCTGCTGGCCTCGGATCAGCTCGACGTACAGCTCGGCCATCTGGGCCATGTCGCGAATCGGAGGGTGCCGTCCGTCCAAACCGCGCGCTTGAATCCCGTAGAGCGGCTGCTCGGGGCTCCACCGCTCTGCAATTCGATGCCCGAACACCACGTGTCCACCGACCGGATGAACGAGCCAGAACGGCTCTCGATCGGGCGCACCGGCGCGCAGCTCCACGACGAGGCGCTCTTCCGCGAGCGTGCCCGACTCGAGGAGTCGTTCGGCCAATCCCGCCACCGTCGGGGCGCGGACGAAGACCTCGAGCGGGACGCGCACGTCGAGCGCGCGTTGGAGCGTCGCCAAGACGCGAACCGCGGTGAGCGAGCTGCCACCGAGGTCGAAGAACGAGTCGTACACGCCGACGGTCTCGAGGTTCAGCGCGCGTCGGAACGCGTGGGCGATTCGGTCCTCGGTTTGATTGCGCGGGTCGCTGCGCCACGTCGCTCGTGGGCTGGGTGCAGGCGGTGTCGGGGGAGGGAGGAGAGCCGTGTCGATCTTTCCGGAGACCGCGCGAGGCAAGGACGCGACGACCGTGAGCGTCGACGGAATCATCACCGTGGGCAGCTCGGCTTCGAGAGCCGCTCGGAGCGCGTTCGGGTCGATCGCCCGACCGACGAGGTAGCCATCGAGCACCGTGATGCCGCCGCGCTCTCGCGCGACGACCACGGCGCGCTCGACTCCCTGCTTGCTCTCCAACACGGAGACGATCTCGTCGAGCTCGACGCGGTGCCCCCGAACCTGCACCTGCTGGTCGGCGCGCCCGTGAAAGGCGAGCTCGCCGGTGGACGACCAACGAACCCGGTCGCCGGTGCGGTAGACGCGCTCTCCGCGCAGTTCCACGAACCGCTCGCGCGTCGCATCGTCCCGTCGCAGGTAGCCCGCGGTGACACCGTCGCCACCGATCCAGAGCTCGCCGATCGCACCGCGCAGCGCGAGCTCTCCTCGGTCGTCGACGACGTAACAGCGGGTGCGGTGGATCGGGCGCCCGATGGGGACCGAGTCGTCGTGATGAGCTCGAACCTCGTGGGCCGTGCTGAAGACCGTCGTCTCGGTGGGCCCGTACTCGTCGATCAGCCGAACGTTCGGCAACAGCTCGCGATGTAGCCTCGTCAGCGACGGAGCGACGGCCTCGCCTCCGACCACCACCACGCGAAGCGACTCGAGGCCGTGCGCGCCTTCGCGCAAGAGCTCGTGGTAGAGCGCGGGCGGCACGTCGAGCAACTCCACGTCTCGCTCGTGGATCGACCGACGGAGGAGCTCGGGATCGCGACGCTCGTCCTCGTCCAGCAGCACGAGCGTGCCGCCGTTCGCGAGCGCCCAGTAGAGGTTGCCCACCGCCGAGTCGAACGCGAACGAGTGCGCCACCATCGTCCGCTGCGGCGCGCTCTCGTAGATCGCGCGGCGCGCGTCGAGCTGGTGCACCACGTTCCGGTGCCGCACCACCACGCCCTTCGGCCGTCCCGTACTGCCGGACGTGAAGATCACGTAGGCCGGGTCGTTCGGATCGATCTCGAGCACGGGCGGTTCGTCGCGGGTGTCTTCCTCGAGCACGACCACCGGGACGCCCGTGATGGAGGTCGGACCCTCGGTCACCAGGACCGCCGGCCGCGCATCCTCCAGCTTCCGGGCGATTCGTGTCGGCGGGAGCGCCGGGTCGAGCGGAACGTAGGCCGCACCCGCGAGCAGCGTGCCGAGCATCGACACCACGGCGTTCGGCGGTTCGGTGAGCACGAGCCCGACGAGCCCACCGCGAACCCCGGGGGTGGCGGCGAGTCGATGCGCGAGCCCGCACGCTCGCTTCCACACGTCGGAGTGAGTCCACGTCCGACCGCGGTGCACCAGCGCGACCCCATCGGGTGCCGCACGCACCCCTTCGTAGACGACGTCGTGCAGGCAGACGACGCGTGCGGGAGGTCCGCCTCCGTCACCCAACGCGACGAGCTGTGCACGAGCGTGCTCATCCACGAGCTGGATCTCGTCGATCGCCATCGTTCGGAGCTCGGTCACACGCCGCAGCAGGCTCACGAACGCGTCGAGCCAGGCTCGAACGGTGACCTCGTCGAAGGCCGACACGTCGCGCTCCAGCACGATCCGCAGACCGTCGGGATCCTCGATCACATCGACTGCCAGATCGGTCCCCGTCCACTCCGGGTCGGGGCGCCACGCCGTCACCTCGAGATCGGCGAAGGTCAGACTTCGCTCCGAGAACGGCATGTAGTTCAGTGCCACTTGGTATCCCGGGTTTCGGCCGGGCTCGACGTCGAGGCCCGCCACCACCTCGTCGACGACGGGTGAGAGGTGACGAAAGGCCATGCGCCGACGCGAACGGACGCGCGCGACGAGCTCGTCGAACGACGCGCTCGCCCCCACCTCGCAGACGATTGGGACGTTGACGATCAGGCAGCCGAGACGATGCGCGTCCGCGGGGTCGCGGCGGTTCGCGTGGGCGGTCGCCAGGACGACCTCCGATGCCTTCGAGAGCCGCGCACAAAGCAACGCGAGTGCAGCCAGGCAGACGTCGACGGGGCGTGCCCCCGACGCTCGTGCGACCTCGAACAGCGTGTCGCGTTCGAGACGCGTCAGCTCGCTCTCGATGCGAGCGCCTCGGAACGTTCGTACCAGCGGACGACGATGGTCGGTCGGTAGGTCCAGAGATCGCGGCGCGCTCTCGAGCTCGCGCTGCCAGAACGCGCGCGCGGCGTCCTCGGCATCGCCCGGCCGTCGTTCGAGTCGTTCGAGTCGTTCGAGTCGTTCGAGTCGTTCGAGTCGTTCGTCCCGCGCGATCGAGGCATCACCGCGGTCGGCCACCACACTCCGGTACAGCGCTTCGAGCTGCCGTGGCAGCTCCACGAAGAGCGTCGTGCCGTCCGTCACGGCGTGGTGCATCACCACGACGAGCGCGTGCTGCTGCTCACCGAGGCGAGCCAGCGTGAATCGAACGAGCGGACCCGTGCGCAAGTCGAACGGCTCCGTCACCCGGCGCCGCGCCACGTCGATCAGCCTCGCGCGAGCATCCGGGCCCGAGAGATCGAGCTCCTCCAGGAGATCTCCCCGCGCCGCGCGGTCCACGTCCCAACTTCCGCTCGCGTCGTGGTCGGGCCGCGCGTCCCGCTCCACGTCGGCCAACGACCAGACCATCGAATCGTCGAACGCCATGCGCCACTCCGGATGGCGTCGCTCGAGGTGCGTCACCGCCGTCCGAAGCGCCGACGTGGAGAGCGGTCCGCGGAGCTCCAACACGAGCCCCTCCGCGATCGAACGATCGTGCGCCATCGCGCTCATCGCCCCGAACGCCCGCTGCGTCGCGGATGGTATCCGCGCGTGCTCGATTCCCCCTCGTCCCATATGGACATAGATATTCGCTGAGGTCGGACGGTGAGCCATACCCCATTTGAGGTAGGTCGCGCGCCGAGCCGGCAAATTCGATGGTTCGGTCGCCTGACGGCGACACTCACGTTGCCGCGGGTCGCTCGG
>CALJLK010000027.1 GCA_937982655.1 uncultured Sandaracinus sp.
GAACGAAGAATGAGAGTGCCGAGTGGTCAGTCGCCGGAGTCCACCGTACGAGGTAGGAGGGGGATGACCCTCCGGCCGCCCGGCGCCGCGACGCTCCCGCGGCGCGTGGCAGAGGGTCTTCCGGGAAGCGCGTTTGACCCCGCTGGAATCCGCGCGTGATTCCGGAATCACCCCGCGCGACGGACGCACCGATGCGCGGCTCGGGCTGGGGCCGGGCCGCGCATCGCCGCTTCGGGCGTTCTGCGATCACGCAGGTGGGTCGTTGGCTCCACGACCACGGCGCCGTCGACGGCGCTTCGACTTCTTCCCCGCTTCCGCGTCTCGCGTGCGCAGCACGATGACGCGCTGGCCTTCGGTCTTGGTGACGCGCTCGTCGTCGAGGCCGCGGCGCACGATGCTCTTCGGCTCCGGCGTCTCGTCGACGTTCGGCTTCAGGAGCTTCTTCGGCGGTTCGACGTCGATCACGCGCACGCGGCGCGCTTCGTCCTCGAGCGTGCGCTCGAGGTCTTCGTGTTCTGCGAGCTCACGTGCGCGCTCACGTCGCTTCTCGCGCACACGCTCTCGCCGTCGCTGCACGGCTTCCATCTTCGCGCGCTGCGCGCGCTTCTCCGCGAGCTCGGCCTCCACCTCTTCGCGCGAAGGATGCGGCGCACCGAGGATCGCTCCGAACGCCGGCACGTCGAGCGGCATGCCGAGGAACGTGTGCCCGCGCAGCGTGCCCGCCGGAAACGCGCTCGTTCGATCGCCCGCCTTCCACCGAACGATCCGCTCCGCGTGCGCCGAGCGATGCCCGTACGTCTCCTGCAGGCACTGCTTCCAGACGGCGACGCCTTCGTCGTCGTTGCGACCCACGGCGAATGTCCGGACGGGCCGTCCGATCACCTCTTTGTCGGTGTCGGGCTCATCCCACGGATGCACCGCGCGCATCTTCTTCACCCCGCGCACGGGACCGCGTCGCTCCCGCGCGAGCGTCTCGAGGCGCGCCTCACGCAGCTCGGTCAACGCGCCCACGATCGCGTCGAGGTCGCCGTCGAACTGACGCACCAAGGCAATCGGAGGTGTGAGCCGCAGCTCGAGCTCCTTCGGCAGCTTGTCCGAGAAGAAGTCGTTCTCCGGCTTCGGCACCGCGATGCCTCCTGCCTTCCAGAGATCGAACCCGAGGTGGTGTCCCACGGGCACTTCGAGCGGATGCGTGACCCATCCCGCCGCGACGCAGTTCACGTCGTCGTAGATCGTCCGCAGGGTCACCGCTTCGAGGTCGACCAGCGTCGTCCAGTGGGTCTGTCGTTTGTCGAAGACCGAGCCCGGCGCGTCGAACCCACGCTCGCGCAGGAGCCAGTTGAGCGCACATGCCGTCGTGCGATGCAGGATGCGCGTCGCCTCCGCGAGCTCTCGATCCCGCGGCGTTGCTTGGCTGTGGTGGTGGGTGACGTTCAGCACGAGCTGGTGCCAGTCGATCTTGGTCGCGCGCTGCGCGAGCGCCGCGGCGTACGCGAAGATCTGCCCGACCTCGTCCCAGCGTGGCGAGCTCGACGTTCGCTTCAGCGCGACCGCCGCGGCCGCCGAGACCACGTCCCGCGACGACCCCGCCCAAGGCGCGAGGAACGCCTTGCGAAAGCTCGTCCGCCGCGTGATCGCGACGCACGCGTTCTCGGTGATGAGCCGGGGATGCACCGCCGCCGCTCAAATCACCTTTCGTACCGGTACCACGCGTCAATGATTCCGCATGCCTACACGAGGGGTGGCGGCGGAATGGCGGCGAACGGGTGGCGGCCGCCACTTCGAAGGTGGGCGCCCCGGTCGGTGTTCGCCCAGACGAGGCGTGCAGGTCGCACGCGGGTCCATGCGCTGTTCGACGAGAGTCCACCGTACGAGGTAGGCGGGGGATGACGCTCCGGCGTGTTACGTGCTGCGCTCCCCGCCAGCGGGCCCGTCATCCAGAAGGTGTCGATCCATGTCAGGCGTCGTTCCCGAGATCCACGCTATCGAGGCCGGCCAGCTCCGCGATCTCCCCCGACTTCCGCCCCGGCGATCAGGTCGAGGTCCTGCGCGAGCGCCGCGGGAAGAACGCGCGCATCCGCCAGTTGCAGAAGACGGCGAGCGTCGAGTCGCCTCGCGTCACGGCGGAGCGGCCGTCGTACCCTCGATCCGCGCGCGCCTGTACGTGCGGAGGACTTCCCCGGAGTCGGCGTCGAGAAACACGAGGACGTCGGGGCCCAGCGCGATGACGACCCCGAGGAGCGGCCACGCGAGCCCGCGCGCACCGGGCACGCGAGCCCATACCTCACCCGCACGCTCCAGGCGTCCGCCCGGTCGAAGCACGACCGTCCGTGCGCCGTCGGGGGAGAACGCGAAGGGCAGGCCGTCGGCGAACTGCAGATCGTGCGGCTCGAGCGGGCCCGAGATGCGACCCGTCTGCGCACCTCCGCGCAGCAGCACGACGCCGCCTCGCCGACCGGGCTCCGCGCTCACCGCGGCCCACCGCGTCTCGTCCGCCCGCGCGAACGAAAAGCCGGTGAGGAAGGGGACGACGCTCGCATGGATGCGACGTTGAGAGTCGACCTCGTAGAGAAACACCGCATCGTTGCGGGGCGAGGGGTGGCCGATGGCCACGAAGCGATGGCTGGGCGATGGAATGCCGTCGAGGAGAGGGGCGCCCTCGAGCTCGGTGGCCATGAGCGCGCCTGCCGCGACGTCACGGCTGAGAAGCGCGCGGACCGAGACGACGTGCGCGCGTCCATCACGCACTGCGACCGCCGAGACGATGCTCTCCCCGACGCGCCCCGTGACGCAGCGTGTCTCGTGCGGTGGGGCGACGGCGAAGAGGACGCCCATCGCGTCCGGGCAAGCCGCCGACGCTCCCGCGACCAGCACCTCGGAGCCATCGTCCGCGAAGACCCAGCTCGGAGCGCTGTCCTGACCAGTGCCCGTGCTCGCTTCGAGGACGAGCCGCCCCGTGGCGACCACGACCGCGCCGACGGAGCTCGTATCGTAGTTGAAGCCGAGGAGACGCCCATCCGCGGAGAAGGCGAGACCACGTGCCAGACTGTCGGCGATCCCGACGCCGCCCTCGACGTCGATGCTGCGTCGGCTCTCGCCCGTACGTACGTCCCACAGCACCACGCTGCGCTCGTCGTCTTCGGACCCGGTCGCCAACGTGGCGCCGTCGCGCGAGAGAGCGAACGAGACCATGCGTCCTGCGTGCGGCAGCGAGCGAACGGCCGATCTCCGCGCCGGCTCGGAGGACCTCGCGCGCCCGCAGTCTGCGCCGAGGACGAGCGCGAACCCGAGGAGCGCGAGCGCACGAAGCGTCGAGGCGGACGAGAGACGTGGCATGCCCGACCCCACGGTACCCACCGGGCAGGGCAAGAATTCCCTTCGAACGACTTCGGAGGCGGTTCCTACTGCCGACCTCTCGGATCGACATCACGGCAAGATCGCGAGGCGCGACGGGTCGCCGGAGTCTCTCCTCGACGCGGGAAGGTGCCCGGAGGTGAGGTTCCTCCGCAAAGTCAGGGCCGCGGCGGGAGGCGCCGGAGCCGCCAGCGCCCGTCGACGCACTGCGCGGAGGTCGCGCAGCTCGTGCAGACGACCGATGGATCCAGCCGGCAAGCGCCGCCGTTCCGCACCGCGCCGGTGGGGCAGCCGCGAGCGTCGAAGGGCGGGGTGCAGGTGAAGGTGCTCGGCGGCGATCGGACGGGCGGCGGGGGCGGGGCGCCGCCGCAATAGTGGGGCCGGACGCACTCGCAGCGGGTCGGGCCGTAGCGGCAGCTGAGCGGCGCCTGCCCGGAGTGGTCGCAGAGCACCTGGAGCGCCTGCGCCTCGTCGAGCGTCTCCGGGCAGACCGTGAGCGCCGTGAAGAGGACGCAGCGGCGGTCGCGGGGGCTCCAGCCGCAGCCGGGCCGGACGTTCTCGCAGGGGTCACCGCGATCGAACACCGGCTGGCCTGACCACGACGGGTCGGGGGTGACGCCCTCGCAGTCGTCGACCGGATCGCGGCAGCGCCGCCCCGTGAGATCGAAGACACAGCGAGGCCGCGACGCGACGCAGGTCGCTGCATCGAGCGAGTCGCAGGGTCTGTCGAGATCGGTCGCGGGATTGGCTTCGGCCTCGCGTTCGGACTCGGACTCGGACACGGTCTCGGACTCGGACTCGGACTCGGACTCGAACTCGGACTCGGACTCGGACTCGGACTCGGACTCGGACTCGGTATCGACTTCGACTTCGCCCTCGCCGACCACCGTGGCTCCCCCACAGGCAAGCGCGAGCGATGCCGCAATCCAGACCGCTTGTAGGAGCGCTGCACGCGGACAGTCGGTGCGCGGGGGCTCCATGGTCGGCCTACGATGCGGGGGAGCACTTCGTGGTGCAAGCGCGGCGCGCGCGAGGCCCGCGAGTCCACCGTACGAGGTAGGAGGGGATGACCCGCGGATGGCGGATCGGGCTCGATCCGAGCTATTGAACGCCCCCCGTGCTCCCTCCGGATCCTGGTTCCGAGGCCCCCGCGCGGTCCGTTCGAGCGCCACACGCGGGGCAGGCGAGAGGATCGTCGAAGGTTCCCGACGCTGACGTCGCGACGACTCCCGGGATCAGCGTTGGCGCCCATCGCTCTATGGACAAATCTCGTCCGTCCCCGGCCGGAGCAACGCAGTCTCGAGGACGGTTGCGATGCCCGTCGGCTCGACCAACACGCGGTGCTCTTCGAGCGCGCCACCGCACGGGTATTCGGTCCGCGTGATGATCTCGATCCCTTCGGGCGTGACACGTCCGGCGGGCGCGCTGCAATCGACGTTTCCGCGCGTCGCGACCTGCGCGAGGAACGCCGCATCGACGAGCTCGGCGGGGCTCAAGAAGGTCGCGAGATCCGACTGTCCGATCACGCCGACCTCGTCACCTCGCGTGAAGGTCAGGTAGACACGCGGCGAAGGTGCTCCCCCGTCCGGGCGCACGGCCCATCCCACGGGGGGCAGGAGCCGCGACAAGGCGAGCTCGCACGCGTCGACGTCGGAGGCCCCGCCGCACCGCGTGCCGCGCGTCTGCGTAGACCCGTCGCCGCTCAGCTCGAGGTAGTCGACCGGCGTCGCGGGCGTGAGGTTCTGAAAGAAGTTCGACGACGGGTCGCACACCGCGAGGTCGTACCCCTCGCGGTCGAGTGGATCATCGCGTTCCGTCGCGTGGGTGCAGCCGAGGATCGCGAGCACGAAGAGTCCGAGCCTTCTCATGCCCGGCCGGTACGCAAGGGACGGGCCGCGATGCGATGACACGGAGCGGCACGCCATCGGCGCGCATCACGAAGGGCGGCGCACGCAGGACGTCTCGCGCCGCGTCTCGACGATCATCGCGCGCACGCTCCGTAGTGGCTCGGACGCGGGCGCACGACGCATCCTCGCGCGATGCGGATCCTCGGCTCGGTGTGCCTCGTTCTTCTCCTCGCGTGCGGCGGCGACGACGACCCAGGCGTCGGCGACGGAGGCGCGCGCGACGCCACCGCAGACGCGGACGCGCGAGACGACGGAGGCTCGATCGACGCGAGCGCGGACGTGGCCTCGCCTTCGCTCGATTGCATCGGCGAGGAGCTGACCAAGGTGTTCGTGCTCGCGACCGAGCTCGGGACCGCGACCCCGACGAGTCATCTGCTCCGCTTCGATCCCGAGACGCTGACGTACACGGACATCGGCGTGATCCGCTGCGAGGCGGAGGGCTCGTTGCTCCGCTCGATGGCCGTCGACCGTACCGGGACCGCGTGGGTGAGCTCGGGGCGCGGTGCGCTCTTTCGTGTGAGCACCACGGACGCCTCGTGTACCGCGACCGGGATGGAGCTCGGGCAGCACGAGATCCGAAACTACGGCATGGGCTTCGCGACGGTGGGCACGTCGAGCGAAGAGCGCCTCTTCATCACCGCCGAAGGGGGCTGGTGGATGGATGGCCTCGCGTACCGTCGGCTCGCCGAGATCGATCGGAGCGATCTGCGCATCGACATGATCGGCGACATCGACGCGCCGACGCCGGCGAACATGGAGCTCACGGGCACCGGCGACGGGCGGCTCTTCGGGATGGTGCTCGACGTGCGAAACCTGCGGAACATCGTGGTCTCGGTGGAGCTGCTCGACGCCGACACCGGCGGGACGATCGAACGAAAGGTGGTCCCGCTCGCGGCGCGTGGTGGCTTCGCGTTCGCGCAATGGGGCGGCAACTTCTGGCTCTTCACGGAGGCGCCCGACGGCCGAGCGCGTGCGGCGGAGTTCGACTGGGAGAGCGGTGAGATGCTGCGGACGGTCGACGTGGCGCTCGACGTGCCGGGGACGATCGTGGGCGCGGGGGTGTCGACCTGCGCGCCCTACGATCTGATCTGACGCGCTCGGGTCCCGTACGGGACCAGGCACGTCACTCGGACGAGCCACGAAGGCCACGGTGTTCGAGGAGCGCGTTTCGCGGCAGGGTCAACGCGCGCGGAGCTGCGCTGCGTACGCGGCCGGCGGTGCTCCGAACTCGTGCTTGAAGTCGCGCGTGAAGTGCGACGGCGAGGCGTAGCCGACGGATGCGGCCGCCTCGGCGGCGCCCAGGCCTTCGCCGAGCATGAGGAGCCGCGCCTGCGCGAGCCGGAGGCGCTTGGCGTATTGGATCGGGCTGGTGCGCACGATGTCTCGAAAACGATGGGCGAAGTGCGAGGGGCTCATGCCGACGTGACGCGCGACCTGTTCGATCGTGAAGCGTCGCGCGACGTGCTCGTTCATGAACGCGACCGCGCGTCGGATGCGTCCGTCGTCGCGCGCGGCGGCGGCACGAAGGATCGGACCGGCGGGGCCGCGCAGGAGGTGCAGGACGATCTCGCGGGTGACGAGCGGCGCGAAGGTGGCGCGACTGACGGCGTCGTCGAGCGTGTCGACGAGGCGCGTGATCGCGTCGAGGAGCGGCGGTGAGGTTTCGGCCACGAAGGCCTCGGGCAGCGGCTCGGTGTGGAGCACGGCCGGCCGTCGCTCGCCGGCGTCGTCGAGCGCGACGAGCGCGGCCGCGAGGCTCTCCGGTGCGAGCTCGAGCACCAACGAGAGGTACGGGCGCGCCTCGCTGGCGTCCTCGACGAGCGCGGTGTAGCGACGCTCTCCCGTCACGAAGAGGTACTCGCCCGGTCGGTACTGCAGGCGGCGCTCGCCGAAGTCGACGTGCTTGGCGCCTTGGAGGATGAGCGCGAGCGTGACCATGCGCGCGTCGACGCGTTTGGGACCGAAGGGCGCCGAGGCGCGGAAGAACCAGAGGCCGGGGACGGGCGTCTGGACGCGTCCTTCTCGATCGCCGACCCAGCGCAGGATCGGGCCGATCAGCGTGGGGGGTGGCGTCGGCACGCGTGGGAGCATGCCGAGCCGCGCGCGCTCGTGCCAACCGAGGGTCGGCGGGATCGAAGGAACACGCCAGCCGAGCGCAGGATCGGGCAAGGCGGTCGCGCGCGGCACGGCGAATCGCAGGATCCGACAAGAGATGCGCCGTACGCGCCATGGCTCGCGGTCGCGCGCGCCGGCACGGTCTCTCCTCTCGAACGAGGAGCACCCGATGAGCCACACGAAGACCCGAAAGACCCGCACGATCGGCGCCCATTCCGTCCACCCGATCGGGCTCGGATGCATGGGCATGAGCGACTTCTACGGAGCGGCGGACGACGCGCAGTCGATCCGCGTGATCCACCGCGCGCTCGACGAGGGGCTGTCGCACCTCGACACCGCGGACATGTACGGCGTGGGTCGCAACGAAGAGCTCGTCGGGCGCGCGCTGAAGGGCCGCCGCGAGCAGACCTTCCTCGCCACGAAGTTCGCGATCCAGCGCGGGGAGGACGGCTCGTTCCAGGGCATCTCCGGGCGCCCCGAGTACGTGGCGAGCGCGTGCGACGCGAGCCTACGACGCCTCGGCGTCGACACGATCGATCTCTACTACCAACACCGCGTCGACCCGCAGGTCCCGATCGAGGACACGGTGGGCGCGATGGCGGAGCTCGTGAAGGCGGGGAAGGTCCGGTACCTCGGGCTGTCGGAGGCGTCGCCGGAGACGCTTCGCCGCGCGTGTGCGGTGCACCCGATCGCCGCGCTGCAGAGCGAGCTCTCGCTGTGGACGCGTGATCTCGAAGAGACTTCGCTGGCGGCCTGCGCGCAGCTCGGGGTGACGTTCGTCGCGTACAGCCCGCTCGGTCGAGGCTTTCTGACCGGCGCGTTGAAGTCGCTCGAGACGCTCGACGCCAACGACTACCGACGCTCCAACCCGCGATTCCAGGCCGACGCGATGACGACGAACCTCGCGCTCCTCTCGGAGCTCGAGCGCGTGGCCGCCGAGAAGGGATGCACGACTGCGCAGCTCGCGTTGGCGTGGGTGCTCTCGCGCGGCGAGCACGTGGTGGCGATCCCCGGCACGCGCAGTGTGGAGCGGCTCGATCAGAACGCGGCCGCCGCCGACGTGACGTTGAGCGCTTCCGAGCTCGCGCGGATCGACGCGCTCGCGCCGCCGGGAGCGTTCGCGGGGCTTCGCTACCCGGAGCCCATGATGGCGCTCTTGAACGGCTGAACCAGAAGCGGGGACCGCTCGCGCACGTAGGGGCCGCGAAGCCAAGACGAGCACGCCCTCGATGGCGAGCGTGGCGCAAGCCGTGATCGTCGCGCGCGGGCATCCTGCTCGACATCGGCGGAACGCTCATCCGCGCTCGTCCTTTCGGTCGCGTCGTAGGTCCGTGCGGCGCGACGTCTCCTCCTCGACGGCGGCCGTGGTTTGCTCCGTGGCTTGCTCCGCCCGCTCGACGCGGACCTTTGCGGAGAGGCGTCGAGGCACGAGCCCGGCGTGCTCCTCGAGCAGCCTCGCGAGCCCATGGGCCGACTCCTCCGAGAGCTCCCTCGAAGGATGCATGAGGACGTGGTCGACGCCCTCGGCGCGGAGGGTGAGACCGAAGAGATCACTGCCCTTCACTCGCTCCCGCGTGACGGAGATCCACTCGATGGTCTTCGGGTCGACGTCGATCGTTCGGCCGAACCAGCGACCCGGGATCGCCCATCGCTCGGGGCCGAGCGACCAGCGAGTGGTCTGGAGGCGAGCGACGAGGAGACCGAGCGGGACCAACCCGGCCACGATCCCCATCCACGGCGCCGCGTCGTAGAAGACGGCCCCGAAGTAGCCGCCGATCACGAGCGCCGCGAAGGCATCGGTGACGAGGCGGCCGCGGCGGCGTACGTGGAGCGTGCGCGTGCTCTGCGCGGCTTCGCGATAGCCCCCGGCGCGGCGTGTCTCCACGAAGCGGACCCAGCCCTCCGGGAGCTCACCGCGGGGTACGGGCATCACCGAATCGAGCATCCGGAGCGCGTCGTCGACGGCGCTCCCGCGCAACCCACGCTCGAGCAAGAAGCGCCGCCGCCGCGAGTAGGTCGCGCCCGAGTCGAGCTCCTGCACCGCGGCGTCCGCGGCGCGCAGGCACGGCAACAGCAGCGGGTCCTCTTCCCGGAGCCCATCCTCGGTCGGCACCAACCACGCCCCGCAGCCTGCGCAGCGCACGCGTGGTGATCCGAACGCGTTCACGACGAGGCCCGGCTCGGGCGCACGACACGCGGGGCACGGTGAGAGGCTCATCGACCGATCCCAACACGACATCTACGACGATGCCCGACGTCTGCGTGGCTGCCGATCTCCAGGACCTTCGATGGCGCGTCTGCGCACGGCTTCGCGACTGCGACCGGCTTCGCCACTGCGCACTGCTTCGCAGCGCACCGCGAGCGAACGGCGTCTCGGGCCTCAGAGATCGGCGTCACCGGCGGCGATGTCGAGGGCAACTTCCCACGGGGATTCGTCGTCGAGTCGGTCGTCGATCGACGCGAGGACGCCCTTTCGCGCACGCTTCAACTTGGCTGCGGCGTCGATGAAGCTTTCGACTTCTCGGTGGGTTCCGGGGGCGAGCTCGAGCTGTCCGTCGCCCATCCCCGACAGCACGATCTGCGCTTCGAGGGTACGCGCGACGTAGGAGCTGGTGTCGGGCGCGGCGAAACAGGCCAGGCGCTCCACGTGGAGACCGCCCGCGAAGACGGCGTGTGTGTCGGGCACCGAAGCGAGGTCGCGACACCGCACGGCGTCGAGAAAGACGAAGCAGGTCGCGATGCGCTGCGTCGTGTCGCCGACGAGCACCTCGTTCGTGAGCGGGAGGCCACCGTCGACCTCCACTGGCGCTGCGAACACGGCCACCGCGACGCCCGACTCCGTCGTGAGCTCGTCGTAGCCGACCTCCGCCCACGGCTCGTCGATCCACAGCACCGCGCCCCCGAGGATGCGACGGCGCGCGTACCACTCCACGATCTGCCGACCACGCGTGCCGAGCTCGTAGCCGTCGAGGCGCGCGAGGAGCGTCTCCGGTGGGATGAGGAAGCGGCTCATGCGCCACGACGATAGCCAATACCGCGTCGCATCGGAATCTCGGCGGCGACCTGCGTGGTCGAGGTGCGTGGGAGCTGCCGCCGGATCTGGAGACCGCGGACGGGGTGGTGCACGATCGAGTTGAAGCGGAATCGTGCGAGGCGAAGCGGACGCAGTGCGCGAAGCCGTCACGAATCCGCGAAACGATCGGTCCGCGGCGCAACCGTCGCGGAGCGTTCAACGCCCCAGCCGCGCCAGCGCGACCGGGTGCTCGGGATCGCGAACGAGCGCCGCGCTCCACGCTTCCCGCGCGAGGCGCGCGTCACCACCGCGTTCGTGCAGGAGCGCGAGGTTCAAGAGCGGGTTCGGATCCTGAGGCGCGAGCTCGGCCGCGCGCTCGAGGGCAGCGCGGGCGCGCGCGGAATCTCCCATAGCCACGAGGGCCGCGCCGAGGCCGTTGTGCGCGGCGGCGAGCGAGGGCTCGTGCACGATGGCTTGTTCGAACGCGCGCACCGCGTCGACGTTCTCGCCTTGTCGCACGAGCACGTTGCCGAGCTTCACCCACGCCTCGGCGAGGTCCATGCGCTCGCGGAGCACCGCGCGGTAGCGGTTCGCGGCGTCGTCGAGCTCGCCCTCTGCGAGCGCGAGATCCGCGAGCGCGAGCTGCGCGACCGGATCGTGGGACGAGAGCTCGGCCGCGCGCCCGAGGCTGAGACGCGCGTCGTCGAGGCGGCCCGCGTCGAGCGCGCAGAGCCCACGGCCGAGCCACGCCGCGCCGTCGCCGACCGCATGCTCGGTCGCGGCGGTGAAGGCCACGAAGGCCTCGTCGAGCTCACCCGCGGCGCGGAGCGATCGGCCGAGGTTCACCCACGCCTCCACGAAGGTGTCGTCGAGCGACAGCGCGCGCTCGAACGAGACGCGCGCTTGGTCGTCGTCGCCCACGAGCTCGTGCGCGAGGCCGAGGCGGTTGTGGATCGCGGGCACGCGCGAGCCGACCTCGAGGAGCTGCTCGAGCGCGCGCTTGGCGATGCGGCCCTCGCGCGCGTCGAGCGCGAGGTCGGCCTCCAGCAAGAGCGCGCGCGCGTGGTCCGGCTCTTCCGCGAGCGCGGCGCGGACGTGCTCGCGCGCCGCCTCGCGGTTGTCCGCCGAGCGCGCGATCGCGGCCGCGACCACGTGACGCTCCACGCTCCAACCGTCGGCGTGACGGGCCGCCGTGAGCGAGCCTTCGGCGAAGATCAGATCGCCGCGCTTGAGGTGCGCGAGCGACTCGAGGTCGTGACGCAGCGTCGGATCTTCCGCGCCGAGGGCTTCGGCGGCGTCGAGGGCCGAGAGCGCGTCGCCCACCTCGAGGTCGTGGAGCTCGGGCGCGCGCTCGAACGGCACGTCCAGGACCGCGCGAGCGCGTCGTAGAGCATCGTCGGCGCGTGAGCTCCGATGCTGTACGTACGCCAGACCGCCGAGCGAGACGACGAGGGAGCCCACGAGCCCGATCACGAAGGGACGACGCACGGAGGGACGACGCATGGCCTCGCGTACTGTGTGGCGGGATCGTGCGTCCAGAAATCGACACGCGGGACTCGTCGTCGCGACCCGGGCCGACGGGCTCGCCGATGCGGGACGTTGGCGCCGAACGTCGGCGCCGAACGTCGGCGCCGAACGTTGGCCCCGAACGTCGGCCCCGAACGTCGGCCCCGAAGCAGGGAGAGGCCAAATCCCGACACGATCTCGCCCAACGCGGCGCGTCGTGCGAGTCTCTCTGCCGAGAGGGGCAGTCGTGACACACGAGACTCCGCATCGCGCGATCGGTCGCCGGCTCGCGGACAAGTACGAGCTGGTTCAGCTCGCCGGGCTCGGCGGCATGGCCGAGGTGTTTCGCGCCATCACCCACGGCGCGGCCGGCTTTCGTCGCACGGTCGCGGTCAAACGAATCCTCGACCACCTCTCCGCGAACCAAGAGTTCGTCGGCATGTTCGTCGAAGAAGCGCGCGTGACCGCGACGCTCTCGCACCCGAACATCGCCTCCATCCACGACTTCGGCCAGGACCGCGACGGCGCGTTCTTCCTCGTGCTCGAGTGGGTCGATGGCGTGACGCTCCTCGACTGGCGCCAAGCGTACGACCGCCACGGAGAAGCGACGCCCTGGCCGCTCGTGGCGGCGATCGGCATCGAGGTGCTCAAGGCGCTCGGCGCCGCGCACGAGAACACCGACGACGACGGCTTCCGCGTGCCCGTCTACCACCGCGACGTCACGCCGCAGAACGTGATGATCGGCGTGAACGGCGTCGTGAAGCTGACCGACTTCGGGCTCGCCCGCGCGATGGATCGCTCGCGCATCACGCAGCCCGAGATCGTGAAGGGCAAGGTCGCGTACCTCGCGCCCGAGCTCCTGCAGCCGGGCTCCGAGCCGACCGTTCAGACCGATCTCTTCGGCTTCGGCATCGTGCTCTGGGAGGCGCTCGCGGGTCGCAAGCTCTTCGAGGCCCCGAGCGCGATCGACGTGCTGCTCAAGCTCCGCGACGCGCGCGTCCCGCCGCTGCACGAGATTCGCCCCGACATCCCGCGCGCGCTGCACGACGTGGTGCACAAGGCGCTCGCGAAGGATCCCGCCGACCGTCACGTCTCCGCCCGCGCGATGGTTCGGTCGCTCGCCAACATCCTCCGCATGACGCCGGAGTCGACGAGCGCCGAGGTGCTCGGGCGCACGGTGCGCGTGGTTCGCGAACGCATGCGCCCGGCCGATGCCTCCGCCGAGGTGACGGTGAGCGACGCGGGCGCGGTGCCGCTGACCCAGCGCAAGAAGGCCTGAGTCTCCGAGCGTCCGGTGGCGGGTCGAAGCGTGGGCGCGACGTCGACCGACGGTTGCGGGCGTTCGACCACGTCGAACGTTCAGTCACGCATCACGGGAAGCTCGCGCAGGTCACGAGCGTTGCGCACGCATGAACGAAGACCTCGCGCGCGTCCACGCCGCACTCGGCCGGCCGCCCGCGAACCTCGTCTGGGCGAAAGTGGAGCTCTTCCTCGGCCTCTCCGCCGCCGGGATGGCGATCGCGATGGCTCCGACGAGCCCGCTCCTGGCCGCGCCGCTCTTCGCTTGCGGCGGCTACCTCGCGCTCGCCGGACACCGCAGCCACCTCTACGACGCGATGAGCCGTCAGACCGCGGCGACGTGGCGTGAGCTCGAGCGACGGGGCTGATCGAATGCTCGCCGTGCACGTCGTCGGGCGTCGCGGGGCAAGCTCGCATCCATGTTCTGCAGGCTCAGATCTGGGTCTCATTCCCTCGGGAGAGGTTCGTGGGAACGTGGATTGAGCTCGAGGCGTCAATGGCCGCCATCGAGTACGGAATCCGCACGCGAAACATGCGGGTCGACCGGCCTTACGCATGCCCATCTACCGATGTTGCCGCCCGGAGCGCAGGACTCGGTCTCGCGGCCTCGTCTTGAGGAAGTCGACGAAGGCACGCAAGGGCGTCGGCAAGTAGAGACGGCCGGGGTAGTAGAGAAACGCGCCGCCGAGGCGCGACCACCACGGCTGCAGGACCGGCACCAACGCTCCGCTGTCCAACTGCGGCTGCAGCCAGTCCTTGAAGAGGTAGAGGATGCCGCAGCCCGACACCGCGGCCTGCACCGCAAAGTCGGTCGCGCCACCGAACCCAGCGACGACGGGGCCCTTCGGGTCGATTCGCAACGTCTCTCCGCTCCTCTCGAACTCCCACGCCTGGACGGGGCCGTTCGAGAAGCGCCAGCCCAGGCAGTCGTGCTCCAGCAACTCGCGCGGATGCGTGGGGCGGCCACGGCGCTCGAGGTAGGACGGTGAAGCGGCGGCCGCGAAGCGCTGGACACGCGGGCCGATGGGGACCGCGACCATGTCTTTCTCCAGCGACACGTCGTAGCGGATGCCCGCATCGAACCCTTCCGCGACGATGTCGACGCGTCGATCGTCGGCCACCACGTCGACGACGATGTCGGGATACTTCGCCAAAAATGGCGGCACCACGGACGGGAGCACGAGCCTCGCTGCCGCGCTCGGCACGTTGAGTCGCAATCGCCCCGTGGGTCGATCGCGGAATTGATTCACCTCGTCGAGCGCGTTGCGCACCTCTCCGAGCGCGGGAGTGATGCGCTCGAGGAGTCGTGCGCCGGCTTCGGTCAGCGTGACGCTGCGGGTGGTCCGATGGAGCAAGCGCACGCCGAGACGAGCTTCGAGTCGACGCACGGCGTCGCTCAACTGCGACGCGCTCGTTCCCGACACTCGGGTGGCGCTTCGGAAGCCGCCCTCGCGGGCGACGGTGAGGAAGGCGGTCAGGTCGGCGAGCTCGTCCATGATTGTGCAGATTAGCGCACGGCCTGTGCAGATTACGATGGATTGTCGCACGCGCGTCGCGCCCGCACATTCGCCGCGACTCCCACGAAGGACGATCTGATGACCACCGACTCACGCACCTTCCACCTCGGTCCTCACTCGGTCCGGCGCATCGGCTACGGCGCCATGCAACTCGCCGGTCCGGGCGTGTTCGGTCCGCCCGCGGATCGCGGCGCGGCCTTGTCCGTGCTCCGAGAAGCCGTCGCACGGGGCGTCGATCACATCGACACGAGTGACGTCTACGGGCCCCACGTCACGAACCAGCTCATCCGAGAGGCGCTCCATCCGTATCCAGACGGTCTCGTCGTCGCGACGAAGGTGGGCATGGTGCGTGGCCCGACGGGCTCGTGGGATCCCGCGTTCTCCGCCGCCGAGCTCGAGCGCCAGGTTCACGAGAATCTCACCAACCTCGGGAAGGACGTCCTCGATCTCGTCTACTTCCGCGCGAGCTTCGGCGCCACGGGGCCGGCGGAGGGCTCCATCGAGGCACCGTTGACCGCGCTCGCCGAGCTTCGGCGACGGGGCCTGCTGCGGAGCATCGGGCTCTCCAACGTCACCCGAGCGCAGATCGACGAAGGGAGATCAGTCACCGAGATCGTCGCGGTGCAGAACCACTACAACCTCGTTCATCGCGACGACGACACGCTCGTCGATGCGCTCGCGTCGGACGGAATCGCCTACGTGCCGTACTTCCCTCTCGGCGGGTTCACGCCGATTCAATCTCGTGTCCTCGACGAGGTCGCCGAGAGAGTGGGGGCGACGCCGATGCAGGTGGCGCTCGCATGGCTCTTGCGGCGCTCTCCCAACGTGCTGCTCATCCCCGGAACGTCTTCGGTCGCGCACCTCGTAGAGAACCTCGCGAGCGATTCGACCTCGCTCGACGCCCGCGACGTGGAGAGGCTGAATCTGCTCTCCTCCGTAGCGTAGAGCGCACCTCGGAGCCTCCCGTGAGGTGATTCGCGGTGTCGCGCGGTCGGCCCGAGATCCGCGGCGGGGTGTGCGGTACGCTCCCGCGCCATGCGGACCTTGCTTCGTCATTCCATCCTCGCGCTCGCGCTCGCGCTCGTCGCCTGCAGCGACTCGTACCAAGCCGACTCGGACGCGAGCCTCCCCGCGGTCGACGCCGGCCCGCCCATCACGTCGATGGACGCGGGCGGCTCGGTGGCCGTGGACTCGGGCGCCTCCACTCCGGGCGACGACGCAGGCGCCGGCGTGCCCGATGGCGGGACCGTCCCACCCGTCGACGGCGGGACGGTCACACCGCTCGACGCCGGGACGCCGGCCGACGCGGGACCGGCCGCGGTCGCTTGCGGCATGACGACCTGCGCGGCGACGGAGGTCTGCTGCGTGGGTTTCGGCGGCGGCATGGCCACGCAGACGTGCACCGCGCCGGACGCTTGCATGGGCGCGACGCTGACCTGCGACGGACCCGAGGACTGCTCCGGCGGTGAGGTGTGCTGCTTGAGCGGGGGCCTGAGCGGAGGCGGCAGCAGCTGCGCGCCCGCCGCCGGCTGCATGGCCCGGACGTGCCGCGAGGACTCGCACTGCCAAGCGGGCGCGATGTGCTGCCCATTCATGGGCAGCGGAATCTGCTCGCCGTTCGGCTGCTTCGGGCCCTGAAGCGGCTCCGCAATTCACACCCGCCTCGCCCCACGAAATCCTGGCGCCCCACGCGAAGGAAACGACGACACCCCGTTCGCTCGAACGGCCGCGAGCGATGGTCGGAGTTTGGGCGCTCTTCTTCTCGCTCGGGAGCGGTGGCTGCGCGAGTCGCATGCCTGCCGAGAACACGACGGTCGTCGACGGGCTCGCGTCGCGGGGGAACGACGCCGAAGAGCTGCTCGCGCCCCCGACGCCCAGCGAGTTGGAGGTCGTGCGCGTCGCGTGCGCTCACGCGACGTCAGCGCACGCGTAGACACACATTTCCGCACGAATGTGGTACAGTTTCGCGCCCGATCAACTCGACATCGCATCCGAAAGAGTCGGTGCGTCCGTCTTCGATCGGCCCCGCACACTCGACAGGGGGAGTCATGGGCGCAACCTACAATTCTGACGACATCGTGGTGCTCGAAGCTCTCGAGGCGGTCCGGCGACGCCCCGGGCTATACGTCGGAGACGTGAGTGACTCACGTACGCTTTCGACGTGTGTCGTCGAGTCCGTTCGCACGCTGATCCATGCCGAGGCGTCGCGCGTGATCGTCACGATCGAAGACGACACGACGTTCGAGATCGTCGGTGAAGATGCTCGGCTCTCGACCGATGTGCGTGCGGTCGAGGCGGTGTTCGCGAGCCTCGCGTGTGGGTGCCGATGTATCCAAACGCGACGCGTCCTGGTCGAAGAGTGCAACCCCGCGTTCACGAACGCGCTCTCCGCGACCTTCGAGGTCGAGGTGGTCGGTGAGGACGCTCGCACCCACGTGCGCTGGCGTCAGGGGGTGCTCGACACGAGCGAGCGCTTCGATACGCCGGGCGAACGACGCGTCCGAGTCCGAGGCACGCTCGACCCCGAGATCTTCGGCGACCGCGCGGCCCTCGTCGCGCACGAGCTCGACGTGATGCTCGACGATCTCGCGGTGCTCGCAGCCGGCGTGCGCATCCACTGGCGGGACGCGCGCGACGGCCGGACGCGCGAGCACTACGCACCTGCGGGCCTTGCCGACCGCGTCGCCGCGCGTGGCGTGCGCGACCCACTGCGCCTGCGCACCGAGCACGAGGACGGTCGCGTGCTCGAGATCGCGCTCGGCTGGGTCGGCGACGGCGTCGCGCACGTCGATGCGTGGACCGCGGGTTGGTACGACCCCACCCGTGCGGCACTCGCCGAGTCGCTCCTCGACGCGCTCGCCGACGTGCTTCTTCCGCAGCGCGCATGGCCCGAGCGGGGTCCACACGCCGCGATGTCTGCCAACCTCGCGCGCGGTCTCGTCGCCGCGGTCGCGGTCGACACGCCTCGCACGGCCGGTACGGCGTTCGACCCGCCGACCGGCGAGATGCTGAAGCCCGCGCTGGGTCCGTACCTTCTCGAGCGCTCGGCGCTGCTCTCGCAGCTCGCTCGGCAGATCGGTGACACGCCCGACGCGCTCTCCGCTCGACTTTTCGTGCCTTGTGTTTCTCAGCAACCTGCTGGCGTTCTTCGCCGATGACTCGTCCTCTCGTGCAGGATCTCGCGCTCGGCCTCGGGAGCTTTCGTTGGGGGGACACGCGCGCGTTCGTTCAGAGCAACCATCCAGACGCCGTGTGGGGTCGGGTCGAGCCCGTGTATGCCTTCAAGAAGGCGTTCTCGATCTCGGTGTTCGAGGTGAGCGACGCGTTGGTCGGCACTGCGGTCATCGATCCGGATGCCGGTGGGACGCAGATGGTCCGCGTCAACGTCGGCCTCGCCGCTTGGGCCGAGCTCGCGGAGCTGGCACGGGCTCTCGGGGTGTCGGACGTGCCCGACGAGCTCGGATACGGTGACGTCCTCTTCGAGCAGGTGGGGCTCGTCGAGATCGAGATCGCAAGGGACTTCGACCTCGACGGGTTCTACTTGCGGCTCGAGCGCCCGCTCGAGGCTGCGGAACGAAACGACGACGAAACGCTCGACGAGGAGCGCGCTGACGACGACGACTTCGACCTCGGCGATTGAGATCTCGACGGAACGCGTTTGCAGTGCGCGCGTTCGTCGCCGAGTGCGCTTCGGGCTTGCGCACCGTGTCGGGTGATTGATCCCGTGCTGCGCCACCGCGCTTCAGGGCGCCACGAGCTCGGGAGACGACGCCGCTTCTTCGACCGGACGGCCCATCGTGCGCAGGAAGCGGTAGTGCGCGACCAGGGCGGACCAGGCGGTCGGATAATAGAAGTACGGCACCCCGAACTCTTCGCAGGTCTTGCGCACGATGGGGACGATCTCGTTCAGACGGCTGTAGCTGATCGTCGGGAAGAGGTGGTGCTCGATCTGGTACCCGAGGCCGCCGAAGAGGGTGACCGGGAGCCAGTGGCCGTGCTGGAAGTCGACGGAGGTCCGGAGCTGCTGGGCGCCCCAATCGCGCGGGTTGCGATCGGGCTCGTGGGCCAAGTTCATGGCCAGCGCGTTCTGGTGGCTGAGCGCGAAGGTGCCTTGGACCATGAGGCCAGCTCCGCCGATCATCAGGCATTGAACGAGCAGCGCGGTGGTCCACGGAAGCAGGAAGTAGGGCAGGACGTACCAGAGGCTCGCCGCGAGGACCTTGAGCGCGATGAACGAGAGCGCCTCGCGCCAGCTCGGGCGCTGCATCTTGCCCCAGGGGCCGAACCACCAACCGCTCGCGGCCGCGACGAGATCGCCGACGAAGAGCACGGGGAAGGTGATGAAGTAGAGGATCCACGCGTAGAGGTGCTGGAAGCGGTGGATGCCGAAGCGCTTCTGATGCTCGAACTCGCGCACGAGCGGGAAGTGCACCTCGATGTCGGGATCGACGTTCGGCTCGTTGGTGTAGACGTGATGCAAGGGGACGTGCATCGCGGTGAAGACGAACGAGGAGACACCCATCAGGTCGAGGGTCAGCAGTGCGAGGGCGCGGTTGGCGCGCACCGTGCGGAAGACGCCCGCGTGCATCGCCTCGTGGCCATAGCCGCCGAGCGCGAAGGCGACGGGGCCCCAAAGGAGCGCACACCACCACTGGCCGAAGCCGATCGCGCCGATCGAGAGCGCGACGAAGACCGCGTAGAACGCGGCGAAACGGAGGAAGAACGCGCGGGTGCCGTGGTGGGCGACGCGGATCGCTCGACCCTTCTCGCCCGCGGCGCGCGCAGCTTCCACGTAGTGCTCGCGCACGCGGCGCTTGAGGGTCGGGTAGAAGCCGTCGCCCTCGAAGTCGTACGCGGGCGCGTAGCCGGGCACGTCGCCGACGTAGTAGGTCCGCAGCGTCGCGAGCGGCACGCGGTCGTGCAGGTGCGTGCTGTGAAAGAGCGCCGTGCAGTCGGTGCCGCGGGTCTGCTCGAGGAAGCGCCGCCCGCCGGGGTGCTTCTCGAGGAAGGGCTCGAGGTCGTAGTACTTGCCGTCGACCTGCCAGAGCCGCGAAGGATCGACCGTGTCGACGGGGGCGAACGTCGACGGGTCCACTGCGTCGACCGGGTCGGCGCTCGACGGGTCCACCGGGTCGACGGTCGACGGGTCGAGCTCGGTGGGTAGCGCCTTCGACTTCGGGTACGGCTTGGAGTCGGACAAGCCTCAGCGGGTACCGTGTTCCGAGGGGCGCGGTCAACGCGGAGGGCGCTCGCGCGGTGCGATCGCGCGCCGTTCGCGCACGGTTCGCGTGCCGTTCGCAACGGTTCGTCGCGTCGCGAGTCCTTGCCCTCGCGCGCGCTCTTCTCTACGCACTCGGTCATGACCTCTCGTCGCGCGTTCCTTCAGCAGTTGGCGGCCTCCACCGGCGCCGTCGTCCTCCTCCCGCAGGTCGTCGCGTGCGGTTCGAGCGTGGAGCCGGAACCTCGACCCGAACCGACGCCCACCGGCGGTGGCGAGACGGTGGCCGATCCGCTCGCGGTGCCGCGCACCAAGCCGGCGGACTGGGACGCGATCGCGTTCAACCGTGCGCGTGGCAACGCGGGGGCGATCCCGGAGAGCTACCTCGCCGACGTCAACGGACCGGACGGCGAGCTGAAGCACCTGGGTAAACACCTGCCGTACGTGCCGAACCTCGACTCGGGGGTCTCGCCGATCGCCGAGGGCATGCTCGCGATCATGTGGGGCGATCCGTCGAAGGGGCACGCGATGCATCCGAACGCGGCCCCGAGCGAGGACAACCCGGAAGGCCATTGGTACAACTGGATCCGCGTGCGCAAAGCGAGCGAGGAAGCGACCGAGCTCGAGAGCCGCTTCTCCGGATGGCCGACCGTGGGCGCGGAGGACAACGGCGCGTACACGGCGCTCGAAGGGGGCGATCCCGCGGCGGATGCGGGCAAGAACACCGTGTACGTGGTGCAGCTCCCGCCGGACGTGCGACCGGGGGACGTCGTGCGCATCCACGCGCATTGCCTCACCCACGGCGAGTACGTCGACTTCCTCACCGTGCCGACGCCGGTCGGCTGACGTCGGGCTGAGCGTCGTCCGATCGCGCGGTCGTCGAACGCGCTGCCGCGTGACCGCACGTGATCGCACGTGTTCGCACGTGTTCGCGCTGGGGCGACGGGTCGGTCGCGAGGCCGGCGGGCTCGTCGCGATCGTGACCATCTCGCGCAACGGGTGTACACGAAGGCGTGATGTTGCGCGTCGGACAAGCGGCCCCGCACTTCGAGGCCATGACGACGTCGGGGGAGCGGCTCTCGCTCCTCGGGCTGCGCGGCAAGATCGTGGTGCTCTACTTCTTCCGGCGCGCGTTCACTCGGAACTGCACCGTCGAGACGAAGGGGTTCCGCGACAACTACGAAGAGCTCGTCGCGCTCGGCTCCGAGGTCGTCGGCATCTCGTGCGACGAGCACGCGACGCAATGCCGCTTCGCGGAGACGCACGGGATCGGCTTTCCGATGATCGCCGACACCGACCGTTCGATCTCGACCGCGTACCGCACGTTCTTCTCGCTCTTGCCGATGATCAGCCACCGCGTGACCTACGTGGTCGACCGGCAGGGCACGATCGCGGGCGTGTTCAACCACGAGTTCCAGGTCGTGAAGCACCTCGACGAGGTCACGACCTTCGTGCGCGAGCTGGCGAAGAAGGACGTTTGACCGTGGTGGGTTCGTGAGAATCCTCGACCTAGTACACCCGCCCGCAAGTTCGTTCCGGGTTGCCGTGGATGATCGGCGTGGA
>CALJLK010000028.1 GCA_937982655.1 uncultured Sandaracinus sp.
TTCCGCTCCGACCGCACCGCCGCCACGCAGCTGGCGGAGCTCACGGGCGCGCCGCTCCACGTCGCGCACGTCTCGAGCCGAGGCGCGGTGGAGCGCCTGCGGGAAGCGAAGCGGCGCGGTGTGCCCGTCACGGCCGACGTCACGCCCCACCACCTCACGTGGACCGACGAAGCGCTGCTCGGCTTCGACACGCTCGCGAAGGTGATCCCGCCGCTGCGCGAGGTCGAGGATCGCGACGCGCTTCGGGCGGGGCTCGTGGACGGAACGATCGACTGCATCGCGACCGATCACGCGCCGCATTCGGATCTCGAGAAGGAGTGCGAGCTCGAAGAGGCGCTGCCGGGCATGATCGGCCTCGAGACCGCCCTCCCCCTCGTGCTGCAGCTCGTGCGCGACGGAGCGCTCCCGCGACGTCGCGCGATCGAGGCGCTCACCACGGGGCCCGCGCGCGTGCTGCGGCGCGACGCGAGCGTGGTGGGTGCGACGGACGTGACGGTGATCGATCCCGAGCACGGGTGGACCGTCACGCGCGCGAGCCTGCGCTCGAAGTCGACCAACACGCTGCTCCGCGGTCGCGAGGTGCGCGGCGCCGCGCGGCTCACGATCGCGCGCGGACGCGTGATCTTCGCGCGCACCTGATCGCAACGCCCAGCTCGGGGTCTGTCGCCTCCGCGCGAAGTGGCTCGAGCACCGTACGAAACGAGCGCGCTCACGCCCGCCGCTCACCGCACGCTCGAGGTCACGCGCGCCGCACGCTCACCGCGCGCTCACCGCACGCTCACCGCACGCTCAAGGTCACGCGCACCCCGTGCTCTGCGTCGACCACCACCTGCCCTGCGAAGAGCTCGCGCTCCGCGCAGTCGAGCACCCGCACGTTTCGCGGCTCGTCCGCGCCACCTTCGATCACGAAGTCGCGCTCCTCGCCCGGCAGCACCACCTCGTCGTGGTCGAGCCGGTCGAGCGCTCGCTCTCCCCTCCCCCCGACGAGCACGCGCGCGATCGTGACGTAGCAGACCGTCTCGTCGCTCTCGTTGCGCAGCCGCAACGTTCCCGGCGCATCCGGATCGACGCGCGCCGTCAGCGTCGAGATGCACGCACCCAACATCGAGCACGAGAGCGCGAGCACGATCGAGCTCGCGCGTGTCGAGAGCTCGCGTCCGCTCACGCGCGCGCGCGATCCATCGCGGCGACGAACCGATCGAAGAGATAGCGCGAGTCGTGCGGGCCCGCCGCCGCTTCGGGGTGGAACTGCACGCTGAACGCGTCGTGCTTCTTCGAGGCGATGCCCATGCAGGTGCCGTCGTTGAGGTGCACGTGCGTGAGCTCGGCGTCGTCGGGGAGCGTGCCGGGATCGACCGCGAAGCCGTGATTCTGGGTGGTGATCTCGATGCGACCCGTCGCGAGATCCTTCACCGGCTGGTTCAAGCCGCGGTGCCCGAACTTCAGCTTGTAGGTCGTCGCGCCGAGCGCGAGCGCGAGGATCTGATGACCGAGGCAGATGCCGAAGAGCGGGCGCTTGCCGAGGAGCGTGCGCGTGGTCTCGATCGCGTAGTGGACGGCGGCCGGGTCGCCGGGTCCGTTCGAGAGGAACACGCCGTCGGGCGCGAGCGCGAGGATCTCGTCCGCCGTCGTCCGCGCGGGCACGACCGTCACGCGGCAGCCGGCGTCGACGAGGCAACGCAAGATGTTGAGCTTCGCGCCGAGGTCGATCGCGACCACGTGGTGCTTCGCGTCGCGCGCGCCGTGGGTCGTCCAGACGCCGTTGCCCTCGCGCCACGTGTGCGGCTCGCGGCAGGTGACCTCGCCGGTCAGGTCGCGGCCCTCCATCGGCGGGGCTTCGCGCGCCATGTGGTGGAGCGTGTCGGGGTCGCTCGTGCCGATCGCGGCCATCTGCGCGCCGTGGTCGCGCACGTGCCGGGTGAGCGCGCGCGTGTCGACGCCCGCGATGCCGACGATGCCCTGGCGCACGAGATACGCGTCGAGGGTCTCGGTCGCGCGCCAACTGCTCGCGAGCGGGGAGAGCTCGTGCACCACGAAGCCCGCGAGATACGGCCGCGTCGCCTCCAGGTCTTCCGCGTTCACGCCGGTGTTGCCCATCTGCGGCGCGGTCATCGTGACGATCTGGCCGCAATACGACGGGTCCGTGAGGACCTCTTGGTAGCCCGTCATGCCAGTCGTGAAGACGGCCTCGCCGACCGTGTCGCCCACCTTGCCGAAAGCGACGCCGGAGAATCGGGTGCCGTCGGCGAGGACCAGGTGTGCTCGTGTCATCGAGGCGGGGAGATGGCGCGCCTGGGCCCGAGGATCAAGGCGAGCGCGCACGTTCGCTGCGCGCGGTGCGTCGTGTGCGTGTGATCCGCGGCCGTCAGTGTCCGAGGTACCGCGGCGCGCGTTTCTCGCGGAAGGCCGCGAGCGCTTCGAGCCGATCCTGGCTCTCCAGCGTCCGCTCGTAGCAGCGCCGCTCGTGCAGAAGGCCCGCGTCGAGCGGGAGATCCGAGGCGGCGTCGATGGCGTCGAGCGCCGCCGCGACCGCGATGGGCGCGGCGTTCTCGAAGGGAGCCGCGAGCTCGAGCGCGACGTCGAGCGCGCTGCGCCCCTCGGCGACGCGGTTGACGATCCCGAGCGCCAGCGCCTCCTGCGCGTCGATGCGCCGCGCGAGGAGGATGAGCTCCTTGGCCTTCGCGGGCCCGACCAGGCGCGTGATGCGCTGCGTTCCACCCGCGCCGGGGATGATCGCGAGCGAGACCTCGGTCAGCCCAATCTGGGTGGTCGACGACATCACGCGCAGATCGCACGCCAGCGCGAGCTCGAGCCCACCCCCGAACGCCACACCGTTCACCGCCGCGATCACCGGCTTGGGCAGCCGATCGATCGCGTCGAAGGCCGCGCGGTAGAGCCCGAGGAAGTCACGCACGTCCTCTTCGGACATGCTCTGGCGCTCCTTGAGGTCGGCTCCGGCGCAGAACGCGCGGTCACCGCGACCTGTGAGCACCACCGCGCGCAGGCTCGTGTCGTGGCGCGCCTCCCGCGCGAGCCGCCCGAGCTCCCGCACCGTGCTGCGGCCGAGCGCGTTCATGCGGTCGGGTCGGTCGAGGGTCCACACCGCGATCGCCCCGCGGCGCTCGACGGTCACTCCGTGCTCTTGGTCGCTCATGAGGTGGGCGTGGTGCCACACGTGGCCGAGCGCCGAAGCGAGGTTTCCCACGGTCTGCGAGCTCGTATGCCGGAGCAGGTTCGTGCGCGGCGCGCGCCGCCGACCGCGAAACCACCACCGCACCGCTCAGGAATGCGCCCAGAGCCTTTGCGACTCGAGACCCTCACAGGCCTGCCGCTCGCGGATGGCGCCCGAAGACGGCGCTCGGGAATCGATTGTTGACATTGCCGATGTACCAATTCACAACGTGCCCCGTGAAGCTCTCGAACAAGGGTCGCTACGGGGTGCGGGCGTTGTTCGACATCGCCTTCCACAACGAGGGCCGGCCCACCCAGATCCGCTCCATCGCGGAGCGTCAGGGCATCCCTCCGCGCTTCCTCGAGCAGATCTTCCAAGACCTCAAGCGCGCGGGCCTCGTGACGTCCAAGCGCGGTCCTCGCGGAGGCTACGCCCTCGCGCTCCCGCCCGCGGACGTGAAGCTCGGCGACGTCGTGCGTGCCCTCGAAGGACCCGTCGTGCTCACCTCCCCCGAGGACGACGACGGCGGCGACGAAGCGAGCCGCGCGGTCACCGAAGAGGCGTTCGCCGACCTCGCGAGCCGGATCGAGCGTTGCCTCGACGAGGTCTCGCTCGAAGATCTCTGCGCGCGCGGCGAGTCCCACGGCGCGCGCCGCAAGCCGCCTCGTCGTTACGTCTACGCGATTTGATCACCCATCGTCTCGTTCGTTTCTGCGTATGAGCAAGCTCCACCGCGTCCTGTTCGTCGGCATGGGTGGCCTCGGCTGCCCCGCGGCGCGTGCGTTGGTGCTCGCGATGGGAAGCGAGCTCGCGCTCACGATCCTCGACGACGACGTGGTGGACGAGACGAACCTCCACCGGCAGGTGCTCTTCGGCGACGAGGACGTCGGGCACGCCAAAGCCGACGCCGCCGCGGCGCGTCTGTCGGAGCTCGGCGCGCGCGAGGTGCACGCGAGACGCGCGCGCTTCGAGCCCTCGACGGCCCGCGCGCAGCTCGACGGCGTCGACCTCGTGATCGAAGGCGCGGACAACTTCGCCACCAAGTTCCTCGTCGCCGACGCGTGCGCGCTCGCGGGGGTGCCGGTCGTGCATGCGGGCGCGGTGGGCTGGAACGGCTGGGCTCTGTCGACCGATCCACGCGCCCTCCCCCACGCGCCGTGTCTGCGCTGCGTGTTCGAGGACGTCCCCGGCGGAGACGTCCCGACCTGCGCGGACGTCGGCGTGCTCGGCGCGGTGGTCGGCGTGCTCGGCGCGCTGCAAGCGAAGCTCGCGCGCGCGCTCCTGAGCGGCGACGACGCATGGATCGGTCGTGTGCTCCACTACCGCGCGCTCGAAGGTCGCCTGCGTGCCGCGAAGGTGCGGCCTCGCGCCGACTGCCCGCTCGAATCGCCCCGCGACCTCGATCTTCGCCCCGAACGCTACGCGCCCTCGTGCGCGGTCGTAGGCTGCTGAAAAGCTCACGTGCGCGCTTCGCGCGACCAGCACTCCGCTAGAGGAACCCCGATGACCAACACGCTCCGCATCCCGCCCGCCCTCCGCAGCCTCACCGCCGGCGAGACCGAGGTCGCCTTCGAAGCCGCCACGGTTCGCGCGCTCCTCGACGCCGCGGAGACCAAACATCCCGGTTTGAAGGCGCGCATCTGCGACGACTCCGGCAAGGTACTCCGCTTCGTGAACCTCTTCGTGAACGACGAGGACATCCGCATGCTCGACGGCCTCGACACCCCGCTGCGCGCCGGCGATTCCGTCAGCATCATCCCGGCCATCGCGGGCGGTCGTTGAGCCTCTCGCCCGCCCAGCGCCGCCGCTTCGTGCGGCACCTCTTGCTGCCCGAGATCGGGCCGCGCGGACAAGCGCGCCTGCTCGAAGCGGGCTTCGAGGTTCGATCCGCGCGCCGGGGCTCGGCGGGCGAGGTCGCGGCGCTCTACCTCGCGCGAGCCGGCCTGAAGGCGGCGCCCGAGGACGTCGGCGCCACCCCGATCGAGCTCGACGAGACGGACGATCCGATCGACGCCGCGCTGGCCGGAGCGTGGGCGGCGGTGGAGCACGTCAAACGCGTGCTCGAGCTCGGCACGAGCGCCCCCCTTCCACCGAACGTCGACGGCTCGACCCCAAAGACCGATCGCCGAAGCGAGTGAGCTCCTCCATCGGATCCAACGGGAAGATCACGCACGATGACTCACCCTCAATTCCCTGATCTTCCTTGGATCGACGCCGATCTCCGGATCGATCCGAGCGTGCTGGCGGACGTCGAGGCCCACGCGCTCGCGGAGTACCCGAGCGAGTGCTGCGGCTTCCTCTTCGGACCCGCCACGGAGCCCGAGCGGCTCGACGAAGCGCGGCGCGAGGTCAACGAGGCCGACAAATACCACCGCCTCGATCCCGAGACCTTCCCGCGCACCTCGCGCACCTACTTCAAGATCCACGAGCTTCGCGCCGCGCGAACGCTCGAAGAAGGCGCGGCCGCGGGCCGACCGCTCAAGGTCATCTACCACTCGCACTGCGACGCGGGCGCGTACTTCTCGGCGGAGGACGCGGCGACCTTCGCCCACGAAGGCCTGCTCACGTGGCCTTGCGCGTTCCTCGTGGTGTCGGTGCAAGACGGCGCGATCGCGGAGCGCCGTCTCTGGGTCCACGTGCCGGGCACGAACGAGTTCCGCGAGCGTCGGCTGATCGCCGAGTGATCGCGAACGACGCGGCGCGCGTACGACCGTCGACGCGAGCTCGTCGACGGAGCGCATTCCTGGCGGAGGCGGCCACGGCTCCGTAGGCTGGTCGCGTGTCGCGTTGGCTCGACGTCGTCCTCGGTCTCGCGCTCGGTGCCGCGCTCGTGCACGGGGGTGCGTTCGCGCTCGACGTGGCCTCGGCGCGCGCGGAGGCGCCCGAGCTCGCGCCGCCGCACCGCTCGCTTCCTCTCCCGCGCACGGCGGACGCACCGCCGATCCACGTGGAGCACGAGGCGCGCAAGGCGACCCCGACGAACGAAGCGCCGACCACGACGCGGTTCGCGGTCAGCTTCCACCACTTGCACACGCACGAGGTCTTGCCCGTCGCGTCCGCGGATCGGCTCCCCGACGACGCGGCGATCGCACGTTTCCTCCGCTGCCGCGCGACCTGGGACGCGCGCACCATGAGCCCCGAGCCCGTCGCGGTCGCGGTGCGGATGGCGACCGCGTACGGCCGCGATCGCATCGACGTGATCAGCGGCTTCCGCTCACCGAAGCTGAACGAGCTCCTCCGCAAGAAGGGTCGCGAGGTCGCGCGCGAGAGCCGCCACATCGCGGGCGAAGCGCTCGACTTCCGCATCCCCGGCGTGTCGGCGGTGGAGCTCGCGGCGTCCGTGACGCGCGACCACGTCGGCGGCGTCGGTACCTACCCCGTGAGCGGCTTCGTGCACGTCGACGTCGGCCCCGCGCGGCGCTGGCGCGGGCGCTGATCGGTTCGGCGCGCCAGCCGATCCGCACAGCAGAGCCGAAGGCGGCGTTCAGCGTTCGCTCGGGCGGGGCGGCGGGAGCTCGCCCGTCTCCTTCCACCGTCGATAGTCCGCGACGATCTGCGCGTGGTCGAAACAGAGCGGCGAGGGGAGCGCGTCGAGCGCGAAGACCTCCGCGCGGCTGGCGTCGTCCCCTCCCGTCGGCTCGCCCGCACACCGACCGACGTACACCACCGAGAGGTTGTGCTGACGCGGATCGCGCGCCGGATCGCTGTACACGCCGAGCAGGCTCACGAGCTCGACCGCGAGCCCCGTCTCCTCCGCGACCTCGCGGATCGCGGCGTCCTCCACACGCTCGCCCTCGTCGACGAACCCCCCGGGGAGCGCCCATCCGCGCGGCTCGTTCGTGCGTTCGATGAGCACGATCCCGCGCGGGTGCTCGACGACGACGTCGACGGTGGGCGTGGGGTTGCGGTACGGGCCTTGGCTCATGCGCCGACGGTACGCGATCGCACGCGTGGTGGGGTGCCCCGAGGAGCGCCCATCCTTTCGTTCGGAGGGCCGCGAGATCGTCACCCCAAAACGAAAATCGGGCGCCGCCGAAGCAGCGCCCGATCGATTCGGGTGAGTTGGAACGAGCTCAGCTCGCGCCGAACTCCTTGAGCACGTCGTCCGCGCCCGAGCGCTGGCTCGCGCGAAGACGCGCCTTCTTGCCCGCGAGGTCGCGGAGGTAGTAGAGGCGGCTGCGGCGGACGTGACCACGCGCCGTGATCTCCACCTTCTCGATGCGCGGCGAGTGCGACGGGAAGATGCGCTCCACGCCGACGCCGTACGACATCTTGCGGACCGTGAAGGTCGAGCGGAGGCCAGCGCGGTGCTGACGGATGACCACGCCCTGGAAGACCTGGACACGCTCCTTGTCCCCTTCGCGGATGCGGAAGTGGACCTTGATCGTGTCGCCGACTCGGAAGGGCGGGAGCTCGCGAAGCTGGGCCTGCTCGAGGGCCGCAATCTGCGGGACCGTGCTGCTCATGGTTGGCCTTTGGAAAAGAAGCCCCTCGGGGAGGCGGAAAAGGGAGCGGGTTGTTAGCACCCACCCTCGGAGCCGTCAACGGCGCCGGAGTGGAAACGGTGATCACCGAAGAGACGGTCGAGGATGATCGCGACCGCGGCGCGCACGCTGAGGTGGTTGTATCCCCCCGGTCGAACCGGCAAAAGCAGCGCATCCGCGCCTTCGAGCACCGCCTCGGTGAGCCCGTGCCCGGTGCCGAAGAGCAGCAGCGTCGGGGCGTCGCTGGAGGCGATCGCGTGGGCCTCGTCCGCGAACGATCGCAGCGTGATCCCGGTCGAGCGCGCCGCGGTCGCGACCACACGCGGTGCTCGGCCGTGGCGATCGCGAAGGGTCGCGACGACCTCCTCGAGCGAGCGCGCGGGCTCCACGATCGAGAGCGCCTCCGCGCGGGGCGGCACGCGCTTGGTGCCGGCGCCGTCTTTGCCCCAATGCGCGAGGATGCGGCCGAGCAGCACGTGCTGCGCCTCGATCGGCGTGATCACGAAGTAGCCCGCGAGGTCGTACGTGCGCGCGCTGCGCGCGATGTCGTGCACGTCGAAGTTCGTGATCGCCGTGGTGACGATCTCGCCCGTCTTGTCGCGCACCGGATGATGCACGAGCGCCACGTAGACCGCGCCCATCACGACTCCGAAGGTTCCGGCGTGTCGTCGACGGATTCGTTCGCCGTCGCGGCCTTCGCCGTGGCTTCGGCAACCTCTGCGGCGGCCTCCGCGTCGAGCTCCGCGATCAGCTTCCGGTCGAGCTTGTCGAGCTCCAGCTTCGCGAACAGATCCGGACGACGCGTGCGCGTACGGCGCAGGCTCTCTTTGCGACGCCAACGGGCGATCGCGGCGTGGTTGCCGCTCAACAGGATCTCGGGCACCGCGCGCCCGCGAAACACCGCCGGTCGCGTGTATTGCGGGTACTCGAGCCGACCCGCCGAGTGCGACTCCTCCACCGCCGAGCCCTCGTTTCCGAGCACGCCCGCCACGAGCCGCGCGGTCGCCTCGACGATCGTGAGCGCCGCGATCTCGCCGCCGAGCAGCACGAAGTCCCCGAGCGAGATCTCTTCGTGGACCTCTTCACGGATCCGTTCGTCGAAACCTTCGTAGCGGCCACACACGAGCGTCAGCGACGGCAAGGACGAGAAGCGTCGCGCGGTCGCCTGATCGAAACGCGAACCTTGCGGCGTGAGCAACACGCGGTGCGTCGGTCCTCCGCGCGCGGCGTCGAGCGCTTCGAGCGCTTCGATCACCGGCCCCGGCATCATCAACATCCCGTCACCCCCGCCGTAGGGCGCGTCGTCGACGCTGCGGTGGCGATCGGTCGCGTAGTCCCGCGGGTTGTGGGCGACGATCTGCACGAGCCCCGACTCGATCGCCTTGCCCAGGAGACCGATCTTCAAGGTCTCGAGAAACTCCGGGAAGAGCGTGACGATCTCGAAGCGCATCGGGCCCAATCGCCGCCCCTCAGCGGACGGGGATGTCGTCCCACGGACCGACGACGACGTGGCCTCGCTCGGGGCTCACCTCGAGCACCCACGGCTCGAGGATCGGCAGCTCGCGCACGCCGTCCGCGCAGCGCACCTCCAGGCACGCGATGCTCGGATACTCGAGCACGCCTTCGATGCGCCCGACCTCTTCGCCGTCGCGCAGCACGGGAAGGCCGACGAGATCGACGAAGTAGAACTCCCCCTCGTCGAGCTCGGGGAACACGGAGCGCGGCACCGCGACCTCGACGCCCCGCAGCGCCTCGGCACCTTCGCGCGTGCCCACGCCTTCGAGGGTCAGCACGACGTGTTTGTTGGGCGCGACGCGGAGCGACTCGATCGCGTGCTCGCGCGGGCCGTCGGGGAGACGCAGGAAGATCGTCTCGACCTCGTCCCACAGAGGCGAATCGAGATTGAAGGCGTGCAGACGAAGCTCCCCGCGGATGCCATGGGGCTTGGTCAACACGCCGACGTTCACCAGATCGTCGGGCACCGGAGGCACGACCGCCTCACTCGAGGATGTCGAGGACGGCGCGCTTGCGACCCCGCGTCGCCATCGTGGCGAGCAGAGTCCGCAGCGCGCGGGCGGTCCGGCCTTCTTTGCCGATCACCTTGCCGAGGTCGCCTTGCGCGACGCTCAGCTCGAAGACGTAGGCGCGGTCCTCTTCGACGACCTTCACCTCGACGGCGTCGGGATCGTCCACCAAGGCCTTCGCGAGGAAGACCACGAGCTCGCGCATCGCCTCCATGGGGCTCACGCGCTCGGCTGGGTCTTCGAGTGGTCGCGAATGACCTTGGCGACCGTCTCGCTGAGCTGGGCGCCGACGCCCTTCCAGTACGCGAGGCGGGCGTAGTCGACCTTGGCCTCGGCGATCGGACGCGAGGGATCGTAGTGACCGATCTCTTCGATGCAGCGGCTGTCGCGCGCCTTTTGATGGTCGGTGACGACCAGGTGGTAGAACGGGCGCTTCTTGGAGCCCGCGCGAGCGAGCCGAACCTTGACCATGATGAATTCCTCGAAAACTTCGGCGAAAACTTCGACGTAACTTCGGTGACGCGACTTCGGCGACTCGACTTCCGCGAGTGGGCCGGGGTCGGGTCGGAAGGCCTCGCGACGGAGGGCTGCGCGTTTTAGCGGTCGACCCCAATGCCGTCAAGGCTGCGAGGTGCCATGACGGGCGACACCTCGCTCCACACCGCCGCTCGCGCACGCGTCGGGCTGGAGGCCGCCGGACGCCGCCGGAGGGGTCGACGCTGGCCAAGGGGCGACGACGGAAGCTATGAGGCCGGGATGCGCACGTTCTCGTGGCTGCTGCTCGTCGCCGCGTGCGGGGGGACCGAGCCGTCTCCACCGGCCGAGCCTCGGCCGGACCTCCGGATCGTCGCGATCACGGATTTACAGGGATATCTGGAGCCTTGCGGCTGCACGAGCCGACCGCTCGGCGGCATCGATCGGTTGGCGCAGCGGTTCACCGCCCTCTCGTCCGAAGCACCGACGCTCTTCGTCGCGGCCGGCGATCTCTGGCTCGCCCCCCAGGCGCACGGCCCGGGCGCCGAGACCCAGGAGCGCTGGCGCGCGGAGACCCTGAGCGAGATCTTGAAGGAGCTCGGGCTCGACGCCTTGGCCCCCGGACCGGCCGATCTCCGCGAAGGCCCCGATCGTTTCTTCGCGCATCGCGATCGCCTCGGCGCCCCGGTGGTGGCCGCAGGGGCGCGGGTCGGCGACGAGGCCCTCCCCGCGATCGCCTCGGTGTCGGTGGGCGACCTGCGGATCGACGTGGTGGGACTGGCCCGGCTCGACGTCGATCCCTTGCCCGCCGCGCGCGAAGCCCTCGCCGCGCGTACCGATCGCCCCGCGCTCACGATCGCGCTCGTGGTGGGCGATCGTCGGCTCGCGCGCGATGCCGCGATGCTGCCCGGGGTGGACCTCGTGATCCTCGGCGGGCTCGCGCGAGCCGAGCCGCTCGCGCCGCAGACGACCGACGGCGCGCCGATCCTGCACGCGGGCCGGCAGGGACAAGGCCTGCTCGTGGTGGACCTGCAGCACCCGAGCGCCGAGGGTGCGTGGGTCGATCGCTCCGAGTGGTCGGTCGCCACCCAGCGCGCTTCGCTCGACGACGAGATCCGCGATCTCGAAACACGCCTGGAGGCGTGGACCCGCGAAGGACGCGCCGCCGCGGACGTGGACACGCAGCGTGCGCGGCTCGCGGGGCTGCGAACCGAGCGCGATCGCCTCCGCGTCCCGCCGCTCGCGAACGGACGTCGCGGGTTCGCCGCGCGTTGGGAGGAGCTCGATCCCGACGCACCGCGCGCGCCCTCCGTGCGTGAGCGCCTGACCACGCTCGATCGCCGCATCAACGACCACAACCGCACCGCGCTCGCCGAGCGCATGCCGCCGCCCGTCGCCGAGGGAGAGCCGCACTACGTCGGCTCCGACGCCTGCGCGAGCTGCCACGCTCCCGCGCATGCGTGGTGGCGTTCGCATCCCCACGGGCGCGCCTACGAGACGCTCGCCTCGCGCGACAAGCAGTTCCACCTCGACTGCGTCGGCTGCCACGTGACCGGCTACGAGCGACCGGGCGGATCGACCGTGACGCAGCTCGGCGACGGCGGCGTGCTGCGCGACGTGGGCTGCGAGAACTGCCACGGACCGGGCAGCGCGCACCTCACGACTCCGACGACGGCGACCATCGTGCGTGACGCGCCGGAGAGCCTCTGCGTGCGCTGCCACAACGAGGAGCACAGCGATCGTTTCGTGTACGACGCGTACCGCTCGACCCTGCTGGTCCCGGGGCACGGCCGACCGGTGAGCCCATGAGGTCGGTCGTGCTCGCGGCGGTCGTCGCGCTCTCGACGCTCTCGGGCGCGTGCGGCGGCGCAACGCCCTCCCCGACCGCGCGGCGTACCCCCGAGCGCGACTCCGGATCCTCGACGCAGGTCCACGAGCCCGGCGCGGGAGCCCCGGACGTCGGCGGCCCGAGCGAGCCCGCGGAGCGCGTCGTCGAAGTGCGCGAGGGCCGTGCGAGCTACTACTCGGATCGGCTC
>CALJLK010000029.1 GCA_937982655.1 uncultured Sandaracinus sp.
GGGTGGAGGAGAGGTGACCGTGTGTTGCGGCGATGAAACTGTGGCGTTCCTCGGGTGCGGAGGTGGCTTCCCGCTTCCCATGTGAGCGGAGAGCAGAAGGCCACGGGTTCGCATGACCCGTGGCCTCTTCTTTTTTCGGGGCCTGGACTCTCGCCCTCGCTGAGGAAAGCCGACGAACTAGCGTCCGTCAGCGGGGCCGACTACTCCCTGTACTACGACACCAGAGCCCCTTCGTACCCGTGCGGTAAACGCTCCCGAACCTTCGTCGTCCGCGACGGCAGTGACCCAGTGGAGCCACGCTTGCCGCACGACGGCCTCCAGGGAGTTCTTCGTGCGCCGCTTGAGCTCGGACGCGAGAAAATCGACTTGGCTGCGTGTGACCTCCATGCGCGCCGCGATCTCGTCGCGGTCCCGCAGCTCCGACGCGAGCACGACGAGTTCCATTTCTCGAGCGGGCAGGCCGAGCAACTGCCCGACCCGAAGTCCGGACAAGAGCAGCTCTTCGGAGGGCCCATTGAGCTCCGGGTCGCGCTTGATCGAAGCACCGAGGCTCCAGCTCACCAGCGCACGCAGCTCGGGGCCGCGAACCGGTTTCGTCAGCTGGAGCGCGCGTGCGCTGCCGTCCGTCGGCCGCGTCGCGACGCTGGGCTTCTCTGTCGCGTCCTCCGGCCAGAGCGTCTGACCCGGCTCACAAAGCACCAGAGCGCTCGTTCCGGACTGCACGAGCGCGATCGCCCACGCTTTCACGCGATCTCGCAGTGCATCTGACGCGCCGTCTGGCACGTCGACGATCACCGCGTTCGCGGAGACACGACGAGCGAGCACGCGGTCGGGGCGTGGGACGACCACGTCGGCGCCGCCCAGCACCCGTTGAACCACCGCACCGAGCGGTGAGTACCAAGTCACAACCAACACGCGGGGAGAAGACATCGGCATACACACCCCTCGCGCCCGCGAACGGTCTAGCAGAGATCCCGCGAAGCGCATTCAGCCAGTTTTGCGACCCGCCTTGCCTCCGATCCGCCTTCCTGAAGGAGGTGGATCGGTCGCGTGGCGAACCACGTTTGAAGCGACCCGCGAGCTCCGGTTTCCCGCAGACCCGCCGAGCCGAACCCACGCTTCCGCAATGATCCCCAGTGCGCTTTGCGCAGATCCAGGAATGATCCCGAGAGCGAGCCGGTTCTCGCCCCGACCACGGCTGGGTTGCGTCGCGGCGGACGAATCTTGGACTGGACAAGAAACGTCCTGGCGAAATCGGTAGTCGATCGAAACGGTGTCGTGTCGCTCAAGAGTCTGTAATTGCAACGAATTCCAGGAAACCTAGGAACAAATCGTAGGTTGCCGCGCGTGTGGGCATCGGACAGCCTCCGGCCATCGTGCCCGGCAAATCACTGACGTCGGCTCTGCCAAACTGCGTTCCCCTCGGCGCCTCGTCCCGTCTCGGCGCAAACGCGCAACGAGAGTGGATGAACCTCACTTCGTGCGAGCGCGCCGCGCGATCACACCTCGTTCTTGCGAACGCCCCGCGCTCGGCCCGTCTCCGACGAATCTCCATAAGCACCACGGGGCTCCTAGTCCTCGCGTTCGCTGCGCTCACGACCCCCGCCGCCGCGCAGGCGCTTCGTGCGGATCATGCGGCGCTCGAATCCGAAGAGCGATCCGTTGTCGCCCCCACGTGGGACGGCGCATGGCTCGCCGCGACCCTCCGCGACGCAGCTCAACACGCCGACCATGTCCTCGCGGGCGAGGTCGTTCGCATCGAAGCCTTTCCCTCGGGCCCCCAAGGCCAACGTGGAATCCACACCCGGGTCACCCTGCGCACCGACCCGACCCTCCTCGGCGCGAGCGACGACGACGCGCCGCTTGAAACGTCGCGCGAAGAGATCGACTTCTGGATGCCCGGCGGCCGACTCGGCAACCGCATCCGCCTCCTCACCGGCCAAGTCCGCTTCGAGCTCGGCGAGACCGTCGCGGTCCTCGTCTACGCGACCGACCACGGAACCCTCTGGCCCGCGTCGCTCGCTCGTTCGAAGTGGCGCTTCGACGGCGACCGCCTCTCCCTCCCGAGCGCTCGAGGTTCCCTCAGCCTCGATCGTTTTCGCGCTCTCGTGGGCGCCCTCCACCGGAGTGGACCATGACCCTTCGCTTCGACTTGCTCTCCTTCCTGTGCGTCGCTCTGTCCGCCTGCGGTTCTTCCTCTGAGCTCGTCTCCGATGGAGCCGTCGATGCCCCGCCCGCCGACGCTTCCGATGCCCCCGACTCGGTCGACTCGGAGGTTCCGCCCGACGCGGGGCGTGAAGCCTGTGTTGCTCCCGGCGCCAGTCGCGCCGCGAGCTGCCGCAACTGCGGCACGCGCAGCGAGCGTTGCATCGATGGGTTCTGGACACCCATCGGTGAGTGTCTCGCCCAAGGCGAGTGCAGCCCCGGAGCCACCGAGTCACGGGTCGAAGGCGAGTGCGTCCCGTCCCAACGTGTCTGCACGGCCAGCTGCGAGTGGTTGCCGTGGGAGTCGGTTGGGGAGCCCGCACCCGATGCCGAGTGCTCCGTTGGTCAGCTCCGGTGGGAGATCAGCGACTCCTGCCATCCCAACCACTACATCCCCACCCGCTGCAACGAGACGACGTGCCGCTGGGAACGCGGTGCGTGTGAGGACGCGTGCGCGGGCGAGGCGCGCCAAAGTCCATGGGAGGCGGAGGAGATTTGCATCCCGGGCGGTGAGCTTCTCCGCGGCGGCGAACGCTGGCCTATGGGGATCGTGACCCTGAGCCCGTACTACCTCGATCGCTACCCGGTCACGATCGCTCGCTATCAAGCGTGTGTGAGCGCGGGTGGATGTACGGAGGTTCGCGATCTCATGGGCGCGGTCTTCGATGACGATTCTCACGCGCAGCGCCCCGCATACCATGTTTCACCAGAACAGATCGAAGCGTTCTGTGAATGGGACGGCGGCCGCCGCCTTCCAACAGAAGCCGAGTGGGAGCTTGCTGCGAAAGGGCCCGCGCCGCGTCACATGACCTACATGTGGGGCGATAGCGATGAAACTCCAGTCTGCGCATGGCGATCGTGCGGACTCGAGTACTGGGGAGACGAGCCGCGATACGACGTCGACGAACTGCCGAACGTCCGATCGATCTTTGGGGTCGACCTCATGGTGCTCGGCGTTTTTGAGTGGACGCAGGACGCGTTCGATCCGGACTTCTACTCGCGATCCATGGGAGCCCTCGATCCCGTCAATCGCGAGGGCTCCGGACGGGTCAGTCGAGGTTACGCGACCACCGCGCAGTTCGGCGGCCCAATCATCTACGAGCGCTTCGCTGGATACCAGCCGCCTGGAGAAGTCGCGCACGGAGGGCGTTGTGCTCGTACGCCGTGACCACGCGTTTCGCCGACTCATTGTTTCGGTCTGTGCGCTCGCGGTGTGGATGGCGCCGTCATCCGCTTCCGCGTTTCGAACGATTCGGGACGAGCTGGGCACGGCGTCGCCGGTTCTAGTCGACTGGCGCGCGTCTCCCATTCACGTGAATGCAGCCGGTGCGGGACTACCGCCGTCGAGCGTGACAGCGGCAGCGATCCGAAGCAGCACCCCTTGGTCGGCGGTTGAGTGCGCGGGTCCGGAGATCGCTTGGGCCGACGCTGAAGCCAACCTCGTTGGCTCGGAGGACGGCACGAGCTCCCTTTCATTCGTCCGCGACGGTTGGGAGTCGCTCGGGCTACCGCGCGATGCGGTCGGGGTGACAGACCTGGTGCTTGAAGTGGGGGAGGACTCGCTCGCCATCATGGAGGCGGACATTCGTCTCGATGCGGCGCGCACCTGGGTCACTACGTCCGGCGTCGAGGGAGGCCTCTTCCTCGAAACGGTTGTGGCGCACGAGCTCGGTCATGCGCTCGGACTCGCCCATCCGTGCGAAGGCGTCGAGTGCGGACCCGAGCACCTTGGTCGATTGATGCACCCGCTCTACGACGCAGAGGCGCGAGGTGTGCTTTCCTCTGACGACGTGGACGGCCTTTGCACTCTCTACGGAGAACGGCCTTGCGAGACCTCCGACTGCGGTCCCCCCGAAATGCCCAGAGGCACGAGTCCAATCGGAGATGCCTGCGAATACGCGGAGGCTTGTGAGTCGGGGGTATGCGAACGCGGTCGCTGTCTCTCGTCCGAGTGTGCGTCCACTTCGTGTGAAGCTGCCGCGCTAGGCGAAGTCTGCGAAGAGGGAGAAGACTGCCTCTCGTCGATGTGTTTGGTCTCGCGAGACGACGGCTACTGCACGCGGTCTTGCGTCGACAACATGTGTCCGACTGGCTTCGAATGCGCGTCGATCGACGACGTGCCCGCATGCCGCATTGCGACGGAAGCTTCCTGCGCCGTGGGAGGACAATCGTCTCGTTCGAACGGTTCCGTTCTCTTTTGGGTATGGCTAGGACTCGTCGGTCTTCACCGGCGGTCGAGCTCGCTGGTGAAGAGGTAGATCATGCGCATCAGAGCGATCGTGTGGTGTTTCTTGGTCGTGTTCTCGTTCGTCTCGTGCGGCACGGGAGAAGACGAGTGGATCGATCTCGCCGACGGCGTTCCGGACGAACCGGGAAGTGGTCTCGAGCGCGTGCGAGCTCGACAGCTCTTGCGAGTGCCAGTCCCGGGTGGAGGTACGCGGGAGGTAGCGATCCTCGGTCCCAACGGCACGATGGAAGGCGCCTCTCTCTCTCAGTGGTGGCAGCCGATCAACTGGAGTTCCGGACCCGTCGTTGATGCTGCCACCTTCGAGGCATGGGCAGGAGTCCACATGCGCTGTCTCGAGGAAGAGTGGTTCAGGTCGGGGGCGGGAGCGGGTCCAACGACCTCTCCATTGCCACAATCCGGAAGTGACATCTGCCGCGTTGGCGCGACGATTCGCACGTGTCCGACTGCTGCTGCGACATCGACGTCTTGCGGCTGCGAGGAAGCCGCATGCGAGATGCGAATCAACAATTGCAAGGTGAACTTGTTGCTTGAAATGGCGACAGGGGAAGCCGATGTGGAGCTCACGGCCTGGAGTGGAAATGCTTACCAGCGGATTCAGGTGCCTCCACAGAACATCGAGACGCGGGCAGCTCTCGCTGAGGCGGCGCTCCGGCAGGTGGCTCACCAGGTACAGGCACAGGCTATCGGGTCCAACATCTACTTTGCCGACGCTTCGTGCACCGCGAGCGCGCGGGTTGATGCTGGCGCCACCAGCATGGCGACTGGTCGAGACCTCCTGATGTCCCTCTACGCGGAGCTCCCAGAGCTCGCGCGTGAGGCAGGTGAGCTGGCTGCGTCGACCTATCGGTCGATTGCTACGAGCATGATCAGCAACAACGTCAGTTTCTCCCGTGGCGCCCGAGAAGCTCACGAGGTTTCCCTCTACGGCGCGCGCCTTCTCGTCGGCGGCTTTAACGCCACGGTGGCGCAGTCGGGGGCGCTCCCCGGGGCCGTCTGTCAAGAGCCACAGTTGAGCAACGGAGGCGAAGAGGCTCTTCGAGTCCTTCGCTCGATCGGACTTCCACCGAGTGATGTCACCAGCACGTCGATCAGCATAGACGACTTTCTCTATCGACCGACGGGGCCCTCCGTAGTGCGTCGCTACCTCGTCCAGGCGGGTCGGCTGGATGAGTTCGGCACGCTGACACGGGACCAGTTCCTGGCTGAGCTCGGGCTCACCCGAGATGACTTTGCAGAGGCTCGGCGCGTCGAGAGCGAGTACATTCGAGCCTATCGCCGCGACATGACCGCAACCGTCGGAGACCTCGCAGGCGAAGCGGTAGGATTCGACACGAAGCTCTACGCGGCTACGAGTCGGCCGCCCCTTCCCATGGCGCCTGGCGAGTTGGGGGCGATCGCTTCGACCGGGACTCGTATCTCAACGTCTACGACGCCTCAGACCACGGTCGTTGACGTTGGCGCCGTGCTGAGCCGGTGGTATGCGAAGGTTCACGCCGCGCAGACCAACTTGGATCACCCAACGATTCGCGCGGCTCGCGAGTCGCTTTGGGGCCAACTCGGAGTCGGCGCCACGCTGAGCATCGTGTCGCCCACCTACACTCAGGTCGTGGTACAGGGGCCTGAGATCACTTCTTCGTCCTCACCCGCGCTCATTCGCCCGTTTGTCGCAGGGGATCAGTTGAGGTTCGCTGCGGTCGTCGGGACACCCTCAATGCGATGCGCTACCCAGGGGGCGCGCGAAGGTGTGCCGTGTACTTGGGCCGATGACGTCATCTCCTTACCGTGGCTGAATCAGTCCGGTCCGCAGATCACGTACCGTCGCAATGGAGCGTTCCCGACCGGAGCCGACAACTGGGTGTACTTGCTCCGCCTCAAACCGGGGGCGGCGCCGAACGCTCCGGGCTCGTACGCCGTCGCGGCCGCGTGGCTTCCCACCAGCACGACTTCGTTCACCGGCTACGCTGTCGAGGTTTCGGACCTGCACGCGCAAGCGGGCGAACTCATTATGCCGTCCGAAGCGCACTGCGCACGACCGAGGCAGGAGTGCGGCGACATCTCTTTCGACGGACGCATTCCCCTCGAAGACGAGCTCACGGACGACGGCGACGCGTTCGAGTCCTCGTGGCGTCGTTACCTCACTCTGGCGCGGGCGGCCGCGAACGAAGCCGACGCGCTCGGTGAAGCGGCCTTGAACTCCCAGCTCGACGTCGAGGCGCGGGCGGAAGAGGCGGCGGCGGAGCTCGAATCGCTCTGCGGTGTGAGCATCGACGTCTCGCCACTGACGTCGGCTATCGCCGCCGACCCGGCCCGGGATCCGTTGGCCCTCTTGGAGTCGCTCGCGGTGAGCAATGCTTCGCTGCGGGGCCTTCAGCAGTGCCTCGGGGTGGGAGGGACGCTGCGATACACCGCGCTCGGCTCGGACGAGCTCTGCGCGTGGTACCCCGGCACCGGAACCGACCGCTCCCGCGAAGGGGAGCTGTGCGGCCTTCCCATGGGGACGACGACCTCTCTGGCGTGCCCTCGTCGCATTGGACCGGAGGACGCGACCACCTGCCGTGCCCCTGTCGGCACGACGGCGGTCCGCATCCGAGACACCGGCCCGGCTACGATCCGAGACGGGCTCTTGGGGCTGTTCAACCCGCCGCCCACCGCAGATCCGCCTCAGGCTGCGAGCCCTTCGCTATGCAAAAGGCTCCGTTGGGTGAGCGGACTCGCGCAGACGAGCGGAGGAGGTTCTCCGAACCGTACCGTAATTCGCGACTTCTGGCGAAGCGTTGCGGCGAGTGAGGAGAGAGCGTTCTTCTCTGCAGAATCGTTCAAGAATCATGGGGCATCCGTGCGATGGGAAGCGAGACCCGACACACACTCGGCGCTGTTTGTGGGGGACCAAGCGGTAGCCACGACGGGAGACGTCTATCGCGTCGGTACGACTGGGTTGTGCTCCTCGACCGCGCTCCCTGAGTGTACCAACGTCGATTTCGACGGCGACGGGATGGCAGATGGGAACGACACTTCGTCCCTTTTCTGTAGTCGCATCAATTGTGGTAGTGAGACCGAGCGAGCGCTTCGGGCGACGAGGCATGCGCGCGCGGCCATCGTTGCTCGATGGCTCGCTCAGTCGGACCTCTCGGGCTTCGTGCTTCCAGAAGTCTTCGATACACGCGTTTCCAATCGCACTGCCGTTAGGGCGATGACGAATGGGTCGAGCGTGTGGACGTTCAGTACGACGAGCGCGAATCCACGCCGAGACCACTACTGCCATGCGGGTCTTAGCGAAGGGAGTCCCGTGCGTGCCTTTCGGTATAGCCGAAACAGCGTCGTATATGGAAACCAGATGCTCTTCGGTCTCGAAGATGGCGTCAATCCGTTCACCAGGTGCGACGACAACCAGAGCATCGCATTCTACCAAGTGACAAGCGAAAAGCCGTTCGGTCACGGCGGTCTTCGTAACCGTGTGGTCGACGCCCACCGATTGCGAGCAGTGGCGGTGTCCGAGCGCCTTCCGACTCTAATGGAGGAACCGAGATTCGCGGGAGGGTTCGATGGCGCCGTGCAGACCCTCATCTGTCGAGAGCGAGAGTGCGGTGATCGAGAAGACTACGAGTTTCCATGGGTGAGAGTTGTGGACGGTGCTGTCGATGTGGAGACGCAGATTCGGCGTCATGCAGCTCGGTTCTTTCTTGACACCGAAGGGACGGAACTTCCGGAGGATCTGCTTTACGACGCGCTTGACCTGATGTGTGAAGCGAGCCAAGTCGCGACGCGGTCAAGAGAGATCGACATTGGTGTCGTCTCGAACCGGGAGTCATTGGCAGCAGCGGCGACGCAGTTGGAGAACGGTGCTGCGTTGATCAAGCGTCGTGGATCCGAGATCGTCGTGCATGGT
>CALJLK010000030.1 GCA_937982655.1 uncultured Sandaracinus sp.
GCGACCCGACGTCACGTGAGCGTCGCCGTCAGGCGACCGAACCATCGAATCGCGGCGAGTCGTCACGGGAAGTCGCGCTTGCGGAAGATCGCCGACGCGAGCACGAGCGCGAGCGCGGTGTAGCCGAGGCCGTAGCCGAGCGAGGTCGCGACGTAGGTGGCGGCTTCGGCGTCGTGCAGCGCGTGGCGGCCGGGCACGAACAAGTTGAAGTTCGGCACCACGCGCGCGAGTCCGTGGAGGAGCGCTTCGATCTCTTCGCCCAGCAGGCGCGAGCGGATCGTCTGCATGGTGTCGGCGCTGCGCCCGACGAGCCACACGCCGACCGTGAAGGCGCCGGTGAGGAAGGGCGTGGAGAACGAGCCGAAGAAGAGCGCCACCGCGGCGATCAGCGCGATCTCCATCGCGTTCAGGCTGAGCGCGTAGAGCACGGGAGGGACCGAGACGTCGGTGGTGCTCGCGTACACCGCGCCCGCGCCGAGCGCGCCGAGCGCCCAGAGCACGCTCCACGCGGTGGCGTCGCGCGCCTTCCAGACGAGCAGCCCGAGCAGCGCGAGCATCCCGATCGGGATCGCGAAGAAGGTCGCGAGGTCGCCGTCCGCTTGCAGGCCCATCACGAGGAGCTGCAGGCCGCCCATCACCATCACGAAGACGAAACCCGTGAGCGTGATGCCGAGGTGTTTGCCGACGAGGAACTCCCACCGATCGATCGGCCGCGGGAGGATCACGTAGAGCGTCTTTCGCTCGATCTCTTTGTAGAGGAGCGAGGAGCCGAGGAAGATCGCGACGAGCACGGAGAAGAGCGAGATCGACGCGAGCCCGATGTCCTCGACCACGCGGCGTTGTTGATCGAGCGAGAGCTCACCGAGCGCGAGCGTGAAGACGAGCACGCCGCTCGCGAGGCCCACGACGCCGAGCAGGATCCGATCGCGGACCGCCTCGCGGAAGGTGTTGAGGGCGATCGCGTAGATGCGGAGGAGCGAGCCGATCACGGGGCCTCCTCCGCAGAGTATTCGGGAGTGAAGAGGCGCTCCGGTGCGGGCTCGGATCCGAAGAGCGGCGCGCCGGTCACGAAGAACGCGAGCGGGTTGAGCGCGAGCACGAAGAAGGCGATCGCGAGCGCGGCGAGGGCGAAGCCGAGCCAGCGGCGCGTCTCGGGGCGGCGCACCGACCCGAAGGCGTCGACGAAGGCGTGCAGCGAGAGCTCGAGGTGCAAGGCGACGAACGCGAGCCCGAGCGCGCCGAGCGTCGACGGGAGCGCGTAGGGGAGGGTGGCGCGGAGCTGGTGGTAGGCGAGGATCGCGTCGTCGCCGCGCACGAGGGGCCACCACGCGAGCGCGACGACGGCGCCGGCGGTCGCGATCGCGGGGACGAGCGCGAGCCGCTGGAGCGACGCGTGCTGCGGCAGGCCCGGCAGCGGACCCCGCATCGTGGCGAGCGCGAGGAGCGCGCCGATCGCGAGGATCGCGACGAGGATCGTCGCGCCGAGCGACGAGGGCGCGCGCTCCAGAAAGACCTCGCGGCTGCGGGCCGCGCCGCCGATCGTCCAGAGGTACGCGGCGGCGAACGGGAGGCCGAAGAGCACACCACCGAGCGCGTGGAGCCTGCGCAGGTTCACCGGCGACGGGGTTATACGCGTCCGGGCGCGCCGTCAACGAAGGTGCGACGGCAGCCGACGTCTCGACCGACGTCCAGGCTGGACGACACCCCCGGGTGGGAAGATGCTCTGCCGCGCGGGATCGGGAGGTGTGCGATGGATCGGGACGGACGGGGCCTCACGCGACGTGAGCTTCTGCGACTCGCGGGCGCGGGCGCGACGACCTCGCTGCTCGGTTGCGGGGACGACGGCGTCGACTCGGACGCGGGCGTGCGCGAGGCCGGGACCGAGGATGCGAGCCTCGACGCGTCGAACGTGGATGCGGGGCTCGCGGACGGTGGCGCTCTGGACGATGCGGGCACCGACGCGGGAGAGCGTCCCCCCGGCGATCCCGAGAGCCTCCCGGAGTCGACACGTTTCCCGCTCGGCGTCGCGAGCGGCGACGTGCGCGCCGACCGCGCGGTGTTGTGGACGCGCTACGACGGAACGCGTGCGCTGCGCGTACGGGTCTGGCGCATGGAGGGCGCGGAGTACGTCGCGCTCGTGCACGAAGAGAACGTGTCGCCCGCCGATGGGGGATTCGTGCACGTCGACGTGCCGTTGCCGATCGCAGGCGCGCGTTACCGCTTCGCGTTCGTCGAAGGAGACGACGAAGCCCGCAGCACGATCGGGCGCTTCCGCGGGGCCCTCGACGAGTCGACGCTCGCGCCGCTGGTGGTCGGCGCCGTGAGCTGCACCCGCAACGGACGGGCGTTTCGGACGCTCGAGCGCGCGGGAGAGCGCGACGACCTCGACCTCTTTCTCTTGCTCGGCGACACGACCTATGCGGACGGCGCGGTCACGCTCGCGGACTATCGCGAGAAGTGGACCGAGGTGCTCGACACCGACGGCTACCGCGCGCTCCGCGCCGCCACGAGCCTGCACGCGAGCTGGGACGATCACGAGGTCGACAACAACTGGGATCCCGAGCGCATCGCGGCCGCTCAGATCCGCGCGGCGACGGACGCGTTCTTCGAGCACACGCCGATTCGGAGGATCGAAGGCGCGCCGGATCGGATCTGGCGCTCGGCGCGGTGGGGACGGACGCTGGAGCTCTTCGTGCTCGATTGCCGCGCCGAGCGTGCGCCGTCGACGCGACGCAGCGACGACGCGACGTACGTGTCGCGCGCGCAGCTCGATTGGCTGAAGGCGGGTCTCGCGAGCAGCACCGCGGTCTTCAAGCTCGTGGTCAACAGCGTGGGCATCACCGACTTTCCGTTGATCATCGACGCCGGCTCGGCGGATCGCTGGGAGGGCTACGACGCGCAGCGCGAGGAGCTGCTTCGCTTCGTGGACGACGCGGACGTCGGTGGGCTGCTCTGGATCGCGGGCGACTTCCACTTCGCGTGCCTCGGCCACGTCGGGCGGGCGGAGGGCGAGCTCGGCTGGAACCAGTGGGAGGTCCTCGCGGGGCCGGGCGCGCAGACCGCGAACCCGCTCTGGACGGCGTGCAACGCGCCGCAGTTCACGTACGCGACAGGGACCAACAACTACACCGAGCTCGCGCTCGATCCGACGAGCGGTGAGATCACGATCCGCTGGATCGACGGCGACGGAACGGCGATCGCGACTCGCACGATCCGCCCGTGAGCGATCCCGCGATCAGCCGAGCAGCGAGCCCGCGGCGCGCACGTCGCGGGAGCGGGTGGAGGCGAAGAGGATCGCGCCTTGGACCACGACCGCTGCGATCACGCCTTCGGTGGCGGTGCGCGCGGGGTTGAGGGTGAAGCCGACCGCGAGCTGGTGCCCGAAGTGCACGAGCGGGCCCACGACGGCGGCGGCGATGGCGCCGTTCGCGGTCGCACGCGGCGCGAAGATGCCGAAGACCACGGGGCCGACGGAGGCCGCGACGAGGCCGTAGATGCCGTGCTGCGCGAAGAGGCCGACGAGCTGCGGCGGATCGAGCGAGAGAAGGAACGCGCCCACGCCCATCGCGACGAGGATCCAGCGGCTGGCCTTGAGCGCCATCTGCTCGCGCGCGGTCTGGTCGAGCTTCGGGAAGAGCTTTTGCCCGAGCGCGCCGAGGAAGAGGTCGCTGCCCGCGATGGTCGAGGCGCTGACGAGGATGCCGTCCATCGTGCTCATGCCGGCCGCGAGGAGCGCGACGCTGACGAGCACGCCGACCACGGGCGAGAACGCCTTGCCGAGGTAGCTCGCGACGACCGCGTCCTGTGGGACGGCGTCGAGCTCGGGGAAACCGACGCGCGCGTAGAGGCCGACCACGAGGATGGCGGCGAAGCTCGCCCCGATGAGGGTCGCGATCACGAGGTAGCGGCGCAGGTCGCGGTCGCTGCGGAGGTAGAGCGCTTTGGTGAGGATGTGCGGCTGACAGACGAGGCCGAAGGAGACGACGAAGCCCGCGACGAAGACGTCGAAGACGTTGCCGAAGAGGCCGCCGTTCGGGTGCGGGATCGCGACGAGGTTCGGATCGCGCTCCGCGAGGCGCTCGAGGAACGAGGTCTCGCCGCCGAAGAGGTGCAGGCCGCTCCAGACCATCGCGAGCGCGACCACGATCATCATCGCGCCCTGCAGGGCGTTCGTGTACGCGTGCGCGTAGGTGCCGCCCATCAAGATGTAGCTGAAGACGAAGCCGACGATCAGCACGACGCTCCAGAAGTAGGAGAGCCCGAGCGTCATCTGCATCACGATCGCGGAGCCCTTGATGATGAGCACCACGAAGGCGATCGCGAGGAAGAGGTTCAGGATCGCGAAGTAGGTGCGCAGGCCCGGGCTCTCGAAGCGCGCGCCGATCCAATGCGGCAGCGTGAGCGCCTTGGTCTTGGTGCCGAGCGCGCGGAAACCCTTCGAGAGCACCACGAGGCCGACGGTGACGCCGCCGAAGCCCGCGATGCCGAAGTGCGCGAGCGCGGAGAGGCCGTCCTTCCAGACGAAACCGGGATTGATCACGAAGGTCGCGGTGCTCGCGATGGAGGCCGCGAGCGTGATGCCGACGAGCAGCGGGCCCATGTCGCCGTTGCCGAGCGCGAAGCCCGAGAGCGACGTGGTCTTCTTCATGCCGCGCCACGCGAGCCACGTGGTGATGGCGAGGTAGACGCCGAAGGCGATCCAGGCGACGTGCAGGCGATCCATCACACGCCTCCCTTCTCGAGCGAAACCGAGGACGACGAAGTAGACGACGAAGACGACCAGGAAGGCGACCAGGAAGGCGACCAGGAAGGCGACGCAGGCGTGACGAGCGCGTCCGTGAGCACGAACGAGATCGCGGCTTGATCGAAGCCGACGCCGGAGCCCACGAGCACCACCCGCGATCCGGATCGAACGGCCCCCTGCTCGATCGCGTCGTGCAACGCCATCGGGATGCAGGCCGAGCCGGTGTAGCCCCACTTGCCCATCACGAGGTGGGCCTTGTCCATCGGCTGCTCGAGGGTCGCCATCACCTTCTCGATGGTCCGCTTGCGCACCTGCGTGAAGACGAAGCAGTCGACGTCCGAGACCGAGAAGCCGTCGCGCTTGCAGAGCTCGCCGATCATCTTCGGCCAGCCCTCTTCGTTCACCGACGGCGGGTACTTCCGGTGCATCCGCACCACGTGGCGACCGGCTTCGATCGCGGCGTGCGAGATCGGCTCCGCGGTGCCGCCCGCTTCGATGAACCAGTCCTTCGTGAGCCCGCCGTCCGCGAGGTAGCTCGTCGCGCCGAGGCTCGGCACCTCGCTCGGCTGGATCAGCGCCGCGCCCGCTT
>CALJLK010000031.1 GCA_937982655.1 uncultured Sandaracinus sp.
AGCTGGGGCGGCGCTCGCGATCGAGATCGACGAAGAGGCGCAGCGGCAGTTCGGGTGGGCCGCGCCGACGATGCGTGAAGCCGAAGCCGAACCGGAGCCGCGTGCGGCCCCGCTTCGAGTCGAGTGAACGTCTCCCGTCATGGCGCTCATCGAGTTCCGCGACGTGCGCAAAGCGTTCGGCCCGAAGGTCGTCTACCGCGGACTGAACCTCACGATCGAGCGCGGCGAAGCACTCACCGTCATCGGCGGCTCCGGCCAGGGCAAGAGCGTGATGCTCAAGATGCTCGTCGGCTTGCTCTCCGTGGATTCGGGCGAGATCTCGTTCGACGGGCAGGTCATCAGCGGGCTCGACGAGCGCGGCTTTTCGAAGGTACGTCGTCGCATCGGGATGCTCTTCCAAGGCGCGGCGCTCTTCGACTCGCTCACCGTCGCGGAGAACGTCGCGTTCGGACTGCGCGAGATCGGCGAGCGCGACGAGAAGGCGATCCGCGCGCGGGTCACCGAGAGCCTCGGTTACGTCGGTCTCGAAGGCAGCGAGGATCTGTGGCCGGCCGACCTCTCGGGCGGTATGAAGAAGCGCGTCGGGCTCGCGCGCGCGGTCGCGGTTCGCCCGGAGGTTCTGCTCTACGACGAGCCGACCACCGGCCTCGACCCGGTCAACATCGCGCGCATCACCGACCTCATCCAACACCTGCAGCGGACCCTCGACGTGACTTCCATCGTCGTCACCCACGACATGCCGAGCGCCTTCCGGGTCAGCAACCGCATCGCGATGATCCAAGACGGCACCGTCATCTTCTCCGGCACCCCCAAGGAGCTCGCGAACGCCGACGACCCGCGCGTGCGTGACTTCGTCGAAGGCAACGCGCCCGAGAACGAAGACGCCTCCTCGGAGGCACGGCGTGAGTAATCCCCGTGGGACCGAGCTGCGCGTCGGCGCGTTCGTGGTGGTGGCGCTGCTCATCGGCGGCGTGCTCGCCTTCGTGATCGGCAGTCAGCGAAACCTCTTCCAGTCGAAGACCACCTACACCGCGGTGTTCAGCGACATCGGTGGGCTTCGTCCCGGCAACGCCGTGAACGTCGCCGGCGTGAGCGTGGGCAGCGTCGAGAGCGTGTCGTTCCGGGAAGACGGAAAGGTCGACGTCACCTTCCGCGTGATCAGCGACGCGGCGCGGCTCATTCGAGGCAACCCCGAGCGTCCGATCGAACATCAAGACGCGAACCTCGAAGAGAACGATCCCGAGATGCCCAAGCCGAGCCTCGTGAGCGTGGGCAGCAAGGGCCTGCTCGGCGATCGGCTCATCGACATCACGGTCGGCGACACGCGCCTGCCGGAGTGGAACGCGGAGCGTCCGCTCTTCACCAACGAGAGCGGTGGGCTGATGGCGCAGGCGGAGGAGATCGCCGACGACGTGCAGGCGACGGTCGAGAACGTGCGTTTGATGACCGATCCCTTCCGCGATCAGGAGATGTCGCGCGCGCTCGAAGAGACGACGGTGAACCTCGCGCGCGTGACCGGCATGCTCGCGAACGGCGACGGCGCGGTGCAGCGGCTGATGACGGATCCCGCGACGGCGGAGGAGCTGACCGCGACCATCCGCGACCTGCGCGCGACGAGCGCGGAGCTGCGTCGCACGACCTCGGGCATCCGCGCGATCACCGACGAGATCCGAACCGGCGACGGCACCGCGAACGCGCTCATCTACGGCAGCGAAGGGCGCGAGGCGCTCGCGAACGTGGCGCGGGCGAGCGGCGAGGTCGCGGAGCTGCTTCGCGCGGTGCGCGAGGGCGACGGCACCATGCACCAGCTCATCTACGAGGACGAGGCGGACGAGCTGCTCGCGAACCTCACGCGCGCGAGTGAGAACGTCGCCGTGATCACCGACGAGGTGCGCGCCGGTCGCGGCACGATCGGTGGGTTGCTCGTGGACCCCTCGATCTACGAGGACGTGAAGCGGCTCGTGGGCGACCTCGAGCGCAACGACATCCTCCGGGCGCTCGTGCGCTACAGCATTCGCCGCGACGAAGAGGGTGGGGCGGCGCAGGTGGAGGAGTCGCCGTGAGCCAAGCGGATCCTTCTCTTCGTGCGGACCGCGCGGTCGAAGCCGAAAACAACGCGGTGGACGCGCAGTACCTCGCGTTGCTTCGCACGATCCTCGAGCGCGGCGCGCGCCGCGGCGATCGCACGGGCACGGGGACGCGCAGCCTCTTCGGGCACCAGATGCGTTTCGATCTTCAGGCGGGCTTCCCGCTGCTGACGACCAAGCGCGTTCATACGAAGTCGGTGATCCACGAGCTGCTCTGGTTCGTGCGCGGCGACACCCACGTCCGCTCGCTCCAAGAGGTCGGCGTGACGATCTGGGACGAGTGGGCGACCGCGGAACAGACGGCGCGTTTCGGTCGCTCCGAGGGGGATCTCGGGCCGGTCTACGGCCATCAATGGCGGAACTTCGGCGCCACGCGGCGACCGGACGGGACCTACGAGCGCGACGGCTTCGATCAGCTCCGCTGGTTGATGGACACGATCGCGAAGAACCCCGAGAGCCGCCGGCTCATCGTGAGCGGCTGGAACCCGCAGGAAGCGGGCGAGGTCGCGCTGCCGCCCTGCCACACGCTCTTCCAGCTCTACGTGCAGGACGGGAAGGTGAGCTGTCAGCTCTACCAGCGCAGCGCGGACGTCTTCCTCGGCGTGCCCTTCAACATCGCGAGCTACGCGCTGCTCACGCAGATGATCGCGCATTGTTCGGGGTACGAGCCGGGCGAGTTCGTGCATTCGTTCGGCGACGTGCACCTTTACGAGAACCACGTGGAGCAGGCGCAGCTCCAGCTCTCGCGGGCGCCTCGCGCGCTGCCGACGATGACGATCGACCCCGACGTTCGCGACCTCTTCGCGTTGCGCTTCGAGCACTTCCGCCTCGACGGCTACGACCCGCACCCGCGCATCGCCGCGCCGGTGGCGGTGTGACTGACGAGGCGAGCGCTCCCGACCGCGCGTCGTCGAGCCCCCGTCCCCTCGCGCTGATCGTCGCGGTCGGTCGAGGCGGCGTCATCGGCGACTCGAACGGCCACCTCGGTCTGCCCTGGCACCTGCCCGAGGACCTGCGGCGCTTCCGCGAGCTCACGACCGGCCACGCGGTGATCATGGGTCGCCGCACGCACGAGCTCATCGGGCGCCCGCTTCCGAAGCGCCGCAACCTCGTGCTCAGCCGGCGCGCGGGCCTCGAGCTGCCGGGTTGCGAGGTGGTGGCCTCGCTCGACGAAGCCCTCGCGCGCGTCGCGGACGACCCGCTGCCCTTCGTGATCGGCGGCGCCGAGCTCTACGCGGCCACGCTCCCTCGGGTGACCCACGTGTACCTCACCGAGGTGGACCGCGACGCGGAGGGAGACACGTTCTTTCCGCCCCTCGATCCGGCGGACTTCGAGCAGGTCGCGCGCGAGGCAGGTGAGACGGAGGGCGTGGTCTTCGTCGAGCTCCGTCGTCGCGAGCGGTAGCTCGGACTGCACGGACACGGTCACCAGCGTTCACCGAGGCGGCGCCGACACGGACTTCGACTCACCGCTCCGCACCTCCGCGCGCGAACACGCGCTTGCTCCTCTTGCGTTCGCTCACTCGCGGCCTTCCGGCGCTTTCCGACGGGCCTATAGAGTCCGCGCCGATGCATCAGCCTCTCCTCGATCACCTCGCGAACGAGACCGCCGCCCTCCGCGAGCAGGGTCTTTACAAAGCCGAGCGCGTCATCACCTCGCCGCAGGAAGCGGCCATCGACGTGCGCACCAACGGCGACACGCGCGAGGTGCTGAACTTCTGCGCGAACAACTACCTCGGCCTCGCGAACCATCCGCGCCTCGTCGCGGCGGCCCAGAAGGCGGTGGCGGAGCACGGCTTCGGCATGGCC
>CALJLK010000032.1 GCA_937982655.1 uncultured Sandaracinus sp.
GTCGTTCACGTATCGCCTGACGATCGCGGCCGGTCAGTCGCTGTCGTTGCTGTCGTTCACCGCCGTCGACGCGCCGGACAACAGCGCCGGCATCGACGCGCGCCTGCGCGGCTACGCGACCACGATCATCGCGACCATCGGCATCTGCGGCGCGCTCGCGGCGGGTGTGGTCGGCCAAGCGTTCGAGTGGCGCACCGCGTACTTCGTCGGGGGCGGCATGGGCCTCGCGCTCCTGCTCTTGCGCGTCGGCGTGCTCGAGTCCGGCATCTTCGCGCGCGTGAAGGAGACCGACGCCAAGCGCGGCCACTTCCTCTCGCTCTTCACCTCCAAGGATCGCCTGCGTCGATACCTCGCGGTGGTCGTGGCGGGCGTGCCGGTCTGGTACGGCGTGGGCTTGCTCGCGATCGGATCGCCCGAGATCACGGGCGCGCTCGGCGTGGAGCCGGCGCCGTCGCGTGCGAGCGCGATCGTGTGGATGTACGCCGGCCTCGCGCTCGGCGACCTCGGCAGCGGCCTGCTCAGCCAGCTCCTGAAGAGCCGCAAGAAGGCGATCCTCACGTTCCTCGTGCTGAACGTCGCGTGCATCGCCTTCTACTTCACGCTCGCGCGCACGCAGACGCTCGTCTACGTCGCGTGTTTCTTGCTCGGGGTCGCCAACGGCTATTGGGCGGTGTTCGTGACGACCGCGGCGGAGCAGTTCGGCACCAACCTCCGCGCCACCGCGGCCACCACCGCGCCGAACTTCGTGCGCGGCTCGCTCGTGCTCACGACCGCGCTCTTCCACGCACTCGCGGTGTACGTGAGCTTGCCGAACGCGGCGTTGATCGTGGGCGTGATCGTGCTCGGCGGCGCGTTCCTCGCGATCCGCGGCCTCGACGAGACGTACGGGAAAGATCTCGACTTCGTCGAGCATTGACCGCGCGCGAGAACGCTCGACGTCGCGAGCGCTCAACGTCGCGAGAACACCACCGCGCCGTCGGTCCGCCGCACGAGGATCCAGTCGTCCGCGCGCTCCAGCGCGCGTTCCGTCGCCGACCACTCCTCGCGGTCGAGCACGACGTGACGGATCGGTCCGCCGAGATCGCGGCCGAGCCGATCGAGCCCCTCGAGCTCACCCGCGAGCACGTCCTGCACCGCGCTCCACTCCGCCGCGGTGCCGAGCTCCGAGCGCACTCCGAAGAGCACACGCCCGCGCAGATCCGGGCGCAGATCGAGGAGCCAGTCACCGTGGCTCTCGCTCGAGAAGACCAGCCCGTCCGACATCGGCGCGGAGAGCACCTCGCGTGGGTAGCGCAGGCCCACCGGCTCGGACACGTTCGAGACGCCGTGCCCGAGCCCGGCCAGGAACGAGAGCCCCGCCGCGAGCGCGACCGGCCACGCCCGCACCGCAGGATCGTTGCCGTCCCCCGGCAGCGCGTGATCGAGCAGGCGCGGACCGAAGACCGCGAACGCGTAACCGAGCAAGAGGCCGTACCGCAGCCCCGTGAGGCTCAGGACCGCGCACGCGCCGAGCAGCACGCCGTGCAGCAGATCGACGCGACGCGCGCGCCACACGAGCAGCACGAGGGTGACGATCGCGAGCACCAGATGGATCGGCGCGGTCCCGAAGGTCGGCGCGTCCCACTCCGTGAAGGGCCCCGGATCGGCCGCCATCTTCGCCCAATACGCGAGCAGCTCGGTCGGTGAGTAGGGCGTCGCGAAAGGCGTCAGCCCGATCAGCGCCGCGAGCCCGAGCCGACGCAGACGCGCGCGCCCGGTGACGCGCGACGCGGAGACGAGCGCCGCGAGCCCCGCGAGCCCCGCGCCCACGATCACGCTGCCGTGGAGGTTCGCCCAGAGCACGAGCACCGGCAGCGTCCACCCGAGCACCCCACGCGCGCGGCGCGCGTCCACGATCGCGATCCAGAGCACGAGCACGAGGCAGAGCACGCCGAAGCTCTGCGCGCGCACCAGCCGCTGCGGCATCAACACCAGCAGCGCGACGAGCCCCGCGAGCGCGATCCGTCGCGACGACGCGCCGCTCCGTCGCGCGGCGTCGAACGCGAGCACGAGCGCGCCCGAGAGCAGGAGCACGTGCGAGACGATCACGAGCTTCGCTCCGCCGAGCTCACGGAGCTCGTGCCAGATCACGTGCGCGAGCCATTGCACGTCGATCCACGCGCGACCCGCGCCGAGCGCGGTGAGCTCGTCCACGCGCGGCAGACCCGAGGTCGAGATCTCGCGCCCGAGGGACAAACAGAACCAGCCGTCGCCCTGAAGCAGCTCACCCGCCGAGGCCGCGAGCCGGGTCGCGTAGACGGCGACCACCGCGACGGCGAGGAAGAAGCGCGTGCGAGCGCGCCAGGACGAGCGCTCGTCGCTCATCGCACCGCCCTCATCGGATCGCGTTCCTCACGTCGCCCCCTCGCTCGCATCACGTCGCCATCACATCGAGATGCTCGGATCGGTGCGCAGCCCGAGCACGTGCGCCCGCGCCTCCTGCACCAGGAAGATGCTCCCACCGACCACCACGAGCCCGTCCGGACCCGCGAGCCGCTCCGCCTTCGCGATCCCCTCGTGCACGCTCTTGGCGACGACGCCGTCTCGGATCGCGGTGAAGACCTTCGCGCTCTTCGGCGCGCGCGGCACGTCCGGCACCGCGTAGACACGCCGATCCACGACGTCGTCGAAGCACACGAGCATCGGCTCCGAAGAGCAGCCCCGTCTTCGGCTTCTTCTTCGCCGAGCCGCGGCTCGCCGACACCGACGTTGCGGGTGTCGACATCGCCGACGTCGACGGCATCGACGGGGGCGACGCCGACCCGGTCTGCATCGCGCGCAGGTGCGCGGCGAGCGCCAGACACCCGTCGGTGTTGTGCGCGCAGTCGAAGAGGAAACGCGGGCGCGGTCCGTCCGGTCCGTCCGGCACGGAGCGCAGCTCGAGCCGCCCCGGCCACGTCGTCTTCGCGAGCCCAGTCGCGATCGCGTCGTCGTCGATCGACCAACCGTCCGCGCGCAGGCGGTGCATCGCAGCCACCGCGATCGCCGCGTTCTCGGCTTGGTACGCGCCCGCGAGCCCGAGCCGGAAGTCACGCTCGTCGTCGCCCACCCGAATGCGCGCCCCGCGCGGCGTCGGCACGCCGTCGAACTCGCGCCCGATCACCCACGGCGCGGTCTTCTTGCGACGCGCGACGTCGAGCAACACACGCCGCGGCTCCGGATCGCGCGCGCCGATCACCGCGGGCCGACCGCTCTTGAAGATGCCCGCCTTCTCTTTCGCGATCGCGGAGAGCGTGTCGCCGAGGATGTTCATGTGGTCGAACGCGATGCGCGTGACGACCGAGATCGCGGGATCCTCGATCACGTTCGTCGCGTCGAGCCGACCGCCGAGCCCGACCTCGAGCACCACGACCTCGCAGCCGTGATCACGAAACGCCTCCAGCGCGAGCAGCGCGGAGTGCTCGAAGAACGTGAGCGGCGGCATGTTCTCCGCGTCGCGTCGCTGATCGGCGAGCCGGCGCGTCACCTCGGCCTCCGAGAGCGGGCGACCGTTCACCTTGAAGCGCTCGACGAAGCGGTGGAGGTGCGGCGAGGTGAAGATGCCCGTGCGGTATCCCGCGGCGCGCAGCATGCGCTCGCAGAAGGACGACACGCTGCCCTTCCCGTTCGTGCCCGCGACGTGCACCACCGCGAGCCCACGCTGCGGATTCCCACGGTGCGCGAGCCCGCCGCGCATGCGATCGAGCTCGAGCCGGATGCCACGCGCGGAGAGGCCGTAGAGCCACTGCAGCTCGGACGCGTAGCTCACGTCGCACCTCCGATAGCCGCTCTAGCTTCGCGCGCGACGATCACGCCGACCTGTCGGCCCGATGCGGATCCGTCGCGCCGGAAGCTGAAGAAACGTGTGCGCTCCGCGTAGGTGCAGCCCCCGACGTCGTCGACGTGCACGACGCCGAGCGCGCGAAGCTGCGCGCGAAGGATGGCGGTGAGATCCACGTGCGGCTTCTCCATGCTGCGGTCCGAGCAGGCCACCCCGTGCGCCACCGCTTCGAGCCGATCGGCGACCTCGGGGCCGACCTCGAAGTGTCCGAGCCGGATGTGGGGTCCGATCGCCGCGAGCACGCGCGAAGGATCCGTCGGCGGATGACCCCGCCGACTCGACGGATCCGTCGGCGGATGACCCCGCCGACTCGAAGGTCCCGCGAGCGTCGCGAGCGCGGCCTCCGCGATCCGCGCCTCCACACCACGCCAACCCGCGTGCACGGCGGCCACCGCGCCGGTCGTCGGGTCCGCGAGCAAGAGCGGGATGCAGTCCGCCACGCGCACCGCGACTGCGACGCCGGCTTCACGCGCCACGAGCGCGTCGCCTTCTTCTCGGCGCACGTCTTCGGGAGCCTCGTGCGCGCCGATCTCACGCACGACGCGACCGTGCACCTGCGAGAGCTCGAAGAGCCGCGCGTAGCCGAGCGCGTCCGCGAGCCGACGGTGGTTCTCCGCCACCGCCTCCGGATCGTCGCCGACGTTGCGCGCGAGGTTGAGCGAGTCGAAAGGCGCCGCGCTCACCCCACCCTGCCGCGTGGTGAAGGCGTGCGCGAAGCCGTGACGCTCGAGCAGAGGAGACCGGAGCCAACCCGTCATCGCGCGCGATGCTGACGCAGCGCCTCTCACGCGTCGACTCCGCGGCTCGCGGATCACGCCGCCACTTCGCCTGGCGCCGTCCGATCCGACCCGTCACCCCCGCCGCCTTCCTTCGACGATTCGATTCACGCGCGGGCCTCAACATCGTTCTTGACTTCCCCGACCCGCGAGTTAGAAAGCCGGTCCCACGCGGACGTGGCGGAACTGGCAGACGCGCTGGACTAAGGATCCAGTGGGGCAACCCGTGAAGGTTCGACTCCTTTCGTCCGCACCAGGGACTCCATTCGAGACTCGTCTCGAACCGGAGGTCGAAGAGGGAGCGCCATCGAGCGCTCCTTTTTCATTTCCGTCGATGCCGTCGATGCCGTCGATGCCGACGCCGAGCGTCCGGGTGCGTCGTTCGGCCCTCCAGCGTGCGTCGTCACCCACGCCGTGATTTTGGCCGCATGGCCGCTGTACCGCGCGCGATGTGCGTGTCAGTGTCGCCGCCGTCGTGGCTTGGTTCACCAAGACGAAAGTCTCCACGGAGGCCTCGGAGAAGCGGACGCTCGGGAAGGGCTTGTTCCGCCGTTGCGATGGCTGCGGTCAGACCTTCAAGGCGGAGGAGTTCCGCGCGAGCTGGGAGGTCTGCCCCGGTTGCGAGCGCCACTACCCGCTGCCTGCCGAGCTCTGGCTCGAGCTCCTGCTCGACGAAGGCACCTGGGTCGAAGAGGACGCGCAGCTCGAAGCGGTCGATCCGCTCGGCTTCGTCGACGCCAAGCCCTACGGCAAGCGCCTCGTCGAGACGCGCACCAAGACCGGCGCGAAGGACGCGATCCTCACGGGCGGCGGCAAGCTCGCGGGCCGCGACGTGCGCCTCGGCGTCTTCGTCTTCCGCTTCATGGGCGGCTCGATGGGCAGCGTGGTCGGCGAGCGCATCGCGCGCATGTTCGAGCGCGGGGCGGAGCTCGGGCAGCCGGTGATCCTGCTGAGCGCCTCGGGCGGCGCGCGCATGCAAGAGGGCGCGCTCTCGCTGATGCAGATGGCCAAGACGGTCGCCGCGCTCGGTCGTCTCCGCGAGGCGCGACAGCCCTTCCTGAGCGTGCTCCTCGATCCGACCACCGGCGGCGTCGCCGCGAGCTACGCGCTGCTCGGCGACGTGAACGTCGCGGAGCCGGGCGCGCTCATCGGCTTCGCAGGCCCCCGCGTGATCGAGCAGACAATCCGCCAGACGCTGCCCGAAGGCTTCCAGCGCGCGGAGTTCCTGGTCCAGCACGGCATGGTCGATCGGATCGCGAAGCGCACCGAGATGCGCGCGACGCTCGCGCAGCTCCTCGCGCACCTCGGCGGCTGAGCGCGCGGCATCGCACCTGCGCGCAACGTTGCGCTGCGCGGCGCCCACTTCTTCGCGCGCTCACCTCTTCGCGCGCTCACCTCTTCGCGCGCTCACCTCTTCGCGCGACTCACCTCTTCGCGCGACTCACTTCTTCGCGCGCTCACCTCTTCGCGCGACTCACCTCTTCGCGCGGCGCGCCGAGAGCCCGAGCTGATTGAAGCGCGTGCGCACGCGCCGCGCGTTCGTCGCCGGATCGCCGCGGAGAAGCCGCGCTGCCATCGCCTCGAAGTCGCCGCCCGTCTCCTCGAAGAGCCGCGCGAAGAGCTCCTTCTCGAGCGCGCGCGCGAGGTCGCGGAGCTGCGCGTGCTCGGGTGCACGCGTCGAATCGCGCGCGGGTGAACCCACGCTCGTCGACGCGTCAGGCCAACCTCCGTCCAGCAGCTCGCGCACCAGCCGCGTGGGCAAGGGCACCACGTGCGGCAGCGGCGGCCTTCGACCTTCCTCCGCCGCCGCCAGCGCGCCCGCGAGCGAGAGCAGCGCCGCGTTGCCGACGAGCAGCTCGAGCTCGCGCACGTTGCCCGGCCACGCGTGCGTGCGCAGCGCCGCGAGCGAGGCCTTCGCGAGCACGAAGGTGATCGCACCGCGCGTGGCGTCGTCGGCGTCGATCGCGAGCCGCGCGTTCTCCACCCGCGCGAGCCCCGCCGTGCGGGCGTACGCGAGCAGAAGCGCACGATCCGATCCTTCCACGGCGAAGCGACGCGTCACCATCGCCTGCGCGAGCGGGAGCACGTCGTCGCGTCGCTCGCGCAGCGGCGGCATCACGAGCCGCGTGGCGGGGTTCAAACGCGCGAAGAGATCCGCACGAAAGCTCCCGTCGCGTACGCGCGCCTGCAGGTCGGCGTTCGTCGCCGCCACGAGCTTCACGTCGACGCGTCGCGCGCGGTTCTCGCCGAGCCGCGTCACGCGACCGTCCTGCAGTGCGAGCAGGAGCAGCCCCTGCGCGTCGCGCGGCAGGTTGCCGAGCTCGTCGAGGAAGAGCGTGCCGCCATCGGCTTCTTCGAAGCGTCCCGGACGATCGACGGCGCCGCTGAACGCGCCGCGCGCGCTGCCGAAGAGCTCCGCCGCCGCGAGGCTCGCCGGCAACGCGCCGAGATCGACCGCCACGAAGCGCCCGCTCCGCCGCGACGCCGGATGGATCACCCGCTCCGCGAGCGCGCTCTTGCCGGTGCCGGTCTCACCGAGGATCAACATCGGCAACGACGTGCGCGCGAGCACCTCCGCGTCGCGACGAACACGCGCCATCGACGCGCCGAAGACGAAGCCCGCGTCGTCCGAAGCCCGCACGCGCCGCGCGAGCAAACGCTCCACGAGCAGACCCAGCGCGCGCGCGTCGAACGCATCGTCGCCCGCGAGCGTGAGGTGCTCGTCCGCCGCGAGCGGTGCCGCGTGCCCCTGCCCGAGCTCACGCTCGCTCGTCATCAGCACCACCGGCAGCGCACGCTTCTTCTGACGAAGCCGCTCGAGGATCGCGAGGCCCTGGCGCGCACGCGCGTCGCCCTCCATCGGCAGGAGCCGGCTCTCGGGGAGATCGAAGCGCACGTCGAGCAGCACCGCGTCCACGTCGTCGTGCCGCGCGAGCGTCTGCTCGACCTCCGCCCAATCGTGCGCGTGCGTCAGCGTGCAGCCCTCGCGGTGCGGACACTCCCAGCACGGCCCCGGCAGCTCGCAGCGCGTCGCGTAGTCGTAGTCGCGCAAGAGCGCGTGGAAGAGCTCGACGTAGCGATCTCCGTCGTCGATCACGAGCAGTTTCGGCCGCGTCTTCGAGGCGCTCACGGCTCGACCTCCGCGAGGAGCGCCCGGAGCGCGAGCTCCACCGAACGCGCGAGCTCGATCGCACGAGCGACCGCGGCGGGCTCGTTCGCGCGGACCTCCGCCTCGATCGTGTCGAGCGTCGCGAGCGCAGCGCGCGCGTCGTCGAGGTGTCGGGCGAAACGCCGCTCGTCGAGCCCCTGCGCCAGCCGCGACAGCCGCTCCGACGCGCGCTCCGTACCCGCGCTCCCCGGCAGCGCGTAGAGATCGGCGATCAGCATCCGCAAGAGCGTGTCCGGCAGCGGACCGTCACCGACGCCGCGAAGGTTGCGAGCCGTGCGCGCGACCTGCTTGCCGACGTCGTGCATCAACGCGCGCGCGAGCTCGGCGTCGTCGCTCATGCCGCCTCCGCGCTCATGCCGACTCCAACGCGCGTCGGATCGCCGCCGCGTCGAACACCGGCACCGCCTGCACGCGCCCGTAGAGCTGCCGCAGGTTCGCGAGCCGATGCGGCGCGAAGTCGGTGACGAAGACCGCCGGCGCGTCGACGCCCGCTTCGCGCAGCGCGCCGAGCACGAGCGTGCCTTGCTGCTCGCGCAAGTAGCGCAGCGCGCGCGCCGAGTCGCCCGCAAAACGACGCCGCGCGGTGCCGACGACGTCGCCGATCAGATCGTCGGGGCTCGATCGTTCGAAGCGCAGGTCGACGAGCAGCGCGGCCGGAGGGTGCTCCGTCGCGAGCGCGACCGCCTCGCGCGCGGAGTGTGCCGCGCGCACGTGCCACTCCTGGAGGAACGCGCGCGCGAACTCCTCGTACTCGTGACCGTCCTCGACGACGAGCAGCACCGGCATCGCCGCGCGATGGTGCCACATCGATCCCTGCCACATCGATCGCGCCGCCTCGATCCGAGCGCAATCGATCCGAGCCCAATCGATCCGAGCCCAATCGATCCGAGCCCAATCGATCCGAGCCCATCGATCCGAGCCATCGATCCCGGCCACATCGATGCGGATCGTGGGACCGGCGCGCTCCGAAGACGACGAAGCCCGCCGATCGCTCGGCGGGCTCGTACGATCGACTCACGCACCCACGTTCGGGTGCGCGGTCGGTCTCACTGCGACTGACGCACGATCGTGAACACCGCGCGGCGGTTGAGCGCGTGCGACTCCTCGCTGCCGTCGGTGTGCTCGGGCTGGGTGTCGCCGAGCGCGGTCGTGGTGAGCCGCTCGCGCGCGATGCCCGCACGCACCAGATGGTTCACCACCGTCTCCGCGCGCCGCTGGCTCAGCTCCATGTTCGCGTCGGTCGGACCTTCGCTGCTCGCGTGCGCTTCGATGCGCAGCTCGAGGATCTCCGGGTGCTCCTGCAAGAGCGTGATCACCTGCCGAAGCGCGGGCATGCTCGAGCCCGTCACGCGGGCGCGGTTGCGCGGGAAGAGCACGCGCTGACCGAGCCGCTCGAGCTCCATCTGCGTCGCCGAAGGAGCGACGGGCGCGGTGTCGGGGCAACCGTCTTCGTCCTCGAAGTCGTTCACCGTCTCCGGCTCGGTCGGACAACGATCGCTCGTGTCCGGGATGCCGTCTCCGTCGTGATCGAGGTCGGGGCAGCCGTCGTCGTCTTGGAATCCGTCGACGTCCTCCGCGTCCATCGGGCAACGATCGGTCACGTCGGGGACTCCGTCGCCGTCGTTGTCGCGATCGGGGCAGCCGTCCGCGTCCTCGAACCCATCGAGATCTTCGGCTTCGCTCGGGCACGCGTCCGCTCCGTCGAGCACACCGTCGCCGTCGTTGTCGGGATCGGGGCAGCCGTTCTCGTCCTCGAAGCCGTCCATGTCCTCCGCTTCGTCGGGGCAGCCGTCGGCGTCGTCGAGGATGCCGTCGCCGTCGCGGTCGGAGTCGCCTTCTTCGCCGTAGAACGAGAGCGCGAGCCCGAAGGAGAGGAAGCCTGCGTCGGCCGCGCCTGCCTGATCGGAGGTCTGGAAGACGTGGTGGTAGCGGACGTACGGACCGATGCGGAGCCACCAGAGCAGGTCGTACTCGTAGCCGACGCCGACCTCGATGCTCGGTCGCATCACGTCGCCGGTGAACGCGAGCGCCGCGCCCGCGCTGACCCAGAGGTCGCCGACGTCGCGACCCGCGAGTGGGTGCGCGCGCACTGCGAGGGTCGGCGCATAGTAGCTGCCGAAGCCGTCCTCGGTCGGCGCCGAGTCGTCCGACGGGAAGAAGTGCATCGAGAAGCGCGCCTCGACGCCGATCCACTCGATCGGGCGGAGCTCGTAGCCGAGCGCGAGGCCGGCACCGAAGCCGAAGCGATCCCGCTGCGGTGACGTGACGATGAGCGCGCCGCCGCCTTCGAGCCGGAACGTGTGCATGCCGGCTTCCGCGTGGACGGCACTCGGCGCCACGAGAACAGAGAGCACGCCGAACGCGAGCACGGCTCCCCACACGGCGCGGGAGCCTCGCCGTGCGACGACCGAACCTTCGAACTGTCGAGACCGAGTGTTTTCCATCGCGAAACCACCTTCACAGGGTGAAAACCATCGGGTAGTATCACCGTAGTTTTTCGCTACGGTAGAACACCCGGGCGGACGACGTCTCGCAAAAAGCGCAGATTTCGCAGCCACAACGGAGAAATCGGATGAGACCGAACACTTGGGCGGTAGTGTGGGTAAGTGTAGGCGCCGTGCTCTTCGGAGGATGCGGCGCGAAGATCGTCGGCGACGGAGACGCGGGCGGCGTGGACTCCGGGAGCGTGGACTCCGGGAGCGGGGAGTGCCGCGCGGGCGCCACGCGCTGTGGCGACGAGTGCGTCCTGGTGAACGAGAGCCGCGAGCACTGCGGGGCATGCGACAACGCGTGCGCCGCGGGCGAGCTCTGCGCGGCGGGCACGTGTGCGACGTCGTGCGGCGACGAGCTCACGGAGTGCAGCGGCGTGTGCATCGACCTCGACACGAACCGCGCGAACTGCGGCGAATGCGGCAACGCGTGCGCGTCCGGTCAGGTCTGCGTCGACGGCGCGTGCGAGCTGAGCTGCGCCGAAGGCCAGGAGATCTGCGACGGCGCCTGCACCGACACGCAGAGCAGCTTCGAGAACTGCGGCTCCTGTGGCAACGCGTGCGACGACGGTCAGGTCTGCTCGCTCGGCGCGTGCGCGCTCTCGTGCGCTTCGGGGCTCACCGACTGCAGCGGCTCGTGCGTCGAGCTCCCCTACAACGTCAACCACTGCACCGCGTGTGACGCTGCGTGTGGCCCCTACGCCAACGCGATTCCGTCCTGCAACAACCAGTGCATCATGACGTGCAACGAGGGCTTCGAAGACTGCAACGACGATCGCGTCGACGGTTGCGAGGCGGAGCTCGCGGTCGACGAGATGCACTGCGGCGAGTGCGGCAACGTGTGCAGCTTCGCGAACGCTGCGACCGAGTGCGTCGACGGCGCCTGCGTGATGGGCGTGTGCAACGCCGGCTTCGACGACTGCGACGGCGACCCGGCAAACGGATGCGAGTGCCGCATCGCGGTGGTCGGCCCGCCCGGCACCTCGCCCTTCTCGGGCGGCACGCTCCGCGATCTCGACGAGGATCCGGCGACCGGCGCGATCACGCCGAGCGGCATGGTCACCGACACCTCGCGCGACTTCCTCTGGGTCGTGAACGTCAACGAGAGCACCGTGAGCCGCTGGGACGCGACGTCGCGCAGCGAGATCGCGCGCTACCGCGTCGGGCTTCCTTCCGGCGAGTGCGCGGGCTCGTGCTGCCACAACAACGGCTGCAACATGCCGTCGCGCGTGGTGGTCGACGGCAACGGCGACGCCTACGTCGCGAACCGCGCGTTCGGCATGCAGGGCTCCGTGACGAAGATCGCGGGCGACGTCGCCGAGTGTGTCGACCGCAACGGCAACGGCATGATCGACACCTCGAGCTCGGCGACGCCGATGGGCTGGGGCGAGGACGAGTGCATCCTCTGGACGGCGAACGTCGGCCCGGTGAACGCAGTGCTCCGTTCGATCACGAGCGACCGCGGCGACGCGGCGCGACCGAACGGCTACATCTGGGTCGGCTCGTTCGAACGACGCGAGATGTACCGCCTGGATCCGAACACCGGCGTGACGCTGAACACGATCGCGATCGGCCTTCAGCCGTACGGCGTCGTGCCGACCTCGGACGGGAAGATCTGGGTGAGCGCGCTCGGGACGCAGATTCAGTCGATCGACACCACGACCTTCGCCGTGAGCGCGCTCGTGAACATCCCGTGGTCGGTCTACGGCCCGACCGCGGACGCCAACGGACGGCTCTGGTTCACCGGCTGCTGCTGGGACACGTTCATTGCGGGCTACGACCCGGCGACGGGTGCCACGACGCGCGCGAACCTCCGTGGAACGTCGTCGGCCGGCGTGACGGTCGACGCGGAAGGAAACGTCTGGGCGGGCATCCACGAGGGCACGACGCGGAGCGCGCTCGTTCGCATCCCGACGAGCGCGTTCACGCCCGGAACCTCGACGGCCTCGCCCGGCATCATCCCCGCCGCTCAGCTCACGTACTTCGACGGCCCCGCCAACCCGAACGGCGACCAACCCACCGCGGTCGGCGTCGATCGCAGCGGCGCGGTCTGGCTCGCGAGCTACACCGGCAACTCGCGCCTGCTCCGCCTGGATCCGACCGCGGGCACCTTCGAGGCGTTCACGGGTCCGAACCGCACCTACTCGTACTCGGACTTCACGGGCTCGGTGCGTCGCGCGTCGATCCCGCAGGGCTCGTACGAGCAGATCTTCGATCTCGCGTGCGCGAACCCGGTGCTCGGTCAGCTCTCGGTGGACGGCACCTTCCCGGCCGACACCATCAGCACGATCTCGATGCGCACGGCGGACACGGTGGCGAACCTCGCCAGCGCGACCGACGTCGCCATCGGCACGCTGCCTCCCTCGGCGAGCCCGTACGCGATCGGCACCGCGTTCGCCGGCGCCGCGGTCACGCCTCAGCAACAGCTCCGCGTGCGCGTCGTGTTGCGTGCGGCGCCCGACGGTGCGGTGCCCATCCTCAACGGCATCCGCATGAACTGGACCTGTCCGTGAGCACATCCGTGCGCTCGTCCGAGAGCTCGTCCGTGAGCTTCCGTGCAGCGAAGCGCGCACGCGCGACATACACCTCGCCGTGATGCGCACCTCGCTCGTCCTCTCCGTGATCGCCGCGCTCGTTCCGACGGGCGCGGCGTTCGCGCAAGTAGCTTCCGCGCGCGGCGCTTCTGACGCACGCACCGTCGGCTGGCGGTGGGAGCGCCCCACGCCCCAAGGCAGCACCGTGCGCGGCGCCTGCCGCGACGCGCGCGACGCGCTCTGGATCGCGGGCGAGGTCGCGACCTTCGGGCGCGTGTCGAACGACCTCCGGCGCTTCGAGCGCGAGACGCTCCGCACGAACGCGGACTTCGCGCGCATCGCGTGTTGTCCGAGCGGGATCTTCGCGGTCGGAACCGAGGGCGCGTTCGTGCATCGCGACGTCGACGGCGTCGTGCGCGAGCAGACCCTCGGCGATCCACGCCGCCTGCCGATGCTCACCGACGTCGCGTGCGTCGGTGAGCGCGGCGTCGTCGTCGCGAGCGGCGCGGGAGAAGCGTTCGTCTCGGAGGATGGCGGCCGAACGTTCGAGGCGCGCAGCGCGCCGCAGCCGCTCTACTCGCTCCACGTGATCGAAGGCGACGACGGAGTTTCTCGGTCGGCCAGGTCAGCGGCTGACGCAGCTTCTCGGTCGGCCGGGTCAGCGGCCGACGTGCTCCTCGCAGGCGGTCCTCGCGGCGCCGTCGCGCGCAGCACCGATCTCGGCCGTACGTGGACGGTCGCGCGCAGCGGCGTGCGCGGCAACGTGCTCGCGTTCGCGACGCGCGGCGCCTCCGAGCTCGTCGCGGTCGGCGGCGGCGGCTCCGCGATCCGCTCGATCGACGGCGGTGCGACGTGGTCCGCGACGACCACGGGCACGACCATGGATCTCTTCGACGTCTCGGCGTCTGGCGCAGAGCTCGTCGCGGTCGGAGCGAACGGCGCCATCGCGCTCCCCGCGCGCGCCGAGGCGTTCGCGCCGCTCGCGCTCCAAGGACGCTTCCACACCCTCGTCGCCTCGCGCGGCGGGCTGCTCGCGTTCGGGGTCGGCGGTCGCTACGCCGAGCGTCGTGGGCGCGGCGCGTTCCGGCTCGGCGCGCGCCTCGAGACCTCTCTCTTCGCCGGACACGCCGACGCGCGCGGACGCGTGGTGGTCGGCGACCGCGGCTTCATCGCGCGCGGCAGCCTCACGGGCGAGCTCCGCCCCGTGCGATCACCGGTCGTCACCGCGCTCCACGCGATCGCCGGCAACGCCGCGGGCGTGATGCTCGCGGTCGGGGCCGAGGGTGTGATCCTCCGCTCCACCGATCGCGGCGCGCGTTGGACACGCGTGCCCTTCGAACGGACGACGAGCACGGAGGTCCTGCGCGTCCCCTCGACCTTCCAGGCGGTGTGGCTCGACGACGCAGGCCACGCGCTGGCGGTCGGCCAACAAGGCGTCCGCGCGCGCTCCGACGACGGCGGTCGCACGTGGACCGATCTTTCGACCGCCCGCGATCACCAGCGCAGCGGCATCGCATGGCACGACGGCGCGCTGATCGTCGTCGGCACCGGCAGCCGCATCGAACGCTCGGACGACTTCGGCGTCACGTGGCGCGACGAAGCGCCACCCGCGCCCGGACTCGATCTCCGCACGCCCGTGGTCACGCCCTCGGGCGCGCTCGTCGTCACCGCGCGCCCCGGCGTCGTGGCGCGCCGCGATCCCGCGGGCCGTTGGACCACGACGTCGCTGCGTCCCGAAGCGTTCTTCGCGGGCCTCGCGCGAGTCGCTGGTTCGAGCGGCGACGAGCTCCTCCTCGTGGCCTCTGACGGCACCACGTACGTCTCGCGCGACGACGGCGCGCGTTGGACCGAAGAGCGGCGTCTCACCCGCGAGGTGATCACGGGACTGTTCGTGGGTGAGAGCACCGCGTGGGCGACGGGCTATTGGGGGATGTTGATGGTGCGCGCGGGGCGGTGAGGGAGCGCGGCTCGTTCGCTGCGCTCAGTACTCCCAGTCCACGTGCGCCAGCGGCGCGTCGTTCAGCGCGTCGCGGTGCTCCCGCCACATCGGCATCACCTCGTCCAGGATCGCCTGAAACCGCGGCCCGTGGTTCGCCTCGCGCAGATGCACGAGCTCGTGGACCAACACGTACTCCAGGCATTCGGGCGGCTTCTTCGCCAGCTCCGTGTTCAGCCGGATCGCGCGCCGTCCCGGGTGGCAGCTCCCCCACTTCGTCTTCATGCGCTGCACGTGGACCTGCGCGGGCCACTCGCCGACCCGTGGAGCCCACACCTCCAGCAACTTCGCCACCCGCTCGCGGAGCTGGTCGCGGTACCACCGTGAGAGCACCGCCTCCCGCGCGTTCATCCCCGCGCCTTCGCGCACCTGCAGCGTCAGCTCGCGCGGCCGCAGGCGAACCTCCGGCGGCGCCTCGCGCTCCACCACGTTCAGCAGGTACCGCTCGCCCCAGAGGTAATGGCTCTCGCGGTTCAGGAGCTCCCGCCGCGGCTCGCGCGGCTGCGCCCACATCGCCTGCTGCTGCTTGCGAATCCACGGAAGCCGCCCGATCGCGAACGCTCGCAGCGCATCGAGCGAGTGTCTCTGCGGCGCCGTGATCTGCACGCGTCCATCCGGCGGATGCACCGTCAAATGCACGCTCTTCAGCGCCCGCCGGAACACCACCACCCGCACGTCGCCGAGCTCGATCAGCTCGCCGATCTCCTCGTCGACCGGTCGCGGCGTTTCCGCGGAGACGCTCGCACGCGTTCCCGCGGAAACGCTCCCGCGCTTCCCCCGCGCGTTGCCTGCGCCGCCGTCCGCAACGCCACGCCCCCCGACCACGCCCTTCGCGTGTCGCCGGCTCGCGTCTTCGGTCGGCTCCGACCCGCTCACCTCAATACTCCCTCTGCGCCTTCACGATCGCGAACACCCGCTCGACCTCGCGCTCCACTTCGGCTGGGTCCGCCAGGCCGTGCGCCTTCAACGCCTCGAAGATCGCCCGCTTCACCATCTGCTCGCGCGGGACCACGCCCCGCCAGCCGTCCGGTCGAGCCTCCCGCACCGCCCGATCCACGTCCAGCGCCCGCGCCGTGTCCCCGTCGAGGTTGTTGTACAGCGCGACCTTCCCCGGCGAGTCGAGCTCCTTCGGCAGCCCCGCCGCGTGCCCCGCCTGCAGCACCGCGACCAGCTTCGCGATCTCCTGCAGATACCGCTCGTACTCCTCCGCGCGCTCCTTCCGGATCCGGATCACCTCGTCGAGCAGCGCCGACATCTTCGCGTAGAACGCCGGGTCGTTGAGCTGCTGCTGGCTGATCGCCGCGCGGACGTTGTTCTCGATCGTCTCCGCGATCGCCTCCCGGTCCCCGCCGAGCGCGCCGAGCTTCGCCTTCGTCGCCTCCTTCACCCCGACCTTCGCGATCACCTCGAGCAGGCCCTCGTCCTCGAAGGGCGAGATCTTCCGCGGCGCCTTCGCCTCCACGTAGGTGTCGATGAGGTGCCGCATGTCCGCCTCGAACGGCTTCATGTCGAGCACCTCGCCCGCCGCGAGGCGCACCACGTCGCGCACCTTCACGTAGTGGTCGAGCTTGTTCTTCAACCACGCGATCTCGCTCGGCGAATACCCCGCGCGCTCGAGCTCGTCCGCGAGGTTCGCGTACGCCCGCACGAAGCTCGCCACCATCTTGTAGAGCGCGACCCGCACCGGCTCCCGCTCCGCGAGGTCGCCCGCCTTCTCGGTGTTCCCGCAGAAGTACCGAATGAAGTCCTTCTCTTCGCGCGGCGGCATCACCGGCCCACACAAGAGCTCCACCGCTTCGAGCGCCTCGTCGAGCTGCTTACGCCCCTTCGTGATGCGGTTCTCCATCACGACTTCGGGGCTCGCCCCCGGCGCGCTGTGATCCAGCTCCGAGCTGTAGACCTGCAGCGCCCCCGTGCCCTCGTCGTTCACCAGTTTCTGGAAGAGGTCGCGGTAGTCGACGACGTAGCCGAACTTCTTGTCCTCCCCGTCGAGCCGGTTCGTCCGGCAGATCGCCTGGAAGAGCCCGTGATCCTGCATGCGCTTGTCGAGGTAGAGGTACGTGCACGGCGGCGCGTCGAAGCCGGTGAGCAGCTTGTCCACCACCACCAGCAGCTTCATCGTCGCGGGCTCCTTCACGAAGCGCCGCTTGCTCTCGTCCTCGTAGACCTCGGTGCGGCTCCGCCCGCCCTTCACCGGCACCGACTTCAAGATCGACGTGTAGAGGTTGAACACGAACTGTTTGTCGGTCTCCGTGTTCGCGCCCGTCTCCTCCTTGCTCACGTCCTTGGCCTGCGGGTCGTACGAGGTGATCACCGCGCACTTCCCCTTCAGCTCGGTCTTCTGGAAGAGCTCGAAGTAGCGGCACGCCTCGTAGATGCTCCCCGCCACCAGCATCGCGTTGCCGCGCTGACTCGACAGGCGTGGCTTCGTCGCGAAGTCGAACACCACGTCCTGGACGATCCGCTCCATGCGCGAGCGCGACGAGAGCACCTGCTGCAGCGTGCCCCACCGCTTCTTCAGCTCGCCCTTCTGCCAGTCGTTGAGCGCCTTCGTCTTGGCCTCGAACCACGCGTCGATGTGCGTCTCGTCGCCGAGCACCTGGTCCACGTCGCGCGCCTCGTACACGAGGTCGAGCACCACTCCGTCGCGCACCGCCTCGGAGAACTTGTACGTGTGCACGTAGCGCCCGAAGCGCTCCAGCGAGGTCTTCTTGTCGCGCTTGAGCAGCGGCGTCCCCGTGAAGCCGAAGATCACCGCGTCCGGGATCAGCGCCTTCATCGTGTCGTGCAGCTTGCCGCCCTGCGTGCGGTGACACTCGTCCACGAAGACGAACATCTTCCCCGGCACCTTCAGCGGATCACTCTCCAGCTCCTTCAAGAACGCCTCGAAGTCGTCCCGGCTCGACCCGTCCGGCCCCCGCCGCCCGAACTTGTGCACCAGCGAACAGAGCAGCCGCGGCGTCGGCTGCTGCAGCGCCGCGAGCAAGTCCTGCCCGCTCCGCGCGCGCTTCATCGTCTCGTTCGCGCTCTCGAAGACTCCTTCGATCTGCTTGTCCAGCTCGTCTCGATCCGTGACCACCAGCACCCGCGCCTCGGGGTCGTGCTCCAGGATCCACTTCGCGAGCAGCACCATCAGCAGGCTCTTGCCCGCCCCCTGCGTATGCCAGATCACGCCGCCTTCCCCGCGGCGCACGAACTCCTGCGCGGCCTTCAGACCGAACCATTGGTGCGGACGCGGCAGCTTCTTGATCCCTCCGTCGAAGAGCACCCCCACGTGCACGATCTCCAGGAAGCGCCGCTTCTCGCCGAGCCGCACCAGATCCCGATCCAGCGGCAGCGCGTCGTCACCTCCGCCTGCGTCGCCGTCCCCGTCCGCGGCGCCGTCGTCGTCGCTCTTCCCCTCTTCCTTCCACCGCAGCCAGAACTTCTCCGGCGTCCCGATCGCCCCGTAGCGCAGCCCCTCGCTGTCGTTCCCCGCGAACGTGATCTGCACGGTCGAGAAGAACCACCCGTGAAACTCGGGCGATTGATTCGACAGGATCTGCCGAATCCCTTCCCCGACCCCCACCCGGCTGCTCTTCAGCTCGATCACCGCGAGCGCGATCCCGTTCACGTAGAGCACCAGATCCGGCCGCCGCTCGAAGCTCCCCGTGAGCGTCACCTCCTCCGCGATCGCGAAGTCGTTCGCCTCGGGGTCGTTCCAGTCGATCAGCCACAGCGTCTCGCTCGGCTGGTGTTCGACCTGCACGGTGACCCCGTAGCGCAGCAGCTCGTACACCTTCCGATTGTTCTCGTAGAGCGACCGCGAATGACTCCGCGACTCGTCCCGCAGCTTCTGCAACGCGCGGACGATCTGCTGCGACGAGTACCCCCGCTTCTGCAACCACGCCGAGAGGATCGACTCCTCCACGTTCGAGCAGTCGCCTCGCTGGGACCAATCCCCGAGGTACCGATACCCGAGCGCCTTGAAGAGCGCGATCACGCGGTCCTGCGTCACCCGCTCCGGCTTGCCGACTTCGCCGATCACGAGACCTCCGCGGGGACCAACCTCGTCCGGCCCGTGAGCAGCTCTTGCATCATGCCTTGTTTGATCGCGCGGGCCTTTTCGAGCTTGGTGTCGAGCGCGTCGAGCTCGGCGTCCAGGTCGGAAAGCACGGCTGCGATCGCGCGCTGCTCCTCGCGGGAAACCGGTACTCGAAAACGAATCGAGCGAAGAGTTGTTGAGTTCAACGACGGAAGTGCTGTCGTGCTCACCAAGGCACCGAAGCTAACTCGCTGAAACGCGTGATACATGTACAATGGTTCGGTATTCGACGAGTTCGGAATAAACCCGGCCATATTGTTGTCCACGCAAGAAACAACCCGACTGACCATCTTTCGCTCGAGAAACACCGCTGCGCCAACCTTGGCGAACATGATCGTGCCTGGCGGAAACGCGAACGCATGAAGAAGACGTCTTGTCGCGTCGCTGACGTAGTGGTTCGCAACCACCAGGCCGGTGCCATTCTCGATTGTGTTCATGTCCGACACTTTGAAGAACGCAAACTCGCCGACTGCACTTCCTTGATGCTCCAATGGAAATCCCGAGCCCGAACGAAACTCACCGAGTTCCCATGCGAATCTCGTCTCCCACTCCCCCGAGAACCCCGGCAACCGCCGCTTCCCGGTGAGCAACTCCTGCATCGCCCCCTGCTTGATCTGACGCTTCTTGGCGATCAGCGTATCGAGCGACTCGATCAGCGCATCGGCATCGCTCAACGCCTCGGCGATGGCCCGTTGCTCCGCGATCGACGGTAGCGGAAGGAGCATCCCGCCGTACTGCCGCCCGTTGAGTCCAGGCTGTCCCGTCCGCGCCGAGTCGGAGGCGACCCATCGCCAGTAGACGCGGCTCTGGCAGAAGTAGAAGAGAAACTCGGGATCGAGTGATGCGGGCTTGGTGTGCACGCGGATCAAGAATCCTGCGTAGACGAAGTCGCCCGTCCGTTCGCGATGCAAGTAGCACTTGCCGACCGTGGCGCCGGTCCGCGCAAAGAGAAGGTCGCCCGTTTCTACGCGAAACTCTCCCGCAAACGGCGTGTCGACCGACGTCTTGCCTTCGGTGTTGAAGCGCCCCGCCGAGTCGATGTCGGTGATGCGAATGTAGGTAGGCAAACGAAGATCGAACGGGCAGCTCGAAGCGTTCACACCCGAGCGCGGCTGAGCGGAGAGGTGCTCTCGCAGCCGCACCACCTCCCAATCCTCCGGGATCACCCCCACCTCGGTCTGCTTGTACCCCGGCTTCACCACGACAACCCCATCGCCTGCAGGTGGCCGCGCACCTTCGCCTCGAGCGCCTCCACCCGCGCGCTCAACTCCGGCAGCGGCGCCTCATATCTCTCGCCCAGCTCCTTCACCCGCCGCGTCAGCTCTTGGCTCACCCGGTCGAGCTCGCCCTCCACCGCGCGCCGCAGGGCGCCGATCCATTTGTCGTGGACCACCAGCGTCTTCACTTCGGCCGCAGTGAGCTTCTCGGTGCGCTGACGCGCGGCGTCGTCCAGCTCCGCCGCCATCTGCTTCACGAGCTTCTTCTTCACCGACTCGTGCTCGGAGAGATCCAGATACGCGCGCAGGACTTCGATCTCATCCTTGGCGTTCTTGTCCTTTCCGATCTCCTTCAAACGCGCCTTCGCGTTCGCCGCGTTCACCTTCTCCAGCTCCGAGAGCAGCCCCTCCTCGCCCCCGTGCTCCTCTTCGAGCTCCGCGAGCTTGGCCGAGAGCGCGTCGAGCTCCGTCGACTGCTTGTCGAGCCGCGCCTGCGCGTCCGAGAGGAAGCGCGCGATCACGAGCTCCTTCGGCACCAGCTCGCAGGTCCAGCCGACCTCCTTCTGCGCTCCCCCGCGTCCCGCCTTGTAGAGCGGCGTCACCGTGGCCTTCCAGCCCTCCGCCGCGAGCAGGTACGCGTCGTCCTGCATCGTGGTGGCCCAGAAATCCATGAAGTGTTGGTAGACCGCGTACGCGTCGACGAGCGGCTTTCCCTCGTAGTGGTGCAGCAGGTCCTCCGAGACCGTCGCCACCAGCTCCTTCGGCCGGGGCACGAGCGCGCTGCTCGCGGAGCTCCCGCTCGCGCTGCTCGCACCGGTCTTCGCGTCGTCCCCGAGCGGAAGCAAGAGGTTCCCCTCCGCCATCGCCCCCTTGCCGCCCTTGGGTTTCGTCGCGGTCGCGTACGCGGTCACCGCTCCAGCAGTCGCGCTCGGCACCCCGCCCGCCCCTTCGAGCACCGGCGTGATCTTCGTCGCCCACGCCTCGAAGTGCGCGCGCATCCCCTCCGCGAACGTCACGAACTCCGGATGCTCCGCGATCGTCGCGCGGGTCGCGCTCGCCTCCGTCGCGAGCGACACGTACCCCGCGCGCAACGGCGCAAAGAGCGCGTCCCGCAGTCCCGGGCAGACCTCCCAATACCGCGCCAGCGCGTCCACGTCCGCCTGCGGGATCCCGCCCTGCAGATGCCCGGGCAGATCCTGGATGTCCTCCGGGAGCTGGCTGTCGACGTAGCGCGGCAGGTTCAGGTTGAAGTCGTTCTTCTCGATCTCCTCCCACGGCACGAAGCGCGAGTACCGCGGCACCGTCAGCCGCCGCGTGAACACGTCCACGATCTTGTGGATGTCCTGCGCGCGCAGCCGGTTCTTCGGCCCGTCCTTCGCGAAGCCCGCGCTCGCGTCCACCAGGAAGAGCCCCTGCTTCGGCTTCGCGTCGCGCTTGTTCAGCACGACGATGCACGCCGGGATGCCCGTCCCGTAGAAGAGGTTCGGCGGCAGCCCTATGATCCCCTCGATCAGCCCACGCTGCAGCAGGTTCTTCCGAATCTCCGCTTCGGCGTTTCCGCGGAAGAGCACCCCGTGCGGCAAGATGCACGCGCCGCGTCCCGTCCCCTCCGGACCCGAGCTCCGCAGCGAACGCACGATGTGCAGCAGGTACGCGTAGTCGCCTTGTTTGTCGGGCGGGATACCGAACCCGTCGAAGCGCTTGAACGGGTCCTCCTCCGGCGTCAGCCCGTTGCTCCACCGCTTGTCCGAGAACGGCGGGTTCGCGACCACGAAGTCGAACGTCTTCAGG
>CALJLK010000033.1 GCA_937982655.1 uncultured Sandaracinus sp.
TTGAAGAACTCTTCGAGTCCTTCAACGGACTGCCTCTTCTTTCTGGGGTCTTTCAAAAAGACCCCCTCCAGTGGGCAAAGCCCACCGGAGCCTCCCCCAAAACACGCGGCTCCGTTGAAGAACGAGGTTCTTCAACGGGCTGTTAGGCACGCCTCGTCATCGAGGAGATCGACGCGCTCACTTCGACGGCTGTCTCGTTCACTTCGAAGCGCGTACGTCGTTCGAAGCTCACCTCGACGAGCGCGTCGTCTCGACGCTCACTTCAGCGAGACGACCGTGAGGCGGTCGCCGCCTTCTTCGCGGGAACCGCCGCGGAAGGAGCGCACGTAGCTCGCGTCGCTGCGGAGGAGCTCGCGGATCGCGTCGCGGAGCGCGCCGGTGCCGACGCCGTGGAGGATGTACGCGACGCCCTCGTTCGCGCCGTACATGCGATCGAGGAAGGACTCCGCCATTGGCACCGCGTCGTCGACGCGCATTCCGCGCACGTCGAGGGTGTTGTCGATCGTCATCGGCGACACCTTCGGCTCGAGCGGCGCGGCACCCGTGACGTCGACGACCGGGCGCTCCTTGCGCTCCTTCGTCTCTGCGGAGCTCGCGCCGGGCGCGCGCAGCTCGCTCACGTCGACGAAGAGGCGCAGCGCACCCGCGCCGACGCGGACCTTGCCGCGCTGCGGGGCCTCGACGACCTCGGCCTCGGTGCGCAGGCGCGGCACCCAGACGCGCGCGCCGACGGTGAGGGTACGCGGATCGACGGGCGGCCCGTGATCGGCGGGCGTCGGCGCGTCGGGGCGCGTGGCGGCGACCTTCGCGGCCTCCTCGATGCGGCGCTTCACGTCGTCGATCGCAGGCGCGTCGGGCTCCTTCTTCAGAAGACGACGCGCTTGGCGCACGTCCTCGCGCGCGCGTCGCAGCGCGTCGCGGAGTTTCTCCGCTTCGGTGTCGAGCACCTTCTCGCGCTGGGCCGCGAGGGCCGCGCGATCGGCCTCCGCCTTCTTCAGCATGCGCTGGGCTTCGAGGCGTTCGTCGTCGAGCGCGGCGCGCGCGAGCACCATCTCGCGGCGTTGTTCTTCGAGGGACCGCACGAGCTCGTCGAAGGTACGCGACTGCTCGGGGAGCACGCCGCGCGCGATGGCGATCACGTCGTCGGGGATGCCGAAGCGCTGCGCGACCGCGAGTGCGGAGGAGGCGCCGGGCACGCCGTGCAGGAGCTCGAAGGTCGGCAGCATGCGTTCGACGTCGAAGCCGACCGCGGCGTTCTCCAGGCGGGCGTCGCGCGCGGCCATCGCCTTGAGCGGCTCGTAGTGCGTGGTGACGGCGAGCGCGGCTCCGCGACGGAGGAACGCGTCGACGAGGGCGCACGCGAGGGCGGCGCCTTCTTGCGGATCGGTGCCGCCCGCGAGCTCGTCGAGGAGCACGAGCGCGCCCCGTTGCGTGGCGCGCAAGACACCCGCGAGGTTCGTGACGTGCGCGGAGAAGGTCGAGAGGTTCTTCTCGATCGACTGATCGTCGCCGACGTCCGTGAGCACCGGCGCGAGGAAGCCGCAGCGGCTGCCTTCGTTCGCGGGCACCGGCAGGCCCGCTCGCATCATCAGCGCGGCGAGCCCGAGCATCTTGAGCGCGACCGTCTTGCCGCCCGCGTTCGGGCCGCTGAGCACGAGCCCGCGCCCGCTCTCGAGCTGCAGATCGCAGGGCACGACGTCGACGCCGTCGAGCAGGAGGATCGGATGGCGCGCGGCGTCGAGGGACACGCTCGCGTCGTCCGCGAGCTCGAGCACACGCGCGCCGAGATCCTTGCCGAGCTTCGCGGAGGCTTGGCGCAGATCCGCGTGATCGATCGAGGCGAGGGCGGCTTCGAGCGAAGGGAGCTGCTCGCGCACGAGCTCGGTGAGCTCGGCGAGGATGCGCGCCTCTTCGTGCTCGAGCTCGGCCTGCAGCATCTTGAGGTGGTTGCCCTGCGCGACCAGCGCCCGCGGCTCCACGAACACCGTCGAGCCGCTCGCGCTCGTGCCGTGCACGATGCCTTGCAGACGCTCGTGCGCGTCGCGTCGCACCGGGAGCACATAGCGACCTTCGCGCTCGGTGACGAAGCGGTCTTGGAGGATGGCGTCGTGCTCGACGAGCATCTGCTCGAGGCGACGCACGATGCGCTCACGCAACGCGGAGACCTCGCCGCGCAGACGTCGCAGCTCGGGGCTCGCCTTGTCGGAGAGGGTGCCGTCGGGATCGATGCAGGCGGCGAGCTCGTCGCGCAGGCGATCCAGGGTCGGGTCGAAGGTGCAGGTCGCGTGCAGGGTCGCCATGCGTTCGCGACGCGCGTGCAGGAAGAGCCGCAGCCCACGCGCGCACCCGAGCACGGTCATCACGTCGCGCAGGGTGGGGCCGTCGAGGCTGCCTTGGCGCGCGACGCGGGAGAGCGCGGAGCCGAGCTCGCGGGCTCCGTCGAAGGGGAGCACCTCGCCTTCGTCGAGGACACGCAGGACCTCGTCGGTCTCCGCGAGCGCGCGGCGGGCGCCTTCGCGGGTGCTCGCGATGGGGAGCACCATGCGCGCGCCGAGCGGTCCGCGGCAGCGTTCGGCCACGGCGGTCACCACACGCTCCCACTCGAGGTCGGCGAAGGTCTTGTCCGGCTCGAGGCCGAGGTTCGAAGAAGGTGTCACGGGGAGCTCGGGGATTCGGGGCGGGCGCGAACGCGCGTGATGTTCGGAGGAGAAACGAACGTCCGCGGCTGACCCTGCGGACGGGTGGGGGGAGGGCGCCGGAACGCCCCTCCGGAAACGCGGGGTGATAGTCACGTCCCTGCGGCGCGGCAACGGGGAGGGCTCGCGGGAGCCGTCGCTTCGACCTCAGTTGACCAGCGGGTTCGAGAAGCGGACGGTCATGTCGAGGTCGAACACGCCGTCCTCGCGCGCGAGCTCGGGGGGCAAGGCGTCGAAGGGTGCTGCGGCGGCGATCGCGTTCTCGGCGGCGGCGTCGAGGTCGCCGAAGCCGCTCGAACGCACGCGCCGCGTGCGGACGAGCGAGCCATCGCGTCGCACGGAGAGCCGGTAGACCGCGAGCCCCATGTCGAGAGCGACCGCGCGCTCGCGGGGGAAGACGAGGCGGTCCTCGATGCGACGCTGCTGATCGAGGTACCAGCGTCGGTAGCGTGCGTCGGAGGTGTCGAGGGCCGCGAGGCCACCGCTGCCCGGACCGTAGGCGCTCGCGCGTCCTCCTTCGCCGGCGCCGCCTCCCGAGCCGGGCGCGCCTCCACCGCCGACGCCGCCGCTTCCTTCGCCTGCGCGCGCGCCGCGGCGCTCGCTCGAGTCGACCCAGCTCTGCACGAGCCGCGCGGCGAGCAGCTCGGAGCGCGCGTCGTCACGCACGCGCCCCTGGGTCTCGGCGAGGGTGGCGGCGGGGCCAGGATCGAGCGCGGGTCGGCCGTGCGCGACGTTCGCGGCCTCGCTCGCGCGCGCGCCGCGGCCCTCGAGGATCCCTCGGCTCGGCGCGTCGCGTTCCGCTCCCGCGCGGTCGGGCGTCGCCGCGATCGAGCCGTCGCCCGTGGTGACGCGGGCGTCTCGTCCCCCACGCTCGCCCGCTTCGGACGGCACGCTCACGCCCGCGCGCGCGTCGCGCTCGCTCGGCGTTCGTCGCTCCGCGTGGGTGCCCTGCCCAGACGCGAGGAAGGGCACGTCGCCAGGGCTCGGGGTCGCGCGGCGGTTCTCCCAGCTCGCGCGATCGTCCGCGGTGTCGATGCGCTGGATCTGAGAGACCCGCGGCGCGTTCCACGCGCTGTCTTGCAGCGTCGCCCCGTGCGGGCGCGAGACGAGGAGCACGAAGTCGACCGCGCCGCTCGTGTCGCCGCCTTCGCCACGGCTCTCCGCGTCGACGTTCTGGGCAGAGAGCCCCCCGCCCGGTCGTGGTGCCTCGGCGCCGCGCGCGGTGCGTCCGTCCGCGCCGGTCGGCTCCGTGCCCTCGAGCGTGAAGTCGACCGTGAGCTCGGGCGGCAAGAGCGCGAGCGCGGGTGGCAGACGCCACACCCAGAGCGCGAGCGCGGCGTGAAGCGCGAGCGAGGCCCCGACTCCGAGCCAGCTCGTTCCCCGCGTCGTCGCTGCGACGGCCATCGCCGGGAGCGTAGCAAGCGACGTCGTGTTTGGCCTTCGGGCGCCGACGTGCACGCAGCGTCGGTCGAAGCGTCGGTCGGGGGGCGCCCTCAGCCGCGCTTCTTCTTGGCCTTCTTGGTGGTCGTGCCGCGCGGAAGCTCCGGCTCGGCCGGCTTTGCGGGCTCGTCCTCTTCGACCGGCCAACGCAGCGCGCGCGGGATCGGCACGATGCCCTGCTTCTTCACCCAGAAGAGGAACGCGAGGCTGAAGAGGAAGAAGCCGATCGCGGCGTAGTGACCGGGAGTGAGCCCGAGGAAACGGGTGTCCGGGTTGGTCACGTCGGTCGCGCGCAGGAAGTCGAGGCCGAAGCGGTACGGCGTGTAGAGGAGCGGCAGCAGCGCGACGAAGAGGCCGGTCGGGCGGTTCTTCAGGTTGCGCATCGACCAGAAGATCGAGAACACGAGGATCGACCAGAAGACCTCGTAGAGGCCGAGGTCGTGGCGGATGACGCCTTCTTGGCCTTCCCAGTTCTCCACGCCGAGGAAGAACGTCGTTTGAGCGCCCGGGTGATCGTGCACCACGAAGCAGCCGAGGCGGCCGAAGATCCAACCGAAAGGGAAGACCCAGGCGATCACGTCCGACAGGTGGAGCACCGGGAGCTTGCGGCGCTTGTGCCAGATGAAGATGCCGAGCGCGGCGCCGATGAAACCGCCGAACGAGGAGAGTCCGAGCCACTTCTTGAAGAGGAGCGACGGGTCTTCGAGGATCTCGAGGAGCGTCTCGGTCTCGTAGAAGAGGCCGTTCAAGAAGTAACAGGAGATGAACCCGATCACGACCACGTGGGTCGCGAAGTCCGCCACGTAGCTCGGGTGGATGCCCCACTGCATCGCTTGTCTCTCGGCGATGCGGGTGCCGAGCACGACGCCTGTCGCGACGAGGATGCCGAAGGTCTGGATCGGGACCTCGCTCCAGCCCGCGAAGTACGCGACCACGCCGCCGACGATGGCGAAGGTCGCCCACGAACGCGCGCCTTCGCGCCACTCCGGCTTGAGGACCCAGGAGAGACCCGCCGCGAGGAGGATGCCGCCGACGAGCGCGAAGAGCGGGACGTTCCACTCGCCGAGCTTGAACCAGGGGATGTAGAGCAATGCGCCCATGGCGGGCGCACCGTAGCAGGTTGCGGGGAAACGCCAGGCGGCGCGGTCGGCGACGAGGTCTGCGAGCGGGGACGAGCCCGAGCGGGTCCTCTCGTTCGTTCGCGGCGAGTCTGGTGGTTGGGATGGATCCGAGCTCGGGGTGACGCGCGTGCGTGGCTCCTCACCCGGACCGGGTGATACCGTTCGCTCCGTGCGTTCCGCCCTTTCTTCGTCGGTCCTGACCGGATGTCTGTTCCTCGCGTGCGGCGTCGTCGCCTGCGGCGGTGGCTCCAAGCCCGAGCTCGCGCCCATCACACCCGTCGACGCGCGCGTGAACGAGCCCTTGATGGTCGCGCTCGCGGTGGTCGGCGGAGGCGGCGACCTCTCGTTCGACTTCGAGGGGCCCAGCCTGCCCGGTCTGCGCGCGACGGTGAGCGGAGGCGCGGGCGGAGGCACGTTTCGTTGGACCCCGCTCGCGAGCCACGTCGGCACGCACGAGTTCCAGATTCGCCTCTTGCGCGGCGGCAGCGAGGTCGATCGCAAGCCGCTGATCGTGACGGTCGGTTCGTCGGCGGACGCGGCGCCCATCTTCATCCGGCCGGGCGCGGGCGGCACCTACGACCTCGCGCGCACCCCCTGCGTGACGCTCGCGATCGAGGTGCGCGACGACGACTCGCTCGACGTCGAGATTCGTCCGGCGGGTGAGCTGCCCGAAGGCGCCGACCTGATCCAGACGGATCGCAAGACCGGAGAGCTCGAGTGGTGTCCGAGCTCGGATCAGGTCGCGGCCTCCGAGCGTTGGGTGCTCCCGCTCGAAGCGGACGACGGCGATCATCCGCCGACGCGCCTCGACTACGTGGCGGTGCTGCGCGGCGAAGCGAAGCCGGGCTGCCCGGGCGAAGACCCCGTCGTCACGATCGTGAGCCCGAGCGAAGGCGCCCGGGTCGGAGGCGCGGCGGGCTACGAGGTGCGCGCGATGGTCACCGACGACGTCGGGCTGCGCGACGCGCCGCTGCTCTTCTACACGACGAGCATGCCCGACGATCCGGAGCGGCCCGACGTCACGACCTTCGAGCAGCTCGTGATGATGCCGAGCATGGGCGCATGGGCCGCGCGCATCCCGCCGCTGCCGCTCGAGGACGGCGCGTCGCGGCAGGTGTTCTTCGTCGTGAGCGCGACCGACAACGACGACCCCACCGGCACCGCGTGCGACCACCGCGTCGACTCGCCGCTGCGGAGCTTCGAGGCGGTCGGCGGAGGCGGTGGCGATCTGCTCGCGGACTGCGAGGCGTGCAGCGCGTCGAGTCAGTGCACCAGCGGGCTCTGCGCGACGACCGCGAGCGGAGGACGGTGCGTGCCGGCGTGCTCGGACACCGGCACCTGCTCCGCGGGCTCGTGCGGCGCGACGCCTTCGTCGGAAGGCGCGGTGCGCGCGGGCTGCGGTCCGGTCGACGAGGTCTGTGGCGCAGGCTCGTCGTGCACGAACGACGGCGCAGAGCCGAACGACACCGTGGCGAGCGCGACGACGTGGAGCAGCGGCGCGATGGGCCAGATCTGCAGCGGCGACACCGATCATTGGCGGGTCGCAGTGAGCGCAGGCACCCGCGTGGAGGCGACGCTCTCGTTCACGCACGCGAGCGGAGACCTGGACTTGCAGCTCCTCGACGGTGCGGGAGCGATCCTCGGGACGAGCGCGGGCACCACGAACACCGAGCGTGTGTCGCATTGCTTCGCGAGCGCCGGCACCGCGATCGCGCGCGTCACGGGCTACGAGACGGCGGAGAACGGGTATTCGCTCGGCATCACGACGACGCCCGATCCGGGCATGTGCTGCGCGCCCGACGCGAACGAGCCGAACGACTCCGCGACCGCGGCGCGTGCGATCACGCTCGCGGGCGGCAGCGGCGACTTCGAAGGGACGATCTGCCCCGGTGATTCGGATTGGTTCTCGTTCTCCGTCGCGGGGCCGAGCCGCGTCGAGGTGCTGGTGCTGATCGGCGTGCCGGAGCAAGACCTCGACGTCGAGCTGCGTGGACCCACCGGCGCGCTCGTCGGCAGCAGCCGCGGCATCACCGACGAAGAGTCGATCGACGTGCGGGTGACCACGGCGGGGCGCTACACGGTGCGGGTCTACGGCATCTCGTCGGACACGAGTCCCTTCGTGGGCAACGTGACGGTGACCGCCGAGACGACGTGCACGACGAGCCTCGACTGCCCGCTCGATCGCGTGTGCAACGCGGGCGCGTGCGTGCCCCGCGCGTGCAGCGGCGCGACGTGCCCCTCGATGCACGTGTGCCCGAGCGCGGGTCCGAGCGCGACGCCGAGCGAGTGTGGCGCGAGCTGCACCGCGAACTCCGGCTGCCGCAGCGGCGAGGCGTGCAAATGGCTCGCCGAAGGGCGCTACTGTGGGCGCACGAGCAGCGGCGCGAACGGCGCGGCCTGCACGACCTTCGCGGACTGCGGTGGACAACGCGGCTGCGTGCCGTGGCCGGGTGGGACCTGTGCGCGCATCGGTTGCCGCACCAACGCCGACTGCGAGAGCGACACCTTCTGCATCCAGCGCGAAGGCGAAGCGTTCTCGGTCTGCGCGCGGAGCTGCTGGGACAGCGACACCGTGTGTCGTCTCGGGGCGGGGTACGCGTGCGACATCGTCGAAGATCGCGCCGGGGAGCTGCAGCTCGCATGCGTGCCGGGCTGATCGCGCTCGCGTTCGTGCTCGCGTGCGGGGGCGACGACGCACCGCCGGGCGTGCGTCCCGAGATCCTCGAGGTGCGCGCGACCGCGCCGTCGACGCAGGGCACGTTGCTGCGCGTGGTGGCGACGGAGGTCGATCGGCTCGGCGCCTCGCCGCGGCTCTCGGTCGACGGGATCGAGCTTCCGCTCGCGGACGACGAGAGCACGGACCTGCGCTTCGCGATCGACGCGTCGCTGGTCGCGACGCTCGGCGACGGCACGCACGACGTGGAGCTCGCGCTCGTCGGCGATTCGCTTTCGAGCGAGCCGTTCCCGTTTCGCCTCGAGCTCGCGCGGACGCTGCCGATCGTGCTCGACGCGGCGCCGAGCGGCGACGTGCACCGCAACGAGCTCGTGGTGCTCGAAGGCGACGGATTCCTCGAGCCGGGTGAGGGCGAGGTGCTCGCGCACGTGGTCGGCGAGCTCGTGACGGCGACGGACACCACCGCGGTCGACGTGCGCATGCCGGTCGAGCTCGCGGAGCTGGGCGATCGATCGCGCGCGTTCTGGCGGCTCACCACCGCGCTCGGCGGCGCGCTCCCCGGCGAGCTCACGGGCACGCTCACGCTCGAGTCGCGGCTCTCGAACGGCACGAGCTCCGAGAGCGAAGCCCGCCCGATCGCGCTGCGCTTCTTGCCGCCCGCGATCTTCGCGCTCGATCCGAGCACGGTGAGCCTCGAGCAGATCGTGCGGGTGCGCGGCGCGGGCTTCCTCGGCGACGACGACGGCCTGACGATCGTGCGCGCGAGCGGGACCTTCACGCCGATGGGCGACGCGCCCGTCACGGTGCCGGAGACGGAGCTCGTGCTCGAGTTCGTCGACGGCGGCACGCTCGCCGGGCCCATTCGCGCGATGCCGCTCGGCGAGGTGCTCGTGTCGGAGCTCTTCGGCGCGCGACGTGGGGTGTTCGAGGGCACGCTCACGCCCGTCACGAGCAGCGGTGCCCGCGACGAGGTGATCGGCGACCCGACGCCGGTGACGCTCACCCTCGGGCCCGTGCGGCAGGTGGTGTGGCTGCGCTTCTTGCCGGGCTTCTACGAGAGCCTCGCGCGGTTCGGGCTCGCGGCCGCGGTGGGCACGATCGAAGAGCTCGTGAAGTCACGCATCGAGCGGCTCTACGAGGGCGTGCGGGTGGAGATTCGCCTGGAGCGCCCGGACGACTTCGGTCCCTCCGGCTACGCGGTGGTCGAGATCGGCGGGCCCGATCCGAACGGGCGCGGGCTCTTCGGCTACGACAACTCTCCCGGCAAAGACGTCGGCAACCTGCGGCTCTTCGACGCGATCGGCGGCTCCAACGCGGAGACGCAGGCCGACGGATCGCTCGGCTACGGTGGGGTGTTCGTGGAGTCGCTCTTCGGCTTCTCGGAGCATCCACCGGCGGAGCTCGGCGGCATGGGGCCCGATCCGGATCCACTCTTCGACGAGATCTTCGACGGAGTGCGCGAAGAGCCGGCGACGCTCGCGGAGGTGCGCGGCGAGGGGCCGCGCGCGGCGGAGGTGGATCGCGCGGTGCGCGCGCTCGCGGCGGTGATCGGCGAGACGACCGCGCACGAGCTCGGACACAGCTTCGGGCTCGCCGATCCCTACGGCTCGCGCACGGTCTTCCACGATCCGGGCGATCAGCCCGGCTGCGTGATGGAGAGCGGCAGCGCGCGACCCTTCGGAGAGCGCGCGGAGGAGCCCGGGTTCGCGCCCTCGCGTTTCTGCCGCGACGCGCCGGCGTACCTCGACGCGATCTTGGGCGATTGAACGACGCGACGATGGACGATCTCTTGCGAGTGTTTCGTCGATCCGTACGCATGAACGCGCGCACCTTCCACCCCTCGCTCGAAGTCGACGCATGAAGCGCTTCTCGTGCTCCCGTTTCTCGTTCCGGTCGCTCTCGTTCGTGTGCGTCGCCCTCGCGTGGCTCGTGCCGCACGCGTCCTCCGAGGCGCAGCTTCGGCGCGCCACCGCCGGCGCGACGCTCCCTGCGACCTCGACCGCGACGCCGGACGGTGCGCTCGCGCTGGAGACCAACCCCGCCGCGCTCGCGTTTGCGAGCGGTTGGGAGCTCGCCTACGTGCACGCGGAATCCCACGGGAACGCGTCGCTCGAAGGGCGGGGCGATTCGCTCGCGGGCGTGGTGAAGCTGCCGCTGCGGCTCGCGCTCGCGGCGGGCGCCGACTGGATCCGCCT
>CALJLK010000034.1 GCA_937982655.1 uncultured Sandaracinus sp.
CCCTCTCGCACGTGAGGCCCGACGCTTCGCTCGGGGCATCCCGGCGGGCTGCTCTACGGGGGCTTCGCCCCCTGGCCGCAGGGGGCCTCCCCGGACGTGTGAGGCGCGCGGGGCGCGTGTGCGAACGACGTGTAGGAGGCGCCCGCTCGCGGAGAGCGCGCGCGAGTCCCACCTCCGACGAGCACGCGAACCGTGAGGCGCGCCGGAGACGTCGCCGCGCCTGCGCTCTCACGATCGAGAGCGCAGGCGCGCGACGAGTCGCAAGAACCTTGGTGATCGAATCGGTGAGGCACCGAGTCTCGTTGGAAACGAGCACGCACCCGCACGGGTGTGGGGATCGAGACCTCCGATCACCGCCGGCGAGTGGTCCATCGGCCATGAGCCCAACCTGGAAAGAGAACCGGTGAAGCACCGGGCCCGTCTCGAAAACGGTGCGTGCCGAGAGGCATGGGGCGCGACACCTCCTCTTTCCGCTCTGTAGTGTTCGCTGCGGCCTTCGGCCTTCGCTCACGGAGGCGCGGGGAGAATCCTCGCTGAGTCGGATCGTCGATCGACAGACTCGAATTTGATTTTGCGTCGATGCTCTGGGAGCAACGCGGATTCCAACCCCGCGGAGGTGGGTTCGAAACCTACTCGGCGCGCCATCTGAATCGACGTGGAGTGACGTCGAAACCGCGCCGGAGACCGTGTCCGAGTCGGAGACCGTGTCCGAGTCGGAGACCGTGTCCGAGTCGGAGACCGTGTCCGAGTGGAGACCGTGTCCGAGTGGAGACCGTTTCCGAGTCGGAGACCGTGTCCGAGTCGGAGACCGTGTGCGTGCAGCCACGAGAAGTCTGCGTCGCACGGGCGAACACCAGGGTTCCAAGGGGCGGAGCCCCTTGGCCCGCGGAGCGTCCGAGGGCCGCTCCCGCAGCGAAGCCGAAGCGAAGCGAAGGCGCAGCGAAGGGTGCGGACCGAGGAGGGGGTCGCGGGGATCTCCCCGCGCCCGTGAGCGGAGGCCGAAGGCCGTAGCGAACACAGAAACGCCGGAGGCCGTAGCGAACACAACAAGGAAGAGGAACCGGACGGGGTCCGGGCTCGGGTGCTAACCGATGCGCACGCACACGCGTGTGGGGTTCGAGACCTCTCTCTTCCTCCGGCAGGTGCTTGGCTGAGCACTGGACCGTGGCTCGACCGTTCCTGTGGCTCACCCGCCGCAGCCCGTGCGGTCGTCCTTCGGCGTCGTCTCCTCCGACGGCGTCGAATGCGGAGATCGTCCAATGGCAGGACACCGGAGCGCCACTCCGGAGACGAGGGTTCGAGTCCCTCTCACCGCACCACGCGTCGCGCGCGATCCTCGGATCACGCACGACTCGTGAGCACGTGCCCCACGCGGCGCCCCTCCCGCCCGGTCGGCGGCGAGGGGCGTTCGCGTTCGCGGCCCTCAGCCCCTCACGAATCACCCACGATTTGCGAGCGATTCGCACGACGCGCGTGAACCCGTGCCACGACGCGCACGCGTGGTGACCGAACAATTACACGTCGACAACGAACGGTGACGGTGCGCCCTCACCAGTCCGCCTAGGGTGCTCCCCATGGCGAATCACAGCGGTGTCGTCCCCGAGTGGATGGCGGATCGAAAGATCGGTTGGTCGGGAGCAATCCCGTTCGTGCTCATCCACCTGCTCGCGTTCGGCGTGATCTGGACGGGCTTCACGTGGCCGGCGGTGATCACCGGCATCGCGCTCTACTTCATCCGCATGTGGGGCGTGACCGCGGGCTACCACCGCTACTTCGCGCACCGCACCTTCGAGACCAGCCGCGTCTTCCAGTTCATCCTCGCGTTCATCGCGATGTCGAGCGCGCAGCGCGGCGTGCTCTGGTGGGCGGCCCATCACCGTCGCCACCACAAGTACTCGGACCTCGAGGGCGATCTCCACTCGCCCGTACGCGACGGCTTCTGGTTCAGCCACGTCGGCTGGATCTTCGTGAAGGGCGCCGAAGAGACCGACTTCGATCGCGTGAAGGATCTGCAGAAGTTCCCCGAGCTCGTGTGGCTCGACAAGTACTTCCTCGTTCCGCCGACCATCGTGGGCGTCGCGTGCGTGCTCATCGGCGGTGCCCCGATGCTCTTCGTGGGCTTCTTCCTCAGCACCGTCATCACCTGGCACTGCACCTTCTTCATCAACTCGCTCACGCACGTCTGGGGCAAGCGTCGCTTCGAGACCACGGACGACAGCCGCAACAACTTCGTGCTCGCGCTGCTCACGCTCGGCGAAGGTTGGCACAACAACCATCACCGCCATCAGGCCTCGACACGCAACGGCTTCTACTGGTGGGAGCTCGACATCACCTACATCGTGCTGAAGGTCCTCTCCTGGTTCGGCATCGTGTGGAACCTGCGCCCGGTGCCGGAGAAGGTGCTCGCGGAAGGCCGCGCGGCGGACGCCGAGCGCAAGGCGGGTCGCAAGCCCGCGGCAGCGCCGGTGGAAGAGCGTGGGCGCATGCCGAAGCCCGCGATGGATCCGGCCTGAGCTCTTCGGAGCCTCCGAGAACGAGCCCCGCTTCGGCGGGGTTCTTCGTTCCGTCTCGGTGCGAGGCTGACGCGAAGCTCACGCACCGCGAAGCTCACGCACCGCGAAGCTCACGCACCGCGAAGCTCACGCACGCGAAGCTCGAGCACCGCGACGCTCGCACCGCGAAGCTCACGCATCGCAAAGCTCACGCATCGCAAAGCTCACTACGAACACGTGACGCGAAGCGATGCTCACCCGAGCTCACCCGCCGAAGCGCGCGACGAGCGCGCGCACGCGCTCGACGAACGCCGCTTCGTGGTGCGCGCGAAAGGTGTCCCACGTGCAGAGGGTCCGCGGGTCGCTCACGCGGTCGACGAAGATCGTACCGTCGAGGTGATCGGTCTCGTGCTGGAACGTCCCGGCGGAGAGTCCCCAGACCTCACGATCGATCGGCTCCCCGAAACGATCCCACGCTTCGACTCGGAGCCCCACGAAGCGCGGGACGATCCCACGCAGGTTCGGCACGCTCAAGCATCCCTCGTAGTTGAGGAAGACCTCGTCGGTCAGCGGCGTGAGCTTCGGGTTCACGAGCACCGTGAGCGGGATCTTCGGCTTGTACGGGTAGCGCGGGTTGTCTCCGACCTCGATGGCTTGCACGCGAATCGGTCGAAACACCTGCGGCGCCGCGAGCCCTGCGCCTTTCGCGTGCCGCATCGTGTCGATCAGGTCGTCGATGAACGCCTGCGTCTCGGGCGCGAGGAGCTCGTCTCGGGTGATCTCGCGCGAGCGCTCTCGAAGCACCGGCTCGCCGATCTGCGCGATGGGAAGGACCGCCATGGAGCTCGAACCGTACCCGGCGATCGCTCCGCGTGCGCATCGCTTCCCTCACGCCACCTGCCCCTGCCGTGCCACTTCTTTGACCTCGCGCGCCCACGTCCCGTATTCGAACGGGGTGCGTCGTGTCGCAGGGCGAACGCGACACGAGGCGCACGGCGGTGGCTCCGTCGTGGTGCGCGAGGCAGCGGCGACTTCGACGTTTCGATCCCTCACCGTGATCGAAGCGGGAGCGCGGCAGATCGCGTCGACGTGCGTCGACGGGACGGGAGGCGTGCATGCGTCACATGGGTTGGAGCGTGCTCCTGGCGGGAGCGTTGTTGTGGGTCGGTCACGTGCGCGACGCGGAGGCCCAGCGCCTGACGCCGATCGCGATCGGCGAGACGGCCGCCCCGGGCGAGCTGGTGGAGACGCAGCTCCGCGAGGCGCTCTCGGTCGAGCTCGACGCGGTGCGTGGCGTCCGCGTCACGCCGACCCCGCGCGCGCAATACGTGCTTCGTGGCTCGGTCACGCGCCTCGAGGTGCTCGGCGAGGCCGAGCGTCGCCAGATCGAGTGCGAGGTCTCGCTCGTGGTCGCGGATCGCCGCGGCGGCGCGGTGCGGATGATGCTCTCCGGTCGCGCGGTGGCGCGCGGGCCCGAGGTCGAGCGACTCGGACCGCAGGTCGTCCGCGCGGCCGTGCGTGGCGCGTTGCGTCCGCTCGGCAGCCAGGCGCTCTGAGCTCGGCGGTTCGCGTCCACGCGCTCGTCGTGGGGTGACGTGGCGAATCGACGGCACTGCCGGTGTCGATGCGAGGCGCCGCGATGCGAGGCGCCGCGATGCGAGGCGCCGTGTCGATGCGAGGCGCCGTGTCGATGCGAGGCGCCGTGTCGATGTGAGGCGCCGTGTCGATGCGAGGCGCCGTGTCGATGCAGCGCCGTGTCGATGCGGCGCCGTGTCGATGCGGCGCCGTGTCGATGCGAGGCGCCGTGTCGATGCGAGGCGCCGTGTCTCAACGATGCACGAGCGCGCGAAGCTCGTCGCTCGACACCACACGGTCCGGCGTCTCGTCGAGCGCCAGCTTCACGAGCGCCTGCGCGAGCTCGGCGCCCGTCTGCGAGCGGTAGCTCTCGCGCATCTTCTTCGCACCGAGCAGCCCGACGAGCGCGAGCAAACCGTCGCCTACCGCGGAGCCGACCTTCTCGAGCGGCCGATCCTCGTCGCGCTCTCCGACGATGAAGGACGGCCGCGCCGCGAACCACGGCAGGCCCGACGCACGCAGCTCGCTCTCGAGCCGATGCCGCACCGCGAGGTACGGGTTCTTCGTCGTCGCCGTCACGCCCATCGACGAGAGGTACACGAAGCGCGGTCGGCTCCCGCAGGCGATCGCGGCGCGCAGAAGAATCGCGGAGAGGCCGTAGTCGACCGACTCGTAGGTGTCGGCGTGGCCGCTCGCGCGCCCGCGTTTCTTCGTCGTCCCGAGCAGCGCGAAGACATGCGTCGGCGCGAGCGCAGTGAGGCGCGCGCGCATCGCGTCCTCCGTCCACGGCGTCGTGTCGACCTCCGCGCCCAGCGCCCCGAAGCGCCGGCGCCATGCGTCCAGCTCGCGCGAGTCGGGCCGCACGTGCGCATGCACGTCGACGCCACGCTCGCGCAGCACGCGCACCACCTCGCGGCCCGTCAGACCCGTCGCCCCCGCGACGAACGCCGTGCTCATGCTTCTCTCCTTCGCGCGCGCGTCGGCGCCGCCGCGTCGAGCTCCTCGTGTTCTTCTTCCGTGCTCGCCTCGACGCGCGCACGCACGGCGGGCCGACTCTCGGCGAAGAGCGCGTCGACGCGGCGCGCGATGCGCACGTGCTCCTCGGCGCGACGTCGCGTGAGCGCGCCGTACGCGACCCGCACACCGCTCCAGGTCAACCCAATCCAGCCGATCGCGAGCAGCGGGACGATCGGCGCGGCGACGCCGCCCACGATCGCGAGCGGCACCACGCCCCCGAGCCCACCGCCTCCGAGCCCACCGACGATGCCGCCGAAGAGCCCACCCGCGACCTGCCCGAGCCGCTCGCGCACCACGAGCCGCGTGCGACCACGGCGACGCTCGATCGTGACCTCCACCCGGCGGCCACCTTGGTTCGGGTGATGGCTCGTGGCCCACGTCAACGTGCCGCCGACACGATCCGTCCGCCCGAGCTCACCGAGCTCGACGCGCAGGATCGACACGAGCTCTTCGAGGTCCTCTTCGGAGAGCTCGTGATCCAGCTCGCGCTCGAACCCGAGCTGGGTCGGTCCGCCGAGCCACGCGTTCGAGCGTCCGAACGCTTCGTCGCTCTTCGCGCCTTTCAGCCGCGCGATCTCGGCGTTCGCCTCCGCGAGCTCGCCCTCGAGGTGCGCGACCCGCGCGCGCAACGCTTCGTCGTCGTCGCGGTACCCCACGGGGCGAAGGTACGCGATCCGGTGCGCTCGCGCTGCGCGTGTCGAGATCGAGCGCGCGAGCCCGTTCCCGATGCGCTCGCGCTTCCACGGAGCCCAGGAGCCCGGACGTCGGCGGGCGCGCACCTCG
>CALJLK010000035.1 GCA_937982655.1 uncultured Sandaracinus sp.
ATCGAGCACGCCGCGACACAGCAGCGGGCCGAGCGCCTGCGCGCGAAACAGCGCCACCTGCTCGGCGACGTCTTTGGGTTTCAGCTCATCGGTCATCGAAGCTCCTTTCGAGAGAGAAGCGACGACGGTCGAGGAGTGGATGACGCGTGGCGACGACCTCGGATGGTGGGATGGTTTTCGCCCGTGAATCACGAGTGATGGACATCGGCGACGTGCGCGCCGACCAGGGCCAAGTCCCGCAGGGAGCCGTATCCGACGGCATCGGCTCGGGACGAGGGTCGGCGTTCGATGCTCGTTGCGGGTACAGCGCGCGGTCGAGCTCGTCTTCCGAAAGGCCCTCGACCTCGGGCCAGGTCGTCAGCCCGGCCTCCTTCGCTCGCGCCAATACGGCGCCGACCGCCCCGGCGCTCGTGCTGACACTTCGGGCTATCTCGCGGTGCGAGCGTCCCAGCTCCCACTTCTGGCGAAGAATCTCTCTCGTCTTCCGCATGGACAGTCGCTCCGTGGCCACGGGCTCTCCTGCGAGCCCGGGGTGAAGAGACGTCCAACGTCGAGTGCGCCGACCTCGCGGCCCCCAGCGTGAAGGGCGCGCGAGGTGATCACGATGCGCCGATCCCGGTGATCACGATGCGCCGATCTTGGCGATCACGATGCGCCGATCTTGGCGATCACGAGGGCGATCCGGGTGATCACGATGCGCCGATCTGGGTGATCACGATGCGCCGATCTGGGTGATCACGATGGGGCGGCGTACGCAGCAGGTTCGGCGCCGCTTCGACGGGCCGTGCTGTTCATCATCGGGGCGAAGGCTCGCGAGTAGCGACGAACGGTGCGTGCCGATGCACGTCGCGAACCGAGCGCGCGAGGTTCGAGCGTCAGCGTGATCGCGGGCGTCGGTGGGCCTGTTGATCGCCGGGGCGCTTTCGATGCACGGCTTCCCGCCCTTCGAGCTCGAGCATCATCTGGTCGAGCATCGCGTTTTGCGGGTCAACTCGTCCCCTCGACGTACCCGATCGGGATGACGCCTGGCAGGGTCTCGGTCCGGTTCACGCGGACGCCCGAGTCTTCGACGGCGCGCCGTAGCGACTTGGTGGTGAAGCGCCGGTGCCCCGGGAAGCCAGTCACAGCCAGCGCCCGCGAGACGACCCACGAGAGCGCCGTCTCGTCGTGACAGAAGGTCGGAACGATGATGCGGCCGCCCGGCTTGAGCACGCGCCGAAGCGCCGCCAGCGCCCCCGGCAGGTCCGGCACAAGGTGAAGGACGTTCGCTGCGACGACCGCGTCGAACGTCCCTTCGTCGAACCGGAGTGCGTAGAGGTCGGCCTGCTCGCACCGTACGTTCGTCACGCCGGCATCTCGCACGCGCCGCTCAAGCGCGGCCACCATCGCCGCCGAGTAGTCGGTGGCGATGACCTCTGCTGCGCCCGAGGCGAGCGCGGGTGTAACGAGCCCGGTGCCGGCCGCAACCTCGAGCACGCGCCCGAGGCCGCGTGTCGCTTCCCCGGCCAGCTCGACCATTCTGGGGATCGGCCGTCCGAGGAGCGCCATCGAGCGATCGTAGTTCTTCGCGTGCTTGTCCCAGTAGCTGCGGTTGCCGTCGCTCATGCCGTTCCCTCGCGAAGTCATGCCGGCGCTCCTGCGCTCGGCGCACGCAGCAGCCTGAGCCCGCTGCCGATGACGATAAACTCGCTGATCTCATGAACGAGGACCGCCACCGGAAGGCTGAACACGCCCGCCACCGCGCCGACTGCGAGCGTGCCGATCACAATGATGGAGAGCACGAGGTTCTGCCGAACGACCTGCTGGGTGCGCTGAGCAAGCGCGAGCGCGAAGGCGAGGCGACGGAGGTCATCCCCCATCAACGCGACATCTGCCGTCTCGAGGGCTACGTCCGTGCCAGCTGCGCCCATGGCTACTCCGACGGTCGCCTGCGCGAGCGCAGGAGCGTCGTTCACTCCATCGCCGACCATCGCGATCGGTCCCTTGGCAGCGAGGGCGCGGATCTCCGCGAGCTTGTCTTCCGGCTTCATCGCGCCGTGGAAGCGCTTGATGCCGAGCGTCGACGCCACACGTTCGACAGCGAGTCTCTGGTCGCCCGAGAGTACGATGAGGTCCACCCCACGCGCGTACAGCAGACGAACGGCTTCGGAGGCGTCGTCGCGCACGGCATCCTGCACGGCGACCACACACCAGATGCGCGAGGACGTCCCAGCGACGATGACCGTCTTGCCGGCCTCCTCGAGGCGCCGAACCTCTGCCGTCGCCTCATCGGCGTTCGCAGCGGTGCCTTTGAATAGGCCGAGTTGACCGACCAGGACTTCCACTCCATCGAGGGTCGCGAGGACGCCCGCGCCTGGCAACGCACGCACGTCGGCGGCCTCAGCGATGGCCACGCCGAGGGCACGAGCGTGCGCCACGATGGCTCGTGCGACGGGATGCTCACTGCGCGACTCGATGCTCGCGAGGCGAGACAGCATTTCGCTCTCGGCGTGAGGACTCGCGTCCAGCCGAACGATGTCGGTCACGACAGGCTCGCCGCGCGTCAGAGTGCCGGTCTTGTCGAGCGCGATGATCCGGATCGTGGCGAGGCGCTCAAGGATGACACCGCCCTTGATGAGGACGCCGTTGCGAGCACCTGTCCCGAGCGCCGCGACGAGCGTGATCGGCACCGAGATGACGAGCGCACACGGCGCAGCCGCCACGATGAAGACGACCGCGCGATGCATCGCAAGAGACCACGACAAGCCGAACGCGAACACCAGCACCGCCGCGATGAGCACGCCACCGGCGAGGACGGCCGGGCTGTAGCGCGCGCCGAAGCGTTCGATGAAGCGCTGCTGCTCACCCTTCTTCTCCTGCGCTTCCTCCACGAGGTGGATGATCTTCGCGACAGTGTTCTCCTGGTACGTCTTCGTGGCGCGCACCTGGATCACGCCGTCGGCGTTGATCGTTCCCGCGAACACCTCGTCGCCCGCGGCCTTCTTCACGGGGACGCTCTCGCCCGTGACCGGTGCCTGGTTGATCGACGTCTCTCCTCGCACCACCGCGCCGTCGGTGGCGACGGACTCGCCGGGACGCACGATGAAGACCTCTCCCACGGCGAGGCTCTCCACGGGGACCTCGACGTCGACACCATCGCGACGCACGAGCGCCACCTTCGGAACGAGCTTCATCAACGCGCGCACCGCGGCCCGCGTCTTCTGCTCCGTGAATCCCTCCGCGGCCTCGCTGATCGAGTACAGGAAGACCAACATCGCCGCCTCGAGCGGCTCGCCGAGCGCAGCCGCGCCGAGGGCCGCCGTGGACATCAGCACCTCGATCCCGACGACCCGCTTTCTCCACAGCTTCTCGAGTCCCTCGCGCGCAAAGAAGTACCCGCCGACGAGGATCGCGAGCCCCAATGCCACAAGGCTGGGCCAGCCGACAGTCAGGGTCCGAGAGAGACCCCAGCCGATCGCGAGGAGCACGCCTGACGCGGCGGATGCGAGAACCTTCGGGCTCCACAGGCGCGGCGCTTCGCGCTCGGCCTCACGGGCCACGGGGAACCCGAGCGAGGTCAGCGCCCCCTCAAGCGCCTCGCGTGAGGTCTTCGCGGGCTCGAACATCAAGGCCACCTTGCCGGCCTTCGGGAACGTCCGAACCTCGACGACGCCTTCGTGACCCCGGAGGCCCGCCTCGATCTTCGCCGCCTCGTTCTCGCAGTCGAGGTGCTGCACACGCACCTCGAGTTTTGTCGTTCCACCGCTCATGACTGACCTTCCTGTGGCGTATCCACCGCCTCGACGGAGCCCCGTATGTGTCCAGTCCGAGGGTGCTTTCGGCCTCCGAACCAGCTGTAGACCGCCGGCAGCACGAAGAGCGTGAGCAGCGTGGACGACAGGATGCCGCCGATGACGACCGTCGCGAGCGGGCGTTGAACCTCAGCGCCCGAGCCATGGGAGAGCGCCATCGGCACGAACCCCAGCGCTGCGACGAGCGCCGTCATGAGGACCGGACGCAGTCGCTCTACGGCGGCGCGCTTCACGGCCTCGGTAGCGGTCGCGCCCTCCTCCTCGTGTTGGCGCGCGGTGGACACCAACACAAGGCCGTTCAGCACGGCGACGCCGAAGAGCGCGATGAAGCCGACGCCCGCCGAGATAGAGAGGGGCATGCCTCGGAGCACCAGCGCTGCGATGCCGCCGGTCACGGCGAACGGCACGTTCAAGAAGATGATGGCTGCGGGCCTGGCGGCGCCGAAGCTCGTGTACAGCAGCACGAAGATGAGCAACAGGGCGAGCGGGATCACCAGCGTCAGGCGCTCCGTCGCGGCCTGGAGGTGCTCGAACTGCCCGCCCCATTCGAGGCGGTACCGAGGCGGGAGTGGAACCGCCCGATCGACCCTGCGCTGTGCATCTGCGACGAACGACGCGATGTCGCGGCCGCGCACGTTCACCTGAACAGTGACGCGTCGTTCGAGGTCCTCGCGACCGACCTGTGCCGGCCCTGTCTCCTCCTCGAGGTCGGCGACCTGCGAGAGCGGCACGGTCTGTCCGGCGCTCGCCGCGACGGGGAGCGACTCGAGCAATGAGAGGTCGCGGCGCGTCGCCGGATCGAAGCGGACCTCCACTGCATACCGGAGGCTTCCCTCGTAGACCTGCGTGACCTGAATCCCGCCGAGCGCGGCGACCGCGTCGAGGACGTCTTGTACGCGCACCCCATAGCGAGCCGCGGCCTGTCGGTCGACGTGAACACGAAGCATCGGGAGGCCACTGATCTGCTCGGCTCGGACGTCTTGTGCACCGGGCACTTCTCGAAGGACGCGCACCAGTGCCTCCGAGCGCTCACGAAGTACCTCGAGATCCTCACCGTAGAGCTTCAGCGCGATGTCGGCGCGCGAGCCCGCGATGAGCTCGTTCATCCGCATCTTGATGGGCTGGGAGAAGCCGAAGACGATGCCTGGAACGTGCTCGCGAAGCGACTCCTCCATCGCCTCGACGAGCTCATCTCTCGTGCCGTATCGCCAGGTGTCACGCGGCTTGAGCGCTACGAGGACGTCGGTCATCTCGACGCCCATCGGGTCCATGGCGATCTCGGAGCGCCCGGTCTTGCAGACCACGGTCTCAACCTCCGGAAACTCGCGCAGGGCTCGCTCGAGCGCCGTCGTTTGCCGTGTGGCTTCGGTGAGGCTCGTGCTCGGGAGTCGATAGACCTCAAGCGCGATGGCACCCTCGTCGAGCTCGGGAATGAACTCGGCGCCGCGCGTCGCCGCGACGCCAATCGCGCCGGCGAGCAGCCCGACCGCGACGCTGACGGTCGCGACGCGGTGACGCAGGACCACGTCGAGCGCGCGAGCCAACCGATTGCGAAGCGCCGTGATCACTCGCCCCTCCGACTCCTTCGGATGGAGCGGCAGCATCAGCGAGGCGAGGACCGGCGCCAGCGTGATGGACAGGACGAACGCGGCGGCAAGCGCGAAGACGACTGTGAGCGCCATCGGCCGGAACATCTTCCCCTCGATGCCCTCAAGCGTGAGGATCGGGAGGTAGACGATCGCGATGATGAGCTCTCCGAAGGCCGTGGCGGTTCGCACCTCGAGCGAAGAACTCAAGACCAGCTCGTCGCGCTCCGCGGGCGTCAGCGCGCGACCCAAGGCATGGGAGCGCTCACTCATGCGCCGCACGGCGTTCTCGACGATGATGACGGCGCCGTCCACGAGCAGACCGAAGTCGATGGCCCCGAGGGACATCAGATTCCCGGACAGCCCCGCTGCGCGCATCCCGAGAAAGGCGACCAGCATCGAGAGCGGAATCAGACTCGCCACCACCAGGCCCGCTCTCAGGTTCCGCAAGAACAGAAAGAGGACGACGATCACGAGGAGGCCGCCCTCGGCGAGATTCCTGGCGACGGTGGTGATCGTGCTCCGAATCAGCTCGGTACGGTCGTAGAAGGGGGCGATGGTGACGCCTTCGGGCAGCGTCGGCTGGATCTGCGCGACGCGCGTCCGCACGCGATCGACGACCGCGCGCGAGTTCTCTCCGAGCATCATCATCACGACGCCCGCGACGATCTCGCCGTTGCCGTCTCGCGTGACTGCGCCGTGGCGAACCGCCGGTGCGAACGCGACGCGGCCGAGGTGTCGAGCCAGAATGGGGGTCCCGTCGTCGCCGTTGGCGATCACCGTGTCGCCCAGGTCGTCGAGCGTCCCGATCAGGCCGTCGCCCCGCACCAGGAGTTGCTCGCGATGGCGCTCGATGTACGCGCCTCCGGCGCTCCCGTTCGAGCGTTGGAGCGCCTCGATCACGTCGCGGAGAGACAAGCGGTGCGACTGGAGCAGGGCCGGATCGAGTTCGAGCTGGTAGGTCCGAAGCTCGCCGCCGAACGTGTTGATCTCGACGACCCCAGGCACGCTCTTGAGCTGCGGTGAGATGTACCCTTCCAGGATCGACCGCAGCTCCATCGGCGAACGGCCCGGGCCCCGTACCTCGAACTGGTAAACCTCGCCGAGGCCGGTGGAGAGTGGCGCGATCTCCGGAGTGCCGTACCCCTCCGGGATCGCGTCGCGTGCCTCCTGGAGTCGCTCCGCGACGAGTTGACGTGCGCGGAAGATGTCGGCGTCGTCCTCGAAGACCACCGTGACCTGCGACAGTCCGAACTTCGACACGGAACGAAGGTCGGTGACCTGAGGCAGACCGCTCATCGAGCGCTCTACGGGGACGGTCACGAAACGCTCGACCTCGAGCGGTCCAAGCGCGGGCGCGTTCGTCAGGATCTGCACCTGGACGTTCGTGATGTCCGGGACTGCATCGATCGGAAGGGTGCGTGCGGCGTTAACCCCGAGCGCCGCGACGACGGCCGTCAGCACTAGGACAAGAAATCGGTTGCGGAGAGACCACTGGACGATGTGTTGCAACATCTCAGTCGTCCTCGTCTGCGAAGGATGAGCGTTCGAGCTCGGCCTTGAGAGTCAGGCTGCCATCGGCGACGACCTCTTCTCCTTCTCGAAGGCCGCTCTGAATCTCGACGGTCGCGGCCGTGCGCGCGCCGACGCGCACGCGTCGAACCGCGAAGGTCCGATCGGCGCCCCGGACGAAGACGACCTCCTCGCCAGCGACCCGCTGGAGCGCGGCCGCCGGAATCGTCAGCGCGGGCCGATCGTCCTCGGCCGGCTGGGTAGCCTCGTCCCCGAGCAGCCGCGCCCGACAGAACATGCCGGGGCGAAGCGTGTGATCCTCGTTCGACACTACGACGCGCACTCGCGCGCTTCGCGTTCGGTCGTCGAGGAGCTCCCCGACGTGCGTAACCCGCCCGCGAAGGTCGCGCCCCGGAAGCGCGCCCAGCGTGATGGAGACCTCCTGCCCGACCGCCACTCGTCCGAGATCCCGCTCATAGGCGGTGAGCACAGCCCAGAGCTCGCCGAGGTCTGCGACGGTGAAGAGGGTGGCCGCCGCGTCGACGTTCTGGCCGACGATCGCCTGCCGCGCGACGACGATGCCCGCGATTGGACTTCTCAGCGTGACCGTCGAGCCCGCGGAGTCCGTCGCTCCTGGGGCGCCGAGGCCGAGCGCCACGAGCGCACCGCGGGCGGCTTCCAGGTCGGCGCGAGTGGCGGCGAGGTTCGCGCGCGCCGCCTCGAAGTCGGCCGCAGAGGAGATGCGATCCTGGCGAAGAAGCTCCTGCCGTTGGTAGGTCGCCTGGGCTTGCTCGACTCGCGCGGCAGCAGTGATGTACGCGCCACGCGCGCGACCATATTCGCTGCTGTCCACGCTCGCGAGCGCAGCGCCGCGCTCGACGCGGTCGCCTACGTTGACGTTCACGCGCGAGACGCGCGCGGCCGTACGGGGGCCGACCATGGCCATCCGATCGGGCGGCACGACAAGCTCTCCGACCAACGCGATGTCGCGGGAGAGACGACCGCGCGCGACCCGCGCGACCTCGAGGTGCGCTGCCTCCAGCGCCTCCTCGCTCAGTCGGACTGTCTTCGCAGCGCCTTCTTCCTCTTCACGGTGCTCGCCTGCCTCTTCACGGTGCTCGCCTGCTTCTGCGTGACCTTCCGTCGACGCTCCTGAAGGATGGCGCATGCGGGCGAACACGAGCCCGGCGACGCCCACGGCGAGCGCCGTGAGCGAGACGGCGATGATCTTCTTGCTGCGAGTCATCGGAGCACCCCCAGCGCGCGCTGCAGCGAAATGCCGGCATCGGCGAGCTCAACGAGCGCATCGAACTGCTCGCGACGCGTGTCCGCGAGCTCACGCTGCACGACCAGCACCCGCGTGAGGTCGCTCTGACCGAGCTCGAATGCGCGTTGCGTGAGGCGAAGCCCATCTTCGATCGCGGGGATGGCGTCCGTTTCGAGAATGTGAAGTCCGTCGAGGGCCGCTTGATAGCGTCGTCGTGCCACTCGCACCTCGGCGTCGATGCGAATGGCGAGAGCCTCGCGCTCAGCTTCGAGGCGCTGCGTCCGAGCCTGCGCGATCGCGATCGGTCCCTGGTTTCTTTGAAAGATCGGAAGCGGCAGACCGATGCCGAGGAGAAAGACGTTGTTTCCTTCCTCGCGCTGATACGTCGTCCGCAGGACCGGGACCGGCCACGCCGCACGCTGCTCAGCGTCGACGTCGAGGCGGGAAGCCCTCAACGCGGCGTCCGCGGCGACGATCTCGGGCCGATCCGTCGGCGCCGTGCGCAAGAGAGCGTCGGTGAACTCGGAGCTCACCGATCCGAGCTCGCCCGTGACCTCCACTGAACGATCTCCTGGGATCCCAAGGATGCCCTTCAGCGCGGTGACGCTCATCTCGCGGTTGGCCTCGGTCGTCGTCACGGCCCGCCGCGCACGCGCTGCGGAAACCCGCAACAGCGCGACATCTGGATCGCCGATCTCCCCAGCGTCGCGGCGACGCTCGGCGGTACGCAGAAGTGCGGTCGTGAGATCGAGCTGCTGGCGCGCCCAGCGGTCCTCGGCGGTCGCGCGCAGCGCTCGGTAGTACGCGGCGAGCGCCTCTGCGAGAGCTTGCTGCTGCGACGTGCCGACGAGCGCCTCGTCGCGCGCGATCGCGCCGCGTGCAGCGTCGATCTCGGCGCCGCGACGCCCATAGATCTCGAGCGGCATCCCGAGCGTCACCTCGGCATCGGGGATCGTGTCGTTCGGCCGGAACCGCGGCCCGGCCGCCACGTCAAGCCAGGGCGATTGACGGAGCAACACCTCGGCGCCCACCAGTTGACCTCGGCTCTCGCCGACGCGTCGCGTCGCGACGATCACGTCCGGGCTCCGACTTCGAGCCAACTCAGCGACCTCTGCGCGACCGAGTCGCAGGGGCGCCTCCTGCGCGTGAGCGCGGAGCGACACGAGCGCGAACGACAGGACGAGCCCGCCGATAAACCATCGAAAGACAATTGCCGTAGACAAGACACATCACTCCTCCGCGTCGCCTGCGCGACGCCAACAAGCCTCTGGAACACGCACGGTTGGTTCGGGCGGGTTCAGGCTCGCGGAGGGTGAAAGACCTCGTTGGCGCTATCGCGCGAATGGCAGGTGTCCACGGGGGGCGCGGCCGGCGCTCCGGCGAGCGCGGGAGGCGCCGTGATCTGCACCATCGCAAGCGGCGCCGGCACGGACGGAGCGACCTTGGCGCACAGCCCGTGGGAGCAGTTCGGCGGGCAGTGCTTCTGCCCATCCGAGCCATCGCAATCAACCGCACACGCGACGGGCTCGCCGGTGACGATCTCCACGACCAACTCGGGGAGCCCGCTCGCGACGAGCGCGACGAAGGCCGCGACGATGATCGCGAACCACGAACGCGACACGGGTTGCCGTCGTGTCCGCCGCGTCATCGTGGGCGCTCCTTGTGCCTCGCGAAGGCCTCGCGGACGGCGCGCTCGAGCGTCGGGTTCTCAAGGCGGTAGTACGCGAGCTTGCCCTGCATCCGGCACTTCACGGCGCCTTCCCGTCGCAGCCGCTGGAGCTGCTGCGACGTCGCGGGCATCGACCGGCCGAGAACGCGAGAGAGATCGCAGACGCAGAGCTCGTGGAACGAGAGCGCGTAGAGGATGCGCAAGCGCGTGGGGTCAGCGAGCAGGCTGAACTCGGCCGCGGTGCGATCGAGGGTGTCTTCGTCCGGCATCGCGGCCAGCACGTGGGCGACGTTCTCCTCGTTCACGAATTCGACGCCGCACGTACCTGCTTGGTCCGACGTGTCGGTCGGCGGACGAACGCGGTCGGCGGCCTTCGTTTCCACGAGTTCGAAAACTAGCAACCTTGGAAGCGACCGTCAACGGTGCCGCAGTGGGTCCTACTTCCGGGCCGCAATGGCCGCTTTGTGAGGGAAGCGGCTATTCGCGGTCGCGCTCCGGCACCGAGCCGGGACGGGACGGGGCCGCCCGGGGGCGCTGCTCACGTTCAAAGACCGGCGCGAGAGCCCTTGACTCTGTAGTTAGGTACAGGGTGCATGCTTCTGTGCATGAAGCCCATGACCATCGGCGAGGTCGCGAAGGCGGCTGAGATCGGCGTCGAGACCGTCCGCTTCTACGAGCGCGAGGGGCTGATCGCCGAGCCGCCTCGGCGGCGCTCGGGCTACCGGCAGTACCCGCCCGACACCGTGCGGAGGGTCCGGTTCATCCGCCGTGCGAAGGAGCTCGGCTTCACGCTCACGGAGATCGGAGAGCTGCTCGAGCTCCGCGTCGACCCGACGAAGAGCTGCGCCGACGTGCGCACCCTGGCGCGCGCGAAGATGGCGGACATCGAGGCGAAGATGCTCGACCTCGCGCGCATCCAGGCAGCGCTCACGGAGCTCGTGCGCACGTGCCGCGGCAAGGGCACGACGAGCGACTGCCCGATCCTCGACGCGCTCGACGAACAGGAGGTGAAGCGTGGCGACCGTTGACCTGGTGTGTTCCCCCGACTGCCCGAACGTGCCGCTGGCGCGCGCCAACCTGTTGCTAGCCTTCGCGCGCGCCGGTGTGAAGCCTCGCTGGTCCGAGCACCGCATCGGCGATCCGGACGCGCCGGAGCGCACGCGCGGCTACGGCTCGCCGACGATCCTCATCGACGGACGCGACGTCGCGGGCGAGTCGCCGTCCTCCGAGGTGACGTGCCGCCTCTATTCGGGCGGAGCGCGCACGCCCACCGCAGAGCAGATCGCGCAGGCGCTGCAGCGGCTCAGCCAGCCGTCCAGCAAGAGCGGGGCGAGGTGGCGCTCGAGCCTCGGTGTCCTTCCGGGCGTCGGCTTCGCGCTCTTGCCGAAGATCGCGTGCCCGGCGTGCTGGCCGGCGTACGCCGGCGTGCTCACGTCGCTGGGGCTCGGGTTCCTGATGGATGTCCGGTGGCTCTTGCCCCTGACGGCGGTCTTCCTGCTGATCGCGGTAGCGGCGCTCGGCTTCCGCGCAGGGCAGCGGCGCGGATACGGACCGCTCTTCGCGGGGCTCGGCGCGTCGGCGATCGTCCTCGTGGGGAAGTTCGGCTTCGAGAGCGACGCCGCGATGTACGCCGGGCTCGGGCTGCTGGTCGCGGCGTCGATCTGGAACACCTGGCCGAGGCGCGCGACGTCGTCGTGTCCGGCCTGCAAGACCACCTGAAACCAAGAAGAGGAGAAGAAGAGATGGCAAAGCGAAACGTGGAGGTCTTCAGCGCGGGCTGCGGCGCGTGCCAGGAGACGATCGATCTCATCAACAACGTCGCGTGCCCGTCGTGCGAGATCACGGTGCACGACATGCACGACGCGGCGGTCGCCGCGCGCGCGAAGTCGCTCGGCATCCGGTCCGTTCCGGCGGTCCTCGTCGACGGCAAGCTCGCCGATTGCTGCGCCGGGCGGGGCCCGACGGAGGCAGCCCTGCGACACGCGGGGGTCGGCGAGCCGACCGCCTGACTGCCTCGCGCCGAGCCTCAGGCCAGGAGCTTCTTGAGGCGCGCCATCCCCCGCTCGGCCTCGGCATGGGTTGGAGTCCACAAGCGAGGCTCACCCCGAGTACCTACGAGGGCCAAAGCATGTTCGGCGCGGGTGTGGACATCGACGGGGATCGGGCGGTGGTGAGGGACTCACTCGGGGGACCCGCCTACGTCTTCGTGCGCACCGGAGCGACGTGGAGCGAACAACAGCGCGTCGTGCCGCCCCGAGGCACGATGTTCGACCGGTCGGTGGTGATTCGAGGCGACGACCTACTGGTTGGCGTCACGAGGCTGTCGGTCGGCGCTCTGACCCGTGCGGGCGTCGTATTCGAGTACCGGTTCGAATCGGGCGCGTGGTCGTTTCATCGTGAGATTTCGGCCAGCGATGCTTCTGCGAACGCCGGGTTCGGCAACAGCCTCGACGTCGATGGAGATCGCCTCGTCGTGGGCGCGTACGCAGACACAGGTCGTCGCGGCGCCGCGTACGTTTTCGAACGCGTCGATGGTGAATGGATCGAGCGAGCCAAGCTGCGGCCCTCCGACGGCGCCGACAATCAGTACTTCGGTCACGACGTTGCGATTCACGGCACGACCATCGTCGTCGGAACCTACCCGATGGTGGTCCCCAGTCCTCCCGACGGTTACTACGTGTTCGAGTTCTCGGGAGGGTCGTGGCTTCAACGCACGCGACTGGACGCCGCCGGGAGATCGACCCCGGTGGCTCTCGATGGCGACACGATCCTCGGGGGCGAAGGGCCCAACCAAGCGTACGTGTTCGATCGAGTCGGCTCGAGTTGGAACGAGACGCCGACGGTCCTACGCGCGGGGATGGGGTATCGGAGCCCCCGCTTCGGCATGAGCGTGGCGCTCGAAGGCGACACGGCAGTCGTCGGCGCCCAGCGTGACCTCGTGTACGTGTTCCGCCGCATCGGCGCCCGTTGGGAAACCGAAGCGTCTTTCACTGGCGAAGGCAACTTCGGATGGGCCGTCGCCCTCCGAGGCGACCACCTTTTCGTAGGGGCGCCATACGGTCGCGATGGAGGTGACTCGATCGGGAGCGTGGTGGTCTTCCGTCGCGCCGGGACGACTTGGTCCGAGGTGACTCGACTCCGCGCACCCGTACCGCGAGACAGCGATGCATTCGGCAGTGTCATCGCGGTGGAGGGCACGGCCCTTCTCGTTGCCGCCCCCGGGTCTGACGAGGACCGTGGCGCGGTGCACGTGTTCGAGGCGGAAGGAACCGGATGGGTGCACCGCCAGCAGATCAGCGCGCCTTCTGAAGCCGACCGCGATCGCTTCGGATACGACCTGGCGCTGTCGGAGGATTTCCTCGCGGTCGCCTCAGACTACTCGGACGTCCTGTACGTGTACCGGCGCGACGGGACCTGGGTCGAAGAGGACTCGATCTCCGTGCCGACCTGGGACTACGCGAGCGGCAGCGTTGCCTTCTCGGGGGCCACGTTGCTCATCGGGGCGCCGGACGTCGAAGACGGGCGAGGCGTCGTCTACGCGTACGAGCGCGATGGGTCGACCTGGACGCAGCGTGCACAAGTGATGGCGCCGAACCCCATGGGGTACTTCGGGACCGACATTGCGATCCAGGGAGACCACATGCTGGTGGGCGCCGACGAGATCTGGGATCCGTTCGAGGACATTGCCGGGCCGGGATCCGTCTACGTGTTTCGAGGCGCGGGGTCCGCGTGGACCGAAGAGCTTCGCGTCACCGCGAGCGATGGCCAGCGCTACGATCGGTTCGGCGCGAGCGTGGCGACGGACGGGGACTGGGTGCTGGTCGGCGCACCCGGTCGTGCCCGGCCGCCCTACGAGCACCCCGAGCACGGGGGCGCGTACATCGGTCGCCTGTCCGACACTCCTGGCCCGACGCCAGTGGACGCCGGCGTTGGCGCGGACGGCAGCGTCACGCTTCCCGACGGTGGGCCTGCGACCGGCGATCCCGACGGAGGTGGCTCGGAGAGTGGCGGCAGTGGCGGATGTTCCTGCGCGACGACGTCGAGCAACGGCGCTCCTTCTTCGGTTGTTTTCCTCTTCGGAGTCACGCTGCTCGCGCTGCGTCCATCGAGGAACCGTCGTCGCGCGTCGGGCCGCGGATGAGCGTTCCGCTTCCTGGAATGCAACGCTACGCAACGCTCGGCGACGCCAGAACCGCAACGGGTCCCTGTCCGATCCCTGTTTGAACGCGACGACCCGCCACACCTGCTTCCTTCGTGCGACGCCTCGAGACGGTTTCTCTCGGCGGAAGCGGTGTGACGGGTTGTCCGGCGTTCTTCTGCGTTTCAGTCAGAGCGGATTCCCAAGCTGAATGTCGCCGGTTCGAATCCGGTTGCCCGCTCCGAGGATTCGCT
>CALJLK010000036.1 GCA_937982655.1 uncultured Sandaracinus sp.
ACGAGCTGGTGGTGGTGTCGCGATCGAAGAGGAGATCGTAGGTGCCGGGCACCAAACGCAGGTCGATCACGTCGTCGTTGGCGTCGCGTCGGTAGCCTCCGGCGACGGTGGTCGTGTAGCGAAGGACGCCGACGAGATGACGCGTGCCCGTGTCGCGCGCGACGGCCCACACGCTCGCGGCGCCGTAGGCGTTCGAGGGAACCGTCGTCGGCGCGGTCGCGCCGTCGAGGGTGATGCGGCCGCTGACCTGCGCGGTGGGGATGTCGACGTCGAGGCTCGACGCGCCCGCGGGGATCACGACGTTGCTGCGGATGAGGCGCCAGCCGCTCGGGATCGGCGAGGAGCCAGCGGTTTCACCGACCCATTGCTCGCCGCTTCCGGAAGAGCTCGTCGTACGATCGCGATCGAAGAGGAGGTCGTAGGTGCCGGGCACCAAGCGCAGGTCGATCACGTCGTCGTTGGCGTCGCGTCGATAACCTCCGGCGACGGTGGTCGTGTAACGCAGGACACCGACGAGGTGTCGGATGCCGGTGTCGCGGGCGACGGCCCACACGCTCGCGGCGCCGTAGGCGTTCGAAGGGACCGTCGTCGGCGCGGTCGCACCGTCGATCGTGATGCGGCCCGTGACCTGCGCGGTGGGGATGTCGACGTCGAGGGTCGACGCGCCCGCGGGGATCACGACGTTGCTGCGGATGAGGCGCCAGCCGCTCGGGATCGGGGAGGAGCTCGCGGTCTCGCCGACCCACTTCTCGCCACTGCCGGACGAGCTGGTGGTGGTGTCGCGATCGAAGAGCAGATCGTAGGCGCCGGGCACCAACCGCAGGTCGATCACGTCGTCGTTGGCGTCGCGTCGGTAGCCGCCGGTGACGGTGGTCGTGTAGCGAAGGACGCCCACGAGATGGCGCGTGCCGGTGTCGCGCGCGACGGCCCACACGCTCGCGGCGCCGTAGGCGTTCGAGGGAACCGTCGTCGGCGCGGTCGCACCGTCGATCGTGATCCGTCCCGTGACCTGCGCGGTGGGGACGTCGACGTCGAGCGTGTTCGTGCCCGGGCCGATCACCACACCGGTGCGCAGCAAGCGCCAGCCGCTCGGGATGGGGGAGGAGCTCGCGGTCTCGCCGACCCATTGTTCGCCGCTGCCCGACGAGCTGGTGGTGCGATCGCGATCGAAGAGCAGATCGTAGACGCCCGGCACGAGGCGCAGATCGATCACGTCGTCGTTCGCGTCGCGTCGGTAGCCGCCCGCGACGGTGGTCGTGTAGCGCAGCACGCCGACGAGGTGACGCACGCCCGTATCTTGAGCGATGGCCCACACGCTCGCGGCGCCGTAGGCGTTCGAAGGGACCGTCGTCGGCGCGGCGGCGCCGTCGATCGTGATGCGCCCGCGCCAGATCGCGGTCGGCACGTCGACCGTGCTTCCGATCGGCGTCGTGCTCGCGCAGCTCGTTCCGGGCGCACAGCTCCCGCTCACCGCGCCCACGCACGCGCCGCTGGTGGAGCAGACGTCACCCGTGGTGCAGGCGATGCCGTCGTCGCACACGCTGCCCGGGGGGCGCGTGACGAGCGGGAAGGAGCGGCTCGCTTCGTCGCAGGCGCCGTAGCTCGCGCACGGGGTCGAGGTCGCCGGCGGAGCGGGCACGTCGCGCACCACGCAACCGTCGGCGTCGGCGTCGGCCGCGCTCGGCTGGCAGGTCTCGACGCCGCTGCACCAGCGCCCGTCGTCGCAACGCGCGTTCGTGGGCACGTGGCTCGCGCTGCCGCTCGCGCACGAGTCGACCGTGCACGCGACGCCGTCGTCCGGCACGAGCCCGGTGTCGACGACGTAGCGACAGCCGACGACCGCGTCGCACGTGTCGACGGTGCAGGGGTTCACGTCGTCGCACACCACCGTGGTGCCGCCGCCGCACACCCCGCCGCCGCAGACCTGATCGCGCGTGCACGCGGTGGTCGAGCAGGCGGTGCCGTTCGGGCGCGGAACGTACGCGCAGCCCGTGGTGGTCGGGCGATCCTCGGTGCAGGGATTCCCGTCGTCGCACATCGGCGTGAAGCACTCCGCGCTTCCGTCACCCCCGGTTCGACACGCCTGCGCGCCGCACGGATGCGGCAGGCAGGGATCGGTGGTGCAGCCCATCGAGCCGTCGTCGTGGTACCCGGCGTCGCAGTCGCAGCGCGCGCCGCTCGTCGTCTCGACGCAGACCGTGCGGTTCGCCTCCGAGCAGGGGTTCGGCAGACACTCGCTGTCCGTGCAGCCGCCGTCGCCGTCGTCGTGGAAACCCTCGGCGCACGCCTCGCAGTCGTCGCCCGCGTAGCCGGCGTCGCACACGCACGACACGCGACCGCCCACGATGGAGCACTCCCCGCGCCCGCCGCAGCTCGACGCGTCGCAGACCTCGTCGACCACACAGCTCTCGCCCTCGCGGTGCTCACCGAGCGGGCACTCGCAGCTCACGCCGAGCTCGGTCGCGACGCACCGTCGAAACGGCGGCGCGGTGCAGGGATCGGGCAGACACGCGTCGGTCGTGCAGCCGCCCGCGCCGTCGGCGTGATGGCCCGCGAGCTCGTCGCAGCGGTCGCAGAAGCGCCCCGCGAATCCTTCGTCGCACGCGCAGCTCGGGCCTTCGTCGCCGTCGCTGCACGCGCCGTGGCCGCTGCAGGTGTCTTCGCCGCAGACCTCGTCCGGCACACAGGCGCCGTCGACCTCGTGGGTGCCCGCGTTGCAGAGACAACGCGCGACGCCTTCGTTCACTTCGCAGCGTCCGCGATCCGGATCCGTGCAGGGGCTCGGATCGCAGAGGTCGGCGTCGCAGCGCCCGTCCGGATCGCGCAGCCAGCCGTCCGCGCAGCGCTCGCAGCGCTCGCCTTCGTGGCCGGCCGCGCACTCGCACGAGACGACGCCGCCGGTGTCGTCGCAGAGCCCGTCGGGTCCACACGTGCCCTCCGCGCAGGCATCCTCGTCGACGCAGCGGTCGCCTTCGGCGCGCGTGCCGGCGGGGCATCGACACTCGCCGACGTCACCGACCGCCACGCAGACGTGGCGTGCGTCGGGGCACTCGAGCGACGCGCACGGATCGGGCACGCAGCTCGCGCAGGCATCGGCGCCGCCGTCGTCACCGCCACCGTCGAGCGGGGTGTCGTCGTCGCCGCCGCACGCGAGGAGCGTGAGCGGAAGCAGCAAGAAGAAGCGGCGCATGCGTCGCGAGGATACGTCGAAGCCCGAGGGCTCTTCCTCGGCGTCGGGAAAGCCCGCGTTCGACGCCCGGTCGGTCGACGCCTCGGTCGGTCGACGCCTCGACTCACGCCACTTCGAGCTGATCGAAGAGCGCGCGCAGCTCGGCGCGATCGCGGAGCGGCGTCGTGATCTTCGAGGCGAGCCAGAGCACGCGCATCTCTTCTTCGCGCCGCTCGCCGCCCAGCTTCGCGAGGCGCGCGCGGCTCTTCTTCGCGTGCTCGTCGAGGTCCGACTCGACCTTCGCGAGCCCTTGGCGCAGCGCCTCCACCTGGAAGCCGAAGTCGCGCTCGCGCTCTTCCGCGACGACCTGTTCGCGGCGAAGCCGATCGACCTCGTGTTGGGCTCGAGTCCACTCTTCGAGCGCGGCGAGCGCACGCCGCTCGGCCGCGACATCGGCGTCGGTCGGGGTCGCGCTGGGAGCCCGCACGCGGGCGAGCGCCGCGTCGGCGTCGCGGAACCGTGTGTGCGCTTCGGCGGCTTCGCTCGTCGCGGTCGAGAGCGCCTCGGCGACGCGACGCGCTTCGTTTCGCGCGGCCGAGAGGTCGACGCCGAGCACGTGCACCGCGTGCCCGAGGCGCTCTCGCCGCGCGCCGACCTCGGACTCGAGACCTTCGAGCTCGCGCTGTGCCTCCATGGCGTCGGTGCGGAGCGCGCGCAGGCGACCGAGCGCGGCGCGCATCGCGGCGAGGTGCTCTTCGAGCTCCGGAGGCGCTCCGTCGGGGTAGGCGCGCGTGAGCATCGCCTCGAAGATCGGCAGCCGACCCTCCCAGCGATCGAGGGTGACGACGGTGCGCGGGAGCGACGACGTGCGCGTCGTCATGTGCCGCGGAGGCGCTGCGACGTGGCTCGACGCGAGCAGGCTGAGCCGCCGCGCGACGTCGTGCGCGTCCACCGGCCGCTCCTCGGGCTTCTTCGCGAGGAGCTCCGCCACCAGCGCGTCGAGCGCGGGCGGCACCTTCGGCACCTTCGTGCTCAGGAGCGCGGGCACGTCCTCGAGGTGCGCGAGCACGAAGCCGGCGACGTTGTTCGACTCGAAGGGCAGCGCGCCGACGATCATCTCGTAGAGCACGATGCCGAGCGCGTAGAGATCGGCGGCCGGCGTGACGTCGTCTTGTTTGAACCGTTCGGGCGCCATGTAGGGCGGCGTGCCGACGATCTGACCCATCACCGTGAGGCGATCTTCGCGTCGCACGCGCGCGAGCCCGAAGTCCACGATCTTCACGAGCTGGGTGCCGTTCGGCTGCGGCACCACGAAGACGTTCTCGGGTTTGAGATCGCGGTGCACGACGCCGAGGTCGTGCGCGCGTGCGAGGCCTTCGGCCATCTGTCGACCGAGCTCGATCACCTCCGTGACCGGCATCGGCGCGCCCATCAGGTCGCGCAGGCTCGAGCCGTGGAGGAGCTCCATCACGAGGTAGGGCTCGCCGGTCGGGGTCTCGCCGAAGTCGTAGATCTCGACCACGTTCGGGTGACTGATCGCGGCGGCGCTGCGAGCTTCGCGACGGAGACGCTCGCGCAGCGTCGAGTCCTTGCTGAGCTCGGGGTGCAGGATCTTCACCGCGCACGGGCGCTCGACGAGGTTGTGCCGCGCTCGGTACACGGTCGCCATGCCACCTTCGCCGAGCACGTCCTCGAGCACGTAGCGGCCCCCGAGCACCATGCCGACGCGCGGATCGCGCACCTCTTCGAGCTCCGCGCCGTCGACCAAACAGCGCGTCTCGTCTTCGTGGTAGTGCAGGTGACAGCGGGGGCAGATGCGCAAGGTGCGCGAATCGTACGCCGAGCCGCGTCGGACCACGAGAGGGAGCGCGTGAGGGCCGGCACGAGCGAAACGAGGACGACGCGCGAGCGTCGGCTCACGCGTCGTCGCGGAGGCGTCGAAGGTCAGGGGCCGATCAGGATGCCCTGGGGCGTGATCGTCCAGACCTCCGGGGTACCCATGCCGACCGTCACGAGGACGAGCTCGTCGCGGGTGGCGTCGTAGCGGATCGCGCGCGGGAGCATCCGCGTGTGCTCGGGCGTTCCGGGAGCGGCGTCGGTCAGCGGGATGGCCCGCGCGCGGATGTCCGAGCCCCCGAGATCCACACGACCGATGACCACGAGCTCGGCGCGGCTCGGATCGGTCGCGTAGGCGTGGCCGCCCTCGGAGCTGTCGACCGCGAACGAGCCGATGTGGGAAGGCGAGGTCGCCACGTCGTTGCGGCCGGGCCAGATGCGGACGACGCGTCGGTCGGAGCACGCGACCCAGCCGGTGCGACCCGTCGCGTCGTGCACGAAGTCGGCGTTCACCGCGAGCGCGTCACCACAGACGTCCGTCCGCGCGCTCGCTCCGCGGCGCACGCCGAACACGCCTTCGCCCGAGCCGGTCGCGAAGAACTGGAAGGGATCGCTCACCGTGCGCGTGCCGGTCTGGATCGCGCGGGCGCGGAAGAGGTCGGTCGAGGGCAGGCGTGCGACCTCCCAGGAGCTGCGCGAATCGAGCGCGGAGTAGAGGGTCTCGGATCCGAGGCGCAGGCGCGAGAGGCGCACCACCTCGTTGCGATTCGCGTCCGAGATCACGACGCCCGCGGGGCTCGACACGACGCCGGTGTCGAAGCGCGCGGCCACCGACGACGGACGGAAGCGCACGTTGCCGACGCCGGTCAGGCTCGCCCACACGTCCCCGTTCGCGCCCACGTGAAGTCGTCCCGCGCTCGACACCGAGGCCGTCGGCGCCGCGACGAGCTCCACGTACTGGCCGGGGGCGCGCAGGGTGTCGAGCGAGAAGGTCCCGACGTTGAACGTGTTCGTCGCGCGGCTGAAGAGGTAGTAGACGGTGTTGGCGTCGACGGTTAGCGACGCGACGTCGAAGGGCGTGTGCGGCAGCGCGCCCACGCGACGCATGCACATCGAGGTGCCCGCGAAGCAGATGCGGTCGTCGCGCAGCCCCAGCGCCGGGCAGCCGGTCGAGCAGGTCGCCGGGCGCGCGACGCGGAGCACGCCGGCCGCCAGCGTCGACGCGCGATCGAGCTCGACCGTCACCGAGTCCGCGCTCGACGCGACCGGCTCGCGACGTTCCCAACCTTCGGCGGTGCGCTGCCAGACGCGGCAGTCGGAGTCGTCGACCTCCCACGCGGCGCGCAGCTCGGGGTCGACCGGGACCGTCACGCGTGCCGGGACCGCGAAGGCGAGGTCGAGCGGCTCGATCGAGAACGCGGGGCCGACGCGCTCCGCGGTCTGCGCCAGCGGGGTCTCGTCGACGGTGGGTCGCACCACGAGCTCGACGTCCGTGTCGAGCGCACCGGCGGGGATCTCGAGGCGGAAGCCGTCGAGGCCTTCGAGGACACCGCCGCTGGCCCCGACCGTCGCGCGCAGCTCCGCGCCGGCCGGAGCTTCCTCACCGTCGCCGAAGTCGTCTGCGTCGGAGGCGCAGGCATGAGCGCCGAGCGCGAGCGCGAGGGAAAGGAAGAGACGAGCCCGAAGAGTTGGTCTGGATGTGTTGCCGTGCATGCCGCAGAGATGCGGCGCGCCGTGCCGTCAAACGAGTAATTCGCGGTAAAATGGCGACGCGCGATCGGCCGCGAGGTGGTCACGTCGCGCGGGGCTCGGAGCGCGCGCGCGATGCCGGATCAGCGGCAGCTCGTCGGGAGGACGTTCTGTCGGTACTGGCCCTCGACGTTGCCGGGCGGGCCGTATTGGCAGACCCAGACGTCGAGGCCGTTGCAGGTGGACTGACCGCAACCGAGCTCCGTGGTGCCGACCCACACGAGCTGCGTGAAGTGACCCGTCTGCATCGAGAAGCCGCCGCGCGCGAAGTCGTAGTCGGCGACCTCGCGGTACCACATCTGTGCGACCGCTTCGGCGTCGAGGTGACCCGCGGTGCCGGCGGCGAGGTTCTCGCCGTAGGGGCCGCGGCTGTGCTCGAACGCGCAGCCACGCGCGACGAGCTCGTCCGCCCACGCCTGCGCGCTCGACGCGAGGCGCTCCGACCAACGCATCGGCGGCGCGCAGTGCATCGCGCGGAGCCGATCGTGGGCGGCGTGGATCGGGCGCGGCGGCGCCGCGGGTGTGTTCGACTCCGCGCCCGCGCTCGAAGGCGGCGGGGTGGAAGAAGAAGAAGCGGGCGGCTCCGAGGACGCGGTCGATGCACACGCGAGCGCGACGAGGGACACCAGCGCGACGAACGACAGACGCTTCATCGGTGGATCATCGCCGTACGTCGGGCGCGCGTCCATGCGGCTCGGTGTCTCTCGAAGAACGCGCACATCCGCGTGCCCGCGTGTGTCGCTACCAGCACACGACTCGAGGCGACCGTCGGCACCGACGATCCCGCGACGCGTACGAACGTCGTTCAGATTCGTGCCGTCCCCAGGTAGGGTTGCTCGATGCGCATCACGACGCTTCTCTTCGTCGCGCTCCTCGCGCTCGCAGGCGCGGGGTGTGGGTTCGTCTCGGGTGCGGCCGAGGCGAACCAGCGGATGCAGTCGGAAGACCCGGACGAGCGCGAGCTCGGCGCGCTGCAAGGCAAGCTGTTGCTCACGCTCGGCGGCGGAACGGCGAGCGTGCTCCTCCTCTTCTTCGGGCTGCGTTGGTACATGTCGAACCTCGGCGCGAGCTCGTCGGAGGATCGACGCAGCGAGCTCGCGTTCGAGCGTGCGCAGGCTGCGCAGCAGGGCGTGCTGACCTTGGCAGTGGTGGTGCCGAGGACGGGAGATCCTCCCGCGCTTCCGGCTTCCGGTGCGCACGTCGACGCGCTCCTCGAGGTCATCGCCAGCCTGCGTCGAATGCGCGCGCAGTGGACGTTCGTGGGCGCTCGGGGGACACCTCCGATGCAAGAGAGCGACGCGGCGATCGAAGCCGTGCGGCTCACCTCGGTCTTTCGCGAGCGCGTCTCGAGGCCGCCCGACTTTCGCGGCACGCACGCCGCGTGGCTCGCGCTCGTCACGGTTCGCGCGCCGCGGGATTTCAGCGGCGTGATGCCGGGCGACGTCGTGGGCTTCGAGGCGAGCTTCGCGCCGCTCTTCGAGCTGCGATCCCAAGACTCGGTCGCGTTCACGGCAGAGTGGGTCGCGGTCGACGCGGACGGGTCGATCGTCGAGCGCTTTCCCTCGCTCGTTCGTGTGACTTGAAGGCTCGCGTGGCTTGAAGGCTCGCGTGGCTTGAAGGCTCGCGTGGCTTGAACGCTCGGCGCACCGACGCGTTCGTGCGAGCGCGTTCGAGCGCACCGACCGCCGACGAGCCCGATCACTCCAACGCGGCGCGCACCACCGCGTCGAAGAGTGCCTGTGGGAATACGCGGCCGACCAAACGATCGCGGGTCTGCAGCGCGGCGAGGCGCCACTCGGTCTCGTGTGGCGTGGTGTCGACCGCGGTCATGCGCTGCGCGATCACCCCGAGCGCGCGCTCGTCCTCTCTTCGGATCGCGCGCGCCACGAGCTGGTGTCCACGACGCGAACTCTCCAGCACGATCGCGCGGTCCTCGGGACGCAGCGCGTCGAGGCGCTCTTTCCGGATCACCGTCGCGCCGATCAGGATGCCCGCGCTGTCGCGCGAGTAGAAGCGAAGGCGCGTGTGCCATTGGAGCGCGACCGCGGCGAGCGCCGACGCAGGCACGGTATCGACCATGCCGGTCTGCAGCGCGGGGTAGACCTCGGGGATGCCGAGCCGACGCGGCTGCGCGCCCACGACGTCGAGGAACTCGCTGAAGATCGCGTCCTCGCGCGGCGCCCACGGTCGCGCGCGTCGCAGGTCCGCGGGGCGCTCGATGCGGTGCGTGGAGAAGAGCCGTCCTTTGCCGACGTCGCCCCAGCCGAGCAGCGTGAGGCCCGCGCGGTCCAGCTCGCGCTCGAAGCGCGGTGACAAGCGGCGGCGCACACGATCGAGGGTCTCGTAGTCGTCGAAGATGCCGGGGAGTCCGAGCACGAGCACCGAACGCACGACCTGCGAGAGGCCGGTCGACGTGAGCGCGGCGCCGTCGAGCTGCCCGGTGGTCATCTTGTCGAGGTAGTCGGACTCTTGGCCTTGGCTGCCGCCGGGATAGAGCCTCAAGCCGACGCGGCCCTCGGTGCGTTGGCGAAGCTCGCGATCCCACGCGCGGAAGACCTGCATCCACGGTGAGCCGTCCGGCGCGACGGTCGCGATGCGGAGCTCGATCGTCTGCGTGCTCGACGTCTGGGCGTCGACGTTCGCGAAGGACGGCGCGAGCAGCACGAGCGCGACGAAGAGACGACGCATCGCCACAGCGTAGAACCTTCCGCGACTTCGTGCGTCGGGGGTTGAGCGCATCCCCTCACGGGCGGTGACGGGATGTGCGGAGGAGCTCATGGAGGAACGAGTTGCGTCTCTCGCGACGCCGAGGCCGCGCTGCGTCTTGGGGTCGAGTCTGTGTCTGTTCTGGCTCGCGTGCGGAGGCGCGGACGCGCCGCCGGTGCGCACGATCGCGACCGACGAACCGAGCCCGAACACGATCGCCACCGGCACCGCGGAGGTGGTGCCGGGCACGGTCGCGACCGCGCGCGCGATCCCGAGCGGACCACCCGCGCTCACGATAGGGGAAGACGTGACGGTGCTCGTGAAGGGTTGGAACGAGCCGACGAAGCGTCCGCCGCCGAGCGTGTTCCGCGCGATCCCCACGCATCCGATCGGCGCCGTGGCGTCGCGTGGACGTCACGGTGGTGAAGCGCCCGCGCGCGTCGAGCGATTCGAGGGTGGCTTTCGCGCGCACCTGCCGAGCCGCGCGCCCGTCGTGACGCCGACCGTCTATCGGGATCTCGTGATCGCGAGCGGAGGGTTTCGTAGCCGCGCGCTCTACGCGTTTCATGCGCGCACCGGCGAGCCCGCGTGGGCGATCGGGCTCGGCGACGACGGACCTTCCACACCCGCGTGCGAAGACGGAGTGTGTGTCTTCAACACCGAGTCGTGCACGCTCTTCGCGGTCGACGCGGAGAACGGCGCGCTGAAGTGGAGCTGGTACATCGGCGATCCGCTGATGGCTGCGCCCGCGATCGCCAACGGCGTGGTGTACGCGAGCTATCCGATCCGTGGCGGCGGCACCTGGCCGAGCGGTGAGGATCGCGCGTTGCCCGAAGGCGTCTCGCACGCGCTCGGGGCGTTCGATCTGCAGACGGGCGCGCTGCGTTGGACCCGCTGGGTCGACGCGGAGGTGATCAGCGCGCCGGTCGTCTACGAAGGGCGCGTGTACGCGGCGACCTTCGGCGGGATGATGATCGCGTTCGACGCCGCGAGCGGCGACGTGATCGAGGCGCGACGCGCGCAGGCCACGGCGGCGCCGACGATCGTAGACGGCGCGCTCTACTTCTCGCGGCGCGAGGACGAAGGCGACGAGTCCTTCGAGCGCATCGTGCGCAGCGCGCTCGACGGTGACGCCGCCGCGCAGAGCGAGCGACGCTCCACGCAGGGCAAGCCGAACGATCCACCGGCCGCGCAGACCGTGCGACGTCGCGCGCGCTACCTCCGCGCGGACTTCCAGGACTCGACGGTGTACGCGACCGAGTCGCAGGCCCACGACGCGGCGAACGGCTTCTCGGGCGGCGCGCCCGCGGCGGCCAACGCGAGCGTCGCGCGTGGGCTCATCGGTCGCGGGACCGTGCAGGGCCTGCAGGAGTTCCAGGGCTCGTGGGTGCTCGGCTTCGGCGACGCGAACCTCGTCACGATGGGCGACGCGCTCGTGGCGTACGACCGCGCGAGCGGACGCGAGCGTTGGGTGGTCGCGCTGCCGGGCGATCTCGCGCGTTCGGGCGGCGCGCTCGGAGCACCTCCCGCGGCGGCGGGCGAGCACGTGGTGGTGCCGACGCTGAGCGGCGAGGTGCTGATCGTCACGCGCGGCGGCGAGGTCGCGCGACGGCTGCAAGCGGGGGCGCCGTTGCGCACGCAGGCGGTGGTGCACGAGGGTTGGATCTACGTGGGCACGAGCGACGGACAGCTCGTGGGGCTCGACACCGGCGACGCGTCGCTCACCGGATGGAGCACCTGGGCGGGCGGCTCGGCGCGCACGGGGCACGGGAGCTGATCGCTCGCTCGACCCGAGGCCCCGAAGCGATCTCGGAGCGAAGTGTCTCGGTCGCGAATCGCTCGTTCGTTGCGAGCGATTCGCACGTCAGCGCATCAGCTCGCTGCGGCGCGCGCGCCACACGAAGCCGTCGAGCACGTAGTGGGTCGCTTGCGGCAGCGCGAGCAGCGGAACGACGAGCGCGAGGGCGGTGGTCGCCAGCGGCGCGCTCGCTCCGAAGAGCCAGCTTCGCTCGTGCCACACGAGCCGATCCCAGAAGAGCTCTTCCACGAACGCGAGCGCGATCACGAGCCCCACGAAGACCAGCGGGCCCGCGCGCACCACGCGTGCGAGCACTGCGGTCGGACGCTTCTGAGCGCGCACGCGTGCGTAGCGGTGCGTCAGCACGAAGTAGGGGACGGCGTGCACGATCACGTTCGTGACCGTGAACGCGAAGTCGCCGTCGAGGAGCACGATGCCGACGAGCCACGTCGCGGTGGTGGTCGCGACGACGAGGAGCTTGCCGGGGCTCGGTCGCGACGAGGCATCCGATGAACGAAAGCGCCACGCCTGACGCAGCGTCCAGAGCGCGATCAGTCCGACGTACACGGGGAACGTGGCGTTTGCGATCGACACGGAGACACCCGTGACGAAATCGCCTTCGATCAGCCACGCGAACGCGCGCGGCAGGTGCGCGTGCCACCACACGATCGGCCAGACGGTGACCGCATAGGTGGTGAGCACGTCGAGGCGCAGGTCGAGCTCCGAGGCGCCTTCGCGGCGCGCGTAGAGCCGCACCCAGCCCACCTGCTGGCGCACGAAGTGGAAGACCGCGAGGTACGCGAGCGCGGTCCAGAAGTACGCGCCGTCCATCGCGTGCAGGAGGACACCGATCGCGTAGCAACACAGCGGCGCCGCGACGTAGAGCAGCGGATGCCGACGCAGCTCTTCGCCGTCGAGGTAGACGCGGTAGATCGTCGACCAGACGTGCGCGACGTCGAGCGCGAGCACGCAGACGATCCAGATCCAATCGGGGGCGTCGGACTCCGCGATGCCGAGCGCGAAGCCGAGCCCGAGGAGCGCGAAGGCGAGGGCGGCGCTGCCTCCGAACGCGAGCAGATCCGCGCGGCGCGAGAAGAGCCAGGGGCCGCGCGGCGCGAAGAGCGTGGCGACTTCCGATCGATCGCCCGCGTGCGACGGATCCGAACGTTCATCCGCGTGCGACGTCCGGCTCGCGTCGTCGTCGTCGCGCACGTCGGGCCCGTCGCGCTCGCTCACGTCGGCGACTCCGCGCGCGGTGATGCGACCGCGGACTCGTCGCGTGGGTTGCCCACGAGCTCGTTCCAGACGTCGTCCGCTGCGCGCACGCCGTGGAAGAACGCTTCTTCGAAGAGCGCGAACCCCGAGAGATCCGAGTGCGCGATGCGGATCGTGCCGTGCACGAAGGGCGCGTCGAAGCGCGCGCCACCGCGCAGGAAGCCGACCCGCGGCTGCACCATCGCGTGGCCCCAGCGCCAGACGTCGATGCGCTCGATGCACGCGTCGACGTTCGGATGCGCGCGCCGCAGATCGCGCACGCAAGCCTCCGCGAGATCCCCGTGCTCCGCCGCGAAGAGCCTCGCGCGACCCTCGTCCGCATCGGCGTCGGTGAAGGGTAGGTACCAGGTCCACACGCTCGGGCCGAGGTCGCGCCCGCGCTGATGGGTCGCGGTGACGTAGCCGAGCGAGGGGCTGTCGTAGAGCACGTTGTCCCAGGCGGGCGGGAAGCCACGCTCGTCGGGTCGCTCATGCAAGAAGACGTTCGCGACCGCCCACGCGCCGTACTCGAAGCCTTCGCGCGAGAGCGCGAGCTCGGGCGCGATGCGCGCGGCGACGAAGCGCGGCAGCGCGAGGATCGCGTGGTCGGCCAACAGTCGCTCGCGCGTTCCGTCCGCGCGGAGCAAGAGCACGTGCACGCCCGCGGGATCCTCGAAGACGTGCGTCGCGAGCGCGCGCGTTCGGAAACGATCGCCGATCACACCCGCGAGGTGATCGACGATCGCGCCGTTGCCTTCGGGCCACGTGAGCACCGGCGCGCCGTCGCGCACGTCTTCGTCGTCGCTCGCGCGGCTCGCCCAATAGAAGAGGAACGCCCACGCGCTGGTGTCGGCGAGCGTGAGCCCGTAGTCGTCGCGCGTCGCGTACTCCGCGAGCCAACGAAGCCGCGCGCTGGTGAAGCCGTGGCGATCGAGGAAGCTCGCTGCGCTCTCGCGATCGAGCGCGAGGTGATCGCGTGCGCAACGCACGAAGGGGCTCGTGAAAGATCCGACGTAGGTCTCGACGAGCCGCTCGAAACGTTCGAGCTGCGCGAGATCGTCCGCGCTCGCGCCCGCGAAGGGATAGAGCCCCGGGTACCAATGGCCGCGGAAGAACACCCGCTCTTCCGGCTCGCGCACGAGCACCTCTTCGGCGGGCGCGCCGCTGCGATACGCGCCCATCTCCATCAGCAAGCCGCGAAGATCCGCGAACGACGCGGGCGGCAGCGGCAGGTAGTGCGCGCCCCACGGGTAACGCGTGAGCTCGCTGCGACCGCTCCGGCTGGTGCCTCCGAGCTCGGGCTCGAGCTCCACGAGCTCCACGTCGCGCACCCCGCGTCGCGCCAGCCGCCACCCCGCGGACAGACCGGCGGGACCTCCTCCGACGATCGCGACCGACACGCGTCGCGTGGGCGCGTCGTTCCACGCCTCGCGCGGCAGCGGCTCGCGCAGCCGATGACCGAACGCGAGATCGGGACCGAGCAGCTCACCGTCGGGCACACGCGGCGCGGGGGTCTCGTCGCACGCGAGCAGCGAGACGAAGGGTGCGCCGAGCAAGACGCGGAGCATCTCGCGGCGCGAGCTCATGACGCTCGCTCCCTCGCGCGCACGATCATCGCTCGAGCTCGCGCGTCTCGGCCTCGTAGTAACGCACGAGGGTCTGGTCGTTGAGGCGGTTCGGCTCGACCTCGACGCGCTGCATGTCGGCCGGGAACACGAAGAGCGAGGGCAGCACGTCGTTCGTCAGAAACCGGAGGCGACCGTCGAGCGCGCTGGCGAGCTCGGTCGGCGGCTCGAAGCGGCTCTCGCGCGCGAGCACGAAGCCCCACGCGCCGAAGCTCGGCACGGTGGCGTGGTAGGGCGCGGTGTGCAGACCCGCCTGTCGCATCGTGGTCTCGATGCACCAATACGAGCGGCGCGCGAAGAGCGGCGAGGTGCTCTGCACGACCATCGCGCCATCGTCCGCGAGGGCGCGCCGCGCGAGCCGATAGAAGCGCGAGGTGTAGAGCTTGCCGAGCCCGAAGTGGTTCGGATCCGGGAAGTCGACGATCACCACGTCGAAGGGCGCGGCGTCCTCCGCGCGCTCGTCGAGCCAGACCAGCGCGTCGTCGTTCACCAGCGTCAAGCGCGGATCCTCGAGCGCGTGCTGCGCGAGGTCCGCGAAGAGCCGCGCCGCGGTCTCGGTCATCGCCGGATCGAGATCGACCAGCGTCACCTCACGCACCTCGCCGTGCTTGAACACCTCGCGCAGCGCGAGCCCGTCGCCACCGCCGAGGATCAGCACACGCTCGCGTCGCGCGGCCGCGCTCATCGCGGGATGCACGAGCGCCTCGTGGTAGCGGTGCTCGTCGACGCTCGAGAACTGGAGGTTCCCGTTGAGGAACAAGCTCGTGCGCGCGTCGTGGCGCGTCACGACGATGCGCTGGTAGGAGCTCTGCGTCGCGAAGACGATCGGGTCGTCGTAGAGGTCCTGCTCGGTCCAGGTCGTGAGCTCGTCCGCGCGTACGAAGCCCACGACCAAGAGCGCCGCGATTCCGGCTGCGATCACGCGCGTGCGGATCACGGTCCCGCGATCGAGGAGCGGCCGCAGCGCGAAGGTGCCGACCACCGCGACGCCCGCGTTGAGGATGCCGAAGAAGAGCGAAGTGCGGTTGAGTCCGAAGACCGGCACGAAGAGGAGCGCGAAGAGGACCGAGCCGAAGAGCGCGCCGATGTAGTCGAAGGTCAGGACCTTCGAGACGAGCTCCTCGAAGGCGAGGCGCTCCTTGAGGATGCGCATCAAGAGCGGGATCTCGAGCCCGACGAGGGTGCCGATCACGACGATGAGCGAGTAGAGCAACACCTCGAACGCTTCCGCGCGCGCGAAGCCGAGGAAGAGCAAGGGCGCGGAGCCGCCACCCACGAGCGCGGCCGCGAGCTCGACCTCCAAGAAGCGACGCGCGACGTCGCCCTTCACGAAGCGGGAGAGCCAGCTCCCGATGCCCATCGCGAAGAGGTACGTGCCGATGGTGGTGGAGAACTGCGTGACGCTGTCGCCGAGCACGTAGCTCGCGACGGTCCCCGCGAGGAGCTCGTAGACGAGCCCGGAGGTCGCGATCACGAGGACCGTGACGAAGAGGAGCGTGGTGGCGCCGGGGGAGAGCGACGCGGAGCTCGGCGGGCTGCTCGCCGCGTGGGACGCCGCGTCGGGCGGCGCGATCGGTTCGGCCATCGGCCGCGGCTCAGCCTTGGATCGCGGCGGCGACGATGATCGCGACGCCGAGGATCACCGAGCCGATCACGATGCCGAGCGCGGTGTTCTGGTCCTCCTCGATCTCCTTGCGGACCGAGAAGGGCGCGACCTTCGTGATGAGGAAGAACGCGAGCGCGAAGAAGGCGATCCCGATCAGGCTGAAGATGATCGCTTGGAGCGCCGCGCCGCCGACTGAGTCCCAGTTGATGCTCACGGGCGTGTTTCTACACCGCGAAGCGCGCGCGCGTCACGGGCATGCGTCACGGGCGCGCTTCACGAGCGGACCGAAGCGTGCGGAGCGACCGCCAGATCGCGGGCGCGAGCAGCAGGAACGCTGCGAGCGCGGTCAGGGGCCACGGGATCCCGCCGCTGCGCACGACGCCGAGCGCGCGCCCCGCGCCACTGCCGGTGAGGCGCACGACGTACTGGCCGGCGTGGACGCTCGCGAAGCGGCCGGTGTCGCCGAGCTCGACCTCGATCTCGCGGACCTGGTCGGTCGCGAGGTCGACGAGCGAGACGACCAACGTGCCGTGCGGGTCGTGTGGCTCGGGGGCCTGCGCACGTTCGCGGGGGCGTGGGTCGTCCGACGCGTCGGGCGTCCGATCGCGGTCCCCCGCATCGCGCGTGAGGATCGCGATCGTGTGCGTCGCGTCGAGCTCGAAGGGCTCCGAGAACGCCACCGTCGTCGCGAGCGCCTCGTCGTCGAGCGCGCCTGCTTCGCCGAGCTCGACCTCGACACGCGCATGTTCGAGCGGGGCACCCCCGAGCGCGCCCGCCACCACCCCGAGCGCGACGAGCAGCGCGCTCGTGAATGCCCAGAGCCGAGTGAGCTCACGACGCTCGTCCGTCGCACCTCGCGTGTGCGGTGCGTCGGCCTGCGGTGCGTCGGCCTGCGGTGCGTCGGCCTGCGGTGCGTCGGCCTGCGGTGTGCTCGCCACGCTCAGAGCAGCTTCGTGACGATCGCGCCGCGCCGCAGCTCTTCGAGGAAGAGGCGCTCCTGACGCTCCATCGCGCGGCCCATCATCTCTTGGTAGATCGCGTCGCGCATCTGTTCGAAGGGCGGCACGCTCGCGTCGCCGCGCTCGCGCTCGTGCAGCAGGAACACGTGGAAGCCCGAGGGCCCACGCACCGGCTCGCTGATCTCGCCCGGCTGCATCGCGAGCAGCACCTCTTCGAGCTCCGCCGGCAGGTCCCCTTGGCGGAGCCAGCCGAGGTCGCCACCACCGACCTCGTCGATCGCGTCTTCGAAGGTCTCGGCCGTAAGCTCCGCGTGCAGCGACGTCGCGAGCTCGCGCGCCTCCGCGATCTGCGTCGCAGTCGCGCCCTCCTCCACCGACACCAACACGTGCGAGGTGCGGAAGCGGAGCGCGCGGTTCGCGCGGCGCGTGCGCTGGTCGTAGACGCGGCGCACGTCTTCCTCGGTGATGTTCACCCGGCCACGCACGCGCTCGTTGAGCAAGCGGTAGCGCAGGAGCTGCCTTCGAAGGTCGGAGCGGTACTCCGCCTGCGTGTAGCCCTGCTGCTCGACCACCGACCAGAACTCCTCTTCGCCGAGGCCGTTCTGTCGGATGACGTTCTGCACCGCGCGGTCGACGTCGGCCGCCGACACGCGGATCTGCTGCGACTGCGCGGCGCGCTCGACGAGCTCTTCGTTGATGAGCTGCTCGAGCAGCTCCTCGTAGAGCTGCCGGAGCGCGGCGAGGCGTTGCAGCTCGGGCACCTCCATGAGGCGCGGCAAAAAGGGCATCGCGCGCTTGCGCAGATCGGAGAGGAAGATGGCCTCGTCGTCGACGGTGGCGACCACGCGTTCGACGACCTCGGCGCGCACGATCGGTGTGGCCACCGACACCGCGATCGAGAGGGCGAGCGCCGTGAGGACCACGTGGAGCGCGCGCTTCATTCGCCGGCCTCTTCTTCGCCTTCGTCACCCTGCGCGCCCTGCGCACCTTCGGGCACCTCGAGCTGATCGGCCGGAGTCCCGTCGGTCGGCAGCGGCGCGGGCGCGTTCAGATCGATCTGCACCGACTCGAGCGCGGCCACGTTCTCGTTCACGTTCGCTTCGGTGCGCAGGCGCGCCACGAGGTCTTCGACCGCGCGCTCGCGACGCTCGCGCCAAAGGCGGTTCTGGATGGGACGACGCGACTCCTCGAGCGAACGACTGAGCGCCGCGCGGCGCCCGGTGAGCTTCACGATGTGGTAGCCCTCGCCGGCGCGCACGAGCGTCGGATGCAGCCCGCCGATCTCCGCAATCCCGAAGGCGGCCTCCGCGACTTCGGTCGGCACCGGGGCGGCATCCTCACGCGAGCCGTCACGCGAGAAGAAGCGCAGGTCACCGCGTCGCGAGCCCTGGCTCGTCTCGGGATCTTCGTCGTTCTCTTCCGCGAGCCGGCGGAAGAGCAGGATGTCGTCCGGCCGCGCGAGGATCTCGCGCAGCACCCGCTCGGCCTTCGCGCGGTCGCGGATGAAGATGTGGCTCGCGCGCACCTGCTCGGGCTTGTTGAACTCGGCGGTGTTCGCCTCGTAGTACGCGCGGATCTCGTCGTCGGTGACGCTCGAGAGCGTGATGACGTCCTCCACGCGCTCGCGCAGGAGCTGTTGGATCATCATCTGCTTGCGCGTGCGCTCGACCTCGGGGCTCTTCGACAGCCCGCGGCGCTCCGCTTCCTGCGCGAGCAGCTCGAAGCGCACGAGGTTGTCGAGGAACTCGCGGCGCCGCTCCGGGCTGTTGAAGCGCGCGCGCAGGTAGGGCGACTGCTCGGCCAGCGCCTCCGCGACCTCACCGACGGTGATGGTGGTGTCGCCGACCTTCGCCACGACCTCCGCGGCCTGCTCGCGCGTGAGCCCGTGCCGCGGCCACGTGCCGTCGTCCTCGGGCGTCGTCGGCGTCGCCTCGGGGTCACCGTCGTCGCCGCAGCCGATCGCGATCGACGCACCGGCCGAGAGCGAGACGAGCAGCAGCATGCGGAGGAGAAGAGAACGCTTCACGTGCGATGTCCCGAGTCCCGAGCCCTCGATGTGGCGAGGATTGCGGGGCGGTTCGTGGGGAAGAGACGTGCCCGAATCGAGCGACGAGCCGAGTAGCACGGGCGCCCGACCGCATCAACGGGCGCCCACCTGCGTCATCCGTGGGCCCGAGACTCCGTGCCGACGCAGCGACCGTTTGGCTGCGCGGCGGGAGGGGTGTCCCGACCGCGCCGTGCGACCCCGGACCTCAGGTGGTCACGAAGGGGTTGTCGATCGGATCGTCGCTGGCGGGCACGTAGGGCGCGTCCGGGTCCGCGGTGGGCACCTCCGGCTCGTCGCCGTTCTCCTCCTCATCGAGCACCTCGGCGGCGCGACCCGTGACGCGCACCACGTCGATGGGCGCGAGCGCGGACTGAAAGCGCGCGAGGGCGACCTCGTCGGTCTCGTCGAGCCCGATCGAGAGCGCCCGCGCGTACGAGCTCACCGCGAACGAGAAACGCGCGCTTGCCTCGCGGAGGGTGGTCTTCGGACCCTCGGGCTGCCGCTCCCCGCTCACCCCGACCGCGTCGCCGAGCTGCGCGAACGCGTGCTCGCACGACTGGAGCAGCGCAGGCGCGATCACGGCGTCGATCTTCTTTCGCAGCTTCTGCTCTTCGATGCGCGCGAAGAGCCGGTGCGCCTCCGCCCAGACCGCGCCAGCGTCGAGCGCGCTCATGCCCGGCGTGCCGTCGGCGAACAACGCTCCGAGCAGCGCGGTGGCCTCGGCGCCGATCGGCGAGACCTCTTTCGGGACCGAGCCGAGCGCGGTGAGCGCCCCGTGCACGGCGCCCCACGCGGTCACCACCGCCAGGCGCGACGAACGAACCACGCGCGGCGCCATGCTCCGCTGCGCCTTCCGAACCTCCTCCACCTCCTGCGCGCGCACCTTCACGAGGTCGAGCGCATCACGCTGCGCCTTGTCCAGCTTGGCGGGCGCGACGCGCTCGAGCTGGTGCGCGAGCAGGATGCAGTGGCGGCTGTTGAAGCGCGCGGTGTTCGTGTAGCTCGCGACCATCGCCGCGACGTTCAGAGTCTGACCCAACATGACGTTCTCCTTCGGATTCCCCCCTCCGGACCACCCGGAGGAGTTCCGCGGAGAGCTTCTCCGCGGAGTGGCGGGCTGCTCGGCGCGTGCGAAGCGGAGTTGCGTGCAGGGATGCAGATTCTTGTGTCCGCGAAGGTCCGGACCTTCGCGAGGCTGAGCCGGTCACGTTCCGCGAAGGTCCGGACCTTCGCGGGGGTGGGATTGTTCCACTTCGCGAAGGTCCGGACCTTCACGAAGTGAGACAATCTCGCCGCTGGAAGGTCGCGAGGTACCCGATGGAGGAGCGGCCGAGTTCGCGAAGGTCGGGGCCTTCGGAACCTTGGAGCGACGACGAAGATGAAGCTCCCGAGGTCGCGAGGGCACGGTGAGGGGTACGACCCGGTGCCTACGTACGCTGTCGCCGAGGTGAGGGCGCGTTGACGTCCGTGGACGCGGCGGGGTCGTGGGGCTCGAGATCCTGTGCGACGCCGGCTTCACGCGAATATCGGCGGCGCGTCACTCGATGGTGCGCCGCTCCATTCCGGGGC
>CALJLK010000037.1 GCA_937982655.1 uncultured Sandaracinus sp.
CTCCGACTCCGACTCCGACTCCGACTCCGACTCCGACTCCGACTCCGACTGACTTCGACGCGTGCGGGATGCGTTTCCGGCGCTCGGCGGTTAGACCCGCGTCGTGACTGCACGCGCGCTCGTCTTGGGGCTCGACGGTGCCGATCCCGAGCTCGTGCTCGCGCTCGGGGCGGAGCGGCTTCCCACGCTTCATCGGTTGATGCGCGAAGGCGCGTGGGCGCGGCTGCGCACGGTGCAGCCGCCCGCGACGTTGCCGAACTGGACGTCGTTTCTGACGGGGCTCGATCCGGGGCGGCACGGGGTCTTCGATTTCACGACGCGGCAGGGCTACGGCGTGCGCTTCACCGCGGGCACGGTGCGCGAAGCGCCGACGCTCTTCGCGCGGCTCGATCGGCTCGGGTTGCGGTGCGCGTGCCTCGGGTTTCCCGCGACGTGGCCGCCGGAGCGGCTCGAGCACGGCATCTTCATGAGCGGCTGGGACGCGCCCGTCGCGTTCGAGGCGGACCGCTCGTTCGTGTGGCCGCCCGCGCTGCACGACGCGCTCGTCGCGCGCTTCGGGCCGTTGCTCTTCGACGACGTGGGGGAGTTCGACGCGGACGCGCCCGGCTGGCACGAGGCGCTGCCGGCCGCCTTGGAGGCGCGCATCGAGAAGAAGATCGCGCTCGGCGAGCACTTGCTCACGGGCGACACCTGGGATGCGTTCGCGCTCTACTTCGGCGAGAGCGACACCGCCGCGCACCACCTCTGGGCACACCACGACGCGCGATCGCCGCGGCATCCGGACCTCTCGAATGCCTCCGACGGGCTCGCGCGGGTCTACGTCGCGCTCGATCGGGCGGTGGCGCGCCTGCTCACGGCCGCGGGGCCCGACGTGGAGCTCACGCTCGTGTCCGACCACGGCTCGGGGGGATCGAGCGACGCGGTGCTGTACTTGAACCGCGCGCTCGCGGAGGCGGGGTTGCTGCGCTTCCGCGAGCGTCACGCTCCGTCGCTCTTTCGGAAGGCGAAGGACCTCGCTCTGACGAAGTTTCCGCCGCGCCTCAAAGAGCGTCTGTTTCGATTTCGGGGTGCGATGTTGCCGAGCTGGCTCGAGAGTCAAACTCGGTTCGGGGCGATCGACTTCTCGCGCACGATCGCCTTCAGCGACGAGCTGAACTACTTCCCCGCGGTCTGGCTCAACCAAGTCGGGCGCGAACCGATGGGCTTCGTGCGCGCCGCGGATCGCGTGCGCGTCGCGCGCGAGGTCGAGCGGGCGCTGCTCGCGCTCCGCGATCCGTGGACGGGGGCGCGGGTGGTCGAGGAGGTGTGGCGACGGGAGGAGCTCTACGAAGGCCCGTTCGTGGAGCGGGCGCCGGACCTGGTGCTGCGGCTCGCGCTCCGCGACGGCTACTCGTGGAACCTACTTCCTTCGGGCGGACCGGGCACGACCTTCGAGCGGCTGCCGCGCGAGGAGCACCTCGGACGCAAGGGGCGCAGCCTTCCGGGGAGCCACCGAGAGCGGGGTCTCTTCGTGATGGCGGGGCCGCGGGTGCGGCCGGTCGGCGAGGTCGACGCGCACGTGTGCGACGCGAGCGCGACCTGGCTCGCGCGGCTCGACGTCGCGCCGCCGCCCGAGGCCGCGGGGCGTGTGCTCTTCGAGGCGCTCGTGGAGCCCGGGGTGGACGCGCGGGCGCTGCCGGAGGCGGACGTGGTGCGAGGGCGGGGCGACGAAGCCGAGGTGGAAGCTCGGCTTCGTGCGCTCGGTTACGTCGATTGAAGCCGAACCTGGTCCGCGTTCAACGCGCTTGTTCGCGGCGGAAGAACTCCGCGCCGAGGTGGCCGGTGTTCGTGGTCGCGATGCGCATGCGCTGGATGATCGCGGGCTGGCGGATGTTCGCCTGCACGACGACGCGGGTCTGGATCACGTCGGTGTCCTGGCCGCCGACCGACCAGACGAGGTTCGTGGTGAGCCACGAGTCGCGCGCGAACATCACGACGTACTTGCCGAGGTCACCCTCGACGAAGACCGCCGTGCAGCGGATCTCACCTGGCATCGGCGGGCCTTGCGCCGGCACGACGGGCACGTTCAGGCGCTCGGCGAGCGCGGCCGGGAAGGCCTGCGCCATCGAGGCGAAGACGTCGTTGAGCGCCTGCTGCTCCTCCGGGTTCCGCTCGGCCATCATCATGTCGAGCGTCTTGCCGCCGAAGGTGAGCTGCGAGAAGTCGACCGCCGCCGTCACCTGCGGCGCGCCGCGCAGCGCCGACGGAGGGCCCGACTGCTGGAGCACCGCCCACGGCGGGCCGCAGCCGATCAGACCGAGCCCCAAGATTGCGACCAAGATCGCGCGCCAACTCCCCCGATGGTTCATCGGACCTCGGTACCACGGCACACGCGCGCGATGGAAGTCGGTGCGATCCGGTCATGGCCGACGTTCGCGATCCATCGACCGCGAGGCCGAAGGGTTCGAGAGCTCGATCCGCTCGCGAGCGTGAGCGGCTCGTAGGCCCGAGCGGTTCGCGAGATCGATCAGCTCGCGAGATCGAGCGGCTGAGCGGCTCGCGAGCTCGAGCGGCTCGCGGCTACGCGCGGTTCGCGAGCTCGAGCGGCTCGCGGCCACGCGCGGTTCGCGAGCTCGAGCGGTTTGCGAGACCGACGCGCGACGTTTCGAGCCGTTCGTCGAAGAAGCCTCAGTCGTCGCCGTCGTCGCCGTGCGCGGTGATTCCGTACTTCTTCATCAGCTTGCGGAAGTATTTGCGGTCGATCTCCGCTTCGCGTGCCGCGTGGCTGATGTTGTTGCCGTTCCGCTTGAGGAGGGCCTCGATGTAGTCCTTCTCGAAGCTCGCGACCCACGCTTCCTTGGCGTCCTTGAAGGTGCCTTGAACGTCTGGCGCGGCGCCTTGGGCTTGCTGCGACGAGGGGCCCTTCTCGCGCACCGTCGACTCTTCGTGGATCGGGCGCAGCACGATCGCGATGTGATCGGGCAGGTCGCGCACCTCGATCGCGTCGCCCTCCGCGAAGCTGACCGCGCGCTCGATCACGTTGTGCAGCTCGCGCACGTTGCCCGGCCAGTCGTACTCCATCAGCCGATCGAGGGCGGCGCGGCTGATGAGCTTCACCTTGCGGCTTCCGTCCGGGAGCTGGTTGAAGCGCCCGTTCTTCAGGAAGTGCTGGATGAGGATCGGGATGTCGTCCTTGCGCTGGCGCAGCGAAGGCAGCTTCAGGCGCACCACGCTGAGGCGGTAGAAGAGATCTTCGCGGAAGCGGCCGTTGCGGACCTCGTCCTCGAGGTCGCGGTTGGTCGCGGCCACCACGCGCACGTCGACCTTGATGGGTTTGGTGCCGCCGACGCGTTTGACCTCGCGCTGCTCGAGCACGCGCAGGAGCTTCGGCTGAAGATCGAGCGCGAGCTCGCCGAGCTCGTCGAGGAAGACGGTGCCGCCGTTGGCCATCTCGAAGACGCCTTGGCGGGTGCCGATCGCCCCGGTGAAGGAGCCCTTCTCGTGGCCGAAGAGCTCGCTCTCGATGAGGTTTTCGGGAACGGCGCCGCAGTCGAAGACCATGAAGGGGCCGTTGCCGCGGCGGGACGCGAGGTGGACGCTGCGCGCGACGACCTCCTTGCCGGTGCCGGTCTCGCCTTCGATGACGACCGTCGCGTCGGTGGGGCCGATCTTCTCGAGGATGGCGTAGATCTCGCGCATCTTGATGTCGCGCCCGATGAGCTCCTGGAAACGGGAGCGCTCGGAGGGGACGATGCGGAAGGTCTCGTCGGTGGAGGCGAAGCGCAGCTCGGTGGTGCCGAGCGTGACCGTGCAGCCGGGCTTGAGCCACGCCTCGCGCACGCGGACGCGGTTGACGAAGGTGCCGTTCGTCGAGTCGAGGTCCCTGATCAGGTACTGGCCGGCCTCTTGGAAGATGCGGCAGTGGTTGCGGCTGACCGTCTCGTCGCGGAGCACGAGGTCGTTGTCGTCCGCCGCGCCCATCGTGATCGCGTCGCGCTGATCGAAGGTGTGCGTCTCGACGCGGTCTCCCTTGAGGACCTCCAGCTTGATGCGACGAAGCGTCAGCTCCGTGGGGCGCCCGTCGAGGTAGTGCAGCTTGGTCGGTTCGGGTGCGGAGACCATGAAGGCCGCTACGCTATCGCAGCCGCTCGAATGGGGTCAATGGTCCCCACTCCATGCGCGGCTGGAGGATCGCGTCGCGACCGATGGGTCGCGCGCGACATTTATACATACTTTCGAACACTTAAACGTTCGACGGCCGGCTCGGCACCGAACGCGCGGGCGCGCGAAGCCTCGATCGGCCGTGGTCAGCGGTTCGGCCCGGACGTCGGCTCGTGGGGTCGAGGCGCGCCGAGCCGACGCCGGACCGCACGGAGCACGGGTCGTTCGATCACTCGGTACGAGAGCGCCGCCAGCGCGGCGGTGACCACGAGCGTCGTGCTCACGGTCGTGAGCGGCGCGAGCTCGCGCTCGTGCATCGGTTTGCCGAGCGCGAACCACACCAGCGGGTGGATGAGGTAGAGCCCGTAGCTGATCTCTCCGAGGCGCGAGGCGATCCACCGGCTCGCGGTCCACGTGACCTCGTAGAACGCGGTCGCGGCGACCACGAGCGTGAGCGCCACGATCGACTCGACGCGCCGGAGCCCGAAGGTCGCCTCGGAGTGATCGACGAAGACGTCGGTCGAGACGAGCCAGACGCCGAGGACCGCCGTGACGAAGGCGACGTAGAGGGGCGTCGGGAGCCGGTACCGGGTCCCGCGGCGTGAGAGCGCGATCGCGGCCCCGAAGAAGAACGCGAAGAAGTGGTTGGGCACCGCGACGTATGCGTGGAAACGATCGAATCCCGTCGCTTCGGGCACCCAGAAGAACGTCCAAGGAACCGCGAGCATCACGAGCACGAGAGTGGCCAGCGCGACACGTCTCCACGAGCGCGTGTGAGCCGCGACGAAAGGGAATGCGAGGTAGAACACGACCTCGATGCCGATCGACCAACCGCCCATCAAGAAGGAGTGATTCGGATGTGATGCTCCGAAGAGAAGCGTGAGATTCTCGACGAGGTTCGTCCACGATGCAGGGGCACCATACCCGGTCTGCAAGAGCGCGTTCACGACCATCGCCGCGTAGTAGAGCGGAGCGAGTCGGGCGATGCGTCGAAGATGGAACCGCACGACCGACGTACCATCTGCGAAGGATTCGTCGACGTACGCGTGGTAGAAGCTGAAGCCGCTCAACACGAAGAACGCCTGGACGGCGCCGACGCCGACGAGCGTCATCGCGCTGCTGGCGTGGGTCTCGTAGCCGAAGAAACGAGTCCACGACGTGAGGTGATAGAGCGCGACACCGAGGGCGAGGACCCCGCGGAGCGCGTCCAGCGAATGGACGCGGCCGTTCACGGCGCTCACGAGTAGACGGCGCTCGGCCACAAGCGAGCGACGAGGTCGCGCTGCTTGGCCTCCCGCTTCCAGAGCTCGCTCTCGAGGTCCAGCGGGACGCTCGTGGCGATCAAGCGCTCGAGCTCTTCTTCGAGCGCCGCGACCACGCGAGGATCTTCGACGACGACGTTGGCCTCGCGCTCCCAGTAGCTCGCGGTCACGTCGAGGTTGGCGCTGCCCGCGGAGGCCACGAGGCCGTCGACGCTCACGAGCTTCGCGTGCACGTAGGGTCGGTACACGCCGCCGCGCGCGACCACGTCGGGAAGGCGCGGGGTCTGGTACTCCACCACCTCGACCCCGACCTGCGCGAGCGGCTCGAGGCGGTGTTTGGTGAGGTGCTCGAAGAGCTCGCGGTACTTGGGGCCGTCGAAGAACGTTCCGTCGGCGCGCCGCGCGAGCGCGCTGCCGGTGAGGAAGACGACGCGCACGCCGCGCAGCACCGCGCGACGCACCGCCATCGCGAGGCTCGCGACGACCGGGAAGTCGTTGACGATGTAGGCGTGATGGCGCGCGCCATCGAGCATCGCCTCGTACGCGAGCAGACCGTTGGCGTCGGACACGCCGTGGTGCACGATGAGCCGCGCGGCCGACTCCCCTGCGCGCGTGGGCTCGGACGGCTCGAAGGGTTGGCCACCGCCGCGGGTCCACGCGTCGAGGAAGCTGCGCTCGACGTCGGCGACGAGGGGGCCGCGGACCTGTACGTGCGCGTCGAGCCACGGCAGGTGCAAGTGGGGCGTGTGATCGAAGACCGCGACCTCGTCCATCGCGGTGTAGTAGGCGTCGCTGGCGTTGCGGCCGCTGACGATCGCGAGCTTGCCGTCCGCGACGACGAGCTTGCGGTGATCGCGGTTCTTCAAACGCAGCAGATCGAGATCCGCGGCGCCGAGGATCGGATCGCCGCTCACGACCTCGATGCCGGGCTCGTCGCCGAGGCCGCGCACGAGTGGGTTCGAGAAGCCGAGCACGTTGTCGCGGCTGTAGAGCGCATCGACGAGGAGACGAACGCGCACGCCACGCCGCGCCGCGCGGACCAGACGTACCGCGAGCTGATCGGTGAAGCGCGAGGCTTCGAGGATGTAGAGCTGCACGAGGACGTCGTGCGTGGCCTCGTCGATCGCCGCGAACACGGCCTCGCGCGCGCGGCGGTTGTCGAGCTCGACGAGGACGGCGTTGCCTTCGCGCAGCGTGGTGTGGGTGACGAGATCGAGGCGCCGCGAGATGCCGCGACCGGCGGCTTCCGCCTCGTGGCGGAGCGCGTGGAAGCGGCGGACGGCTGCCTCCACCGCGTCGATCTCGTGCGGCTCGGGTGGTGTGTCGCCGTGGCTCTCGACCTCTTCGGCGACGCAGCCGAGGACCGCCTCGGAGTCGTTCGTGAGGACCCAACCGATGCCGATGCCGCGCGCGCGCAGGCGTCGCACCGTGGTCACCGCGAACACGCGTTGGAACGAAGTGCCGAGGTTCGTGATCTCGTCGACGTCCGCGTTGTGGTCGAGCAGCGCACCGTCGGGGAGGCCGAGGGCTCGAATGCTCTCGTTCACCTGCGCGCGACGATCCTTCGGGAAGAGATCGAAGTACGCGACGTGCCAGCCGCGCGCGACCAGAGGCGCGATGCGCTCGGCGAGCTGGTCGTCCTTCGCGACGCGCGCTTCGAGGACCATCGAGGCGTCGACGAAGAGCAGCGGGCGCTCGTCGACGACCTGGACGAAGAGCTCCGCGATGGGCTCGTCGAAGGTGAGCCCCGAACGCCCGACCGCGCGTGCTTCGATGCGGTGCAGACCCACCTCGTCGAAGGACGTGATGACCGCAGCGACACCGTCGCGATCGTGTCGACCACCGCCGAGCTCGCGGTCTCCTGCGCCGCCGGTGGCGAGGTGGAAGACGACCTCGTCCGCGACCGCGCGGCGCACGGGACCGACGGTGGCCGCGAGCTCGACCGGCGCGCCGACGAGGGCGATCTTGTCGCCGCCGTGCTCGACCGTGAAGCGACGGAGGCCTGCGGCGTCCGCCCAACGCTGCACGGCGGCGTCGACACGCTCGGTGACTGCGTCGACCAGATCGGACTCCGCATGGAGGAGCTCGCGCACGGTGTCGCGAAGCCGCGCCGCGAAGCCCCGTGGTTCGCGAGCTTCGGTCACGACGGATCCGTCTCGCCGACGGGCGGCGTTGCGGGGGCGGACACGGCTTCGGACGTCGTCGTGGTCGCGGGCGTCGACGACGTGGGCGTCGCGGATGCGGGCGACGCGGGCGTCGACGACGTGGGCGGCGGCGGATCGCGGAAGATCGCCGCGCGCTTCTGCAGGCGCGCCATGACCGCTTCGACCTGGTTGGGGCTTCCGAGCAGCGCGACTTGGAGCTCCGACTCGAGCGCGAACGCCTCGCGGACCGAGAGGCGCGGCGCGCGATCGAGGAGCGCCTTGCTGCCGCGGATCGCGTCGGGGGAACGCGCGGCGATCGCGCGCGCGAGCTCGGTCGCGGCCGCGAGAGGATCGTCGACCACGCGCGTCACGAGCCCGAGCTGCTTCGCTTCGTTCCCGTCGAACACGCGACCGGTGAAGGTCAGCTCCTTGGCGACGTCGAGCGGGAGCAGCTCGAGCAGCGTGACGGAGCCCGACATGTCGGGGACCAATCCGTACTCGATCTCCATCACGCAGAGCTTCGCGTCGGGCGTGCACAAACGAAGATCCGCGCCGAGCGCGATCTGCAATCCACCCCCGAAACACGCGCCGTGAATGGCGGCAATCACGGGCACCGGCACCTCGCGCCAGATCCACGCGACCTCTTGCGCGAGGTTCGCGGGGCGATCGGCGGGGCGCTCCAGCAGGAGCTCTTTGGCGTTCGGGGTCTGCAGGAACGCTTGGAAGTCGAGGCCGGCGCAGAACGCCGGGCCTTCGCCCGCGAGCACCACCGCGCGGACGCCGGGCTCGGTGCGGAGGCGGCGACCGACCTCGACGAGCGCTTGAAAGAGCGCGGGATCGAGGCCGTTGCGCTTGTCGGGACGGTTCAGGCGCACGTGGGCGACGTGGCCATCGACGGAGAGGGTGACGCGCTCGTTCGACATCGGCGGCAGCGTACGCCAAACGAACGCGCCCGGCGCGGGGTCGGAACGGCGAGGCGAACGCGTTCGGCGTCAATCGTCGGAGGCGGGACCGACGAGCGGAATCTCCGCCGCAGGCGCCGACGGATCCGCATGACTCGACGGGTCCACGGTGGTCGCCTCGGCGCTCGCACCCGCGAGCTCGGC
>CALJLK010000038.1 GCA_937982655.1 uncultured Sandaracinus sp.
TTGCCGCGGGTCGCTCGACCTGCGGTCGGCTCCAGAACGGCAATTCGCTGGTTCGTGCTCGCGCTCCTCGCCGCGTGCGCGTCTCCGTCTCACCCGGTGCCGGTGTACGAGGCGAGCGACGAGCCACCGCCGCCACCGCCGCCCGAGCCGACCGAAGGCGCCGAGGTGACGCCCCCACCGCGTCCGGTCGAAGCGGTGCGCGAGCCCTTCCTCTACGCGGTGCGCAGCGCGGAAGGTGCGCCGCCTTCCTTGATCTTCGCGACGCTGACGAGCGGCGTCTCGTTCGACCAGGCGTTCCCCGCGCATCGGCTCGACCTGCTCGATCAGGCGCGCGTGGTGTACGTCGCGTTCGATCCGACCACGCCGGAGCCCGACGACGTGCAGCGCGCGCTCCAGCTGCGGCGGGGGAGCGCGGCGGATCTCTTCCCCGCGCGCGTCTGGCACGCGCTGACCGAAGAGCTGCGGCTCGTGACGCCGGTCGAGCAGCTCCGCGGCGCGCGGCCTTTCTACTCCGTGATGGCGCTCGAGCGCGCGCGGCGCGAAGGCCTCGAGCAAGACGCGCCCGAGCCGATGGAGACGACCTTCGTGCGTTACGTGATCGAGCGGGGGCGCGAGCTGCAGTCGTTCGACACCGTGGTCGCCGACCTGCAGTTGCTCGGCACGGTGCCCGACTCGCAGTTCGTCGCGCTCGGGACGCGGATGGTCGACGATCGCCAAGGCACCGATCACCGGCTGACCGCGATGCGGCAGGCCTACCTCGACGGCGACGAGATCCAGATCTCGCAGCTCCTCGACGACCCCGAGGTGCGTCGCCTGGCGCCCGCGCTGGTGCGCACGCTCGCGCGGCGGCGGACGGAGTGGCTGACGAAGATGCGGCGCGAGATCGAGCAGGGCACGGCGTTCTTCGCGCTCGACGTGTCGCACGTGCTCGGCGCCGAAGGGCTGCTCGCGAAGCTGCGCGAGGCGGGCTTCACGGTCGAGCGCCTGGACTGATCGCGCGCTCGTACCCGGTCGTCGTGCGCGCTCGTGCGTCCGTGACCGTGCGTCCGTGACCGTGCGTCCGTGACCGTGCGTGAGCGTGAGCCCGTGATCGTGTGTGAGCGCGACCGTGTGTCGGCGATCTCCGTACGCGTCGACTTCGACGCTGCCGACCCCGCACGGTAGGCTTCGCGCGTGCGCTTCGCGTCGTGGTCGTTGGTGTGTCTGCTCGCGTGTGGGAGCCGTGCGACCGAGCGTCCTTCGCCGCGACCGCGTCCGGTCGTGGAGGTCGGCTGGCCCGTCTCGCGCGACGTGCCGCTCGAGAGCGTGCTGATCGGGGCGGCCTCTCCGGTCGCGCCTCCTCGCGCCCCGGGCGCCCCGCCGCTCACCGAGGCCGCCGATCCGGAACAAGCGGGGGAGCCGCTGCCCGACGGTGTCGAAGGCGTGCAGGCGCGCGAGCACCGCGTGGCGGGGCTCTACGTGCTCGAGGTGGTGCTCGGCCACGTGCCCTTCGACGCCGAGCTGCCGCTCGTCGTGATGTTGCACGGACGCGGCGATCGCCCGCGGGTGCCGGGCGGTCCGTTCGCGGGTGCGCCGACGCCGATGCGGCTGATCTTGCCGCGCGCGCCCAAGCCGCTCGGGAGCGGCTTCACGTGGCTGCCGCTGAGCGTGACCGAGAACCGCGCGGACGTGATGGCGGACACGCTGCGTCGACGCGCCGATCAGCTCGCGCAGGTGATCGCGCACTTCCGCACCGTGCGGCCCTCGCAGGGCAAGGTGATCGTGGCGGGCTTCTCGCAGGGCGCGATGCTCACGTACTCGCTCGCGATGCTGCATCCCGAGCACGTCGACGTCGCGCTGCCGATCGCGGGTTGGTTGCCGCCGCCGCTGGTGCCGGACGAGGTGCCGCCGATGCGGCGCGTGCCGATCCGCGCGATCCACGGGGACGCCGATCCAGTGGTGCGCATCGAGCCGACGCGGCAGCTCGTGGAGCGGCTCCGAGGCCTCGGCTACGAAGTGGAGTGGGTGGAGGAGCCGGGCGCCGCGCACGTGGTGTCGCCGACGATGAACGCGCAGTTCGAGCGCTGGCTCGAGGCGGCGCTGGAGCGGCTCGCGCCGGGGCTGTCGGCCGCGGGACAAGGGCTCGGCGAAGCGGGCACCGAGACGGTCACGTACGCGCCGTGGGTGGCGCTCGACACGCCGACGATCGAGGCGATCCAGGCGGCGGAGCAAGAGGCGGCGGCGAGCGAAGCGGCGGGCGAGACGCCGGCCGCGCTGGAGGAGAACGGCGCTCCTTCGGAGGGCTCGAGTGCTCCCGAAGGAAGCGCGCCGCCGAGCGAAGGCGAGGACGGTCCGCCCGTTGGTGAGAACGCAGGCGAGAACGCGTCGCCGAACGCGGCGGGGAACGCGGCGCCGAGCGTGGTGGAGAACGCGGCGCCGAGCGTGGTGGAGAACGCGGCGCCGAACGTGGTGGAGAACGCGTCGCCGAACGCGGTCGAGAACTCGAACGTGGGAAGCGCGAACGAGGGCTCGGAGGGTCGTGCCGAAGACGCACCGCGCGCTTCGAGCGATTCGACGCCGGCGCCACTCGATTCGCGTGCGACCGCGAACGACGTCGACGATGGTCCGCGGCTGACCCCGCGGGCCGACGACGAAGCGACGAACGACGCCGACGAAGCGGCGCGCACGACGGCGCCGTCGCGCTGATCCCGGCGCGACTCACGACGCACCTCATGGCGCGACTCACGGGCGCGCGGGCACGGGCTCGAAACCCTCCGCGCGCACGGCGGCTTCGAGCGACGGATCGGTCACGCAGACCTCGTCGATCTTCACGCCGTCGGCGCGCAATCGCGCGAGCGTCGCGGGCAGCGCTTCGACCGATCGTTCGTCCACGATCACCCGCGCCGCGAGCTCGATCGTCGACGCGCGCAGCGCCTCGTAGCCGGCGAGGAACGCGACGTACGCGCTCCCCTCCTGTGGCTCGTGGAGCGCGTCGTGGATCGTCGCGTCGAACGCCGTCACGACGATGACCGCGCCGTCGAGGCCAGCCTGGCGCGCTTCTTCTGCGAGCCCTTCGCGTTCGAACGCGTGCCCCAGCGTCTGCATCGACACCCACGCTCCCGTCGCCTTCGCGGCGCGGAGCACACGCAGGAATCCGTCGTGCTCCGCAGGCTCGCCGCCGAGCAGGTAGATCGAACGTGCGCCCACCTTCGCCGCGTACGCGACGCGATCGAGCAGCTCTTCGGTGGAGACTCCACCCGGCTGCATGCGGTGCAGGAGCGCGTGATGACGCGAACGAACGCGCGAGGCGCCGCCGAGCTCGATGCCCACCGTGCTCGGGCGCGCGCAGGTCTCGTCGACGTCGTGCCGTGAGCGCTCGACGAACGCGCGGAGCTCCTCGTCCGAGCCTTCGCTCGCGCGTCGCTCGAGGAGCGCGAGGTTGCGCAGGTAGCCGTCGAAGTCGCCGAGGGTCGGGCGCGCCTTGCGGAACGGGTTGCGCGGCGTCGGCTCGTGCACGTCGACGAGGTGCGCGCCGAAGGCCCAACGCGAGAAGACGAAACGCCCGCCCGCGCGGTGGAGGCGATAGCCGAGGTCGACGTCCTCGAGCCCCCAACCGGTGAAGTCGCGCGCGAACCCGTCGATGCGCGCGAGCAGCGCCTTGGGCAGCGAGAGGTTGCCCGTGTAGCAGAGCGTCCACGGATCGGAGAGCCAGTCGAGGTTGTCGAGGCACGCGCGAAGGGTCGGCTCGCGCGAGCGATCCGGGATCACCGCGAGCGCGTCGAGGTCGCGTCCGCGCACGTCGTCGAGGGTGTGTACGAAGCCGAGGTCGTGGAGGTTGTAGCCGCTCAAGTACCCGAGCACGACGGTGCTCGGCTCGCGGCGGTGCACCCAGTCGAGGTGCCAGAGGAAGTCGGGGCCGACCGCGACGTCGGCGTCGAGGAACGCGAGGTGATCGAAGCGCGCGTGGTCGGCGCCGTACTGACGTGCCTGGCCCGCGCGAAACGTTCCGTCGACGCCTTTGGGCCGCAGGAGCCGCACGTTCTCCGGCATCTCCGCGAAGATCGGCGACAGATCGCTCTCGGATCCGTCGTCGACCACGAGCACCTCGTAGCGATCCTTCGGGTACGTCTGCGACGCGAGCCGCGTGACGACCTCCGCGAGGATCTCCGCGCGCTCGTACGCGGGCACCACGACGCTGATCGCGGTGGGCGGCTCGCCCGGAGGCGCGTGCTCGACGCGACGCTCCGCGAGCGCGTCGAGGCGTGGGATCGAGAGCGGATCGCCGCTCCAGTCGAGCGATCCGCGTACCGTGAAGCCGCGCGCGAAGCCCGCCGCGCGCACCGCCTCGCGCGCGATCGGTGGATCTTCGCCGAAGGGATAGGCGTAGAGGGTCACGTCGATGCCGAGGCGTCGCTCGAGCTCCTCGCGGCTGCGCGCGGCCTCGTCGCGCAGACGTGCCGCGTGGGCGACCTCGTCCTCGTCGTAGAGCCGCCACGCGGGGCGTGTGTGGGTCACGGAGTGCGCGCCGATCGTCCAGCCCGCGTCGCGCAACGCGCGCAGGTCGTCCCAGTCGAGGAAGCGTGCGCTCGTGCCGACGTAACCGGTGGGCACGAAGAGCGTGGCGGGGACTCCGAGGCTGCTGAGCACGGGCGCGGCGTGCTCGCGGATCGAAGCGTGCGCGTCGTCGAAGGAGAGCGTGAAGGTGCCCGGCTCGAAGGGCGCGGCGAGGGAAGCCGCGCGAAGGCCGCGTCGACGCTCCGTCTCCACGAGCTCCGCCAGCTCGTCGCGTCCGAGGCCGAGCCGCAGCTCCCCCGACGTCCGCGTGACGTAGTGCAGATAGAGGTGCCGCGGCGTCATGGCGCGCGGACTCTACTCGTTTCGGCGCGTGGCGCGCGACGCGACAGATCGCGTCGTCCGCGTCGTGCGTGTCGTCCGCGTCGTGCGTGTCGTCCGCGTCGTGCGTGTCGTCCGCGTCGTGCTCGTGCTCATCAGGCTCGTCACGGGTGGAGCTGCACCGTCGACGTGCTCTCGTCGAAGGTCACCGCACCGCAGCCGCTCGCGACTTGGCGCATCGTCTCGTAGCGGAGCGTGAAGCTCGGGCCCGTGATCGCAGAGAAGTCGAACGTCGGTGATACGCGTGGGGTGCCGGGCGTGATCGTGAAGGTGCCGACCTCGGTGCCGTTGATGCGCATGCGCATCGGCAGCGTGTCGCAGGTGAGGCCGTTGAACGCGACGCCGAGGCTCACCACCGCGCGGCGTGCGCGCGGCAGCGTAGTCGTGCGCACGCCCTGCACGTAGTCGCCCGCGCGCCAGTAGTGGGTGCTCGTCGCGGCGACGCGTGGATCGCCCGCGACGGGGAAGCTCACCGTCTCCGGCGCCGGGTACGGCAGGACCTCGACGACGAGGCTGTAGGCGCCCGCGACTCCCGAGCCCGCATCGACCGAAACGTAATAGGTGCCCGGATCGAGCAAGAGGTCCGCATTCCCGCACGCGACGTCGCCGCCGCCGCAGCTCCGTCCGATCGCGAGCACCGGGTTGCCTTCGCCGGTGAGCGTGAACCGCACGCGGCGTGGCGCGGCGAGCGTGAGGACGTGCTGCACGTCGGCGCTCGGCGTCGCGCCGCACGCGCCCGCGATCACGTTGGTCGCGCACGCGAGCGAGCCCGCGAAGGTGCCGCCCGCGCTCACGTCGACCGGGTTGGAGCAGAGATCGCCGGGCACCACCGGGCGATCGTTCGTGCAGCCGAGCGTTGGATCACACGCGTCGACCGTGCAGGCGTCCCCGTCGTCGCAGGAGATCGGCGTGTTCGCGCAGCCAGTCGTGGGATCGCAGGAGTCGGTGGTGCAGGCGTTGGCGTCGTCGCAGTCGATCAGCGTGTGCTCGCAGACACCCCCCGCGCAGGTGTCGGTGGTGCAGGCGCTCGAGTCGTCGCAGCCGGAGCAGATCGGCCCGGCGTCGACGCCGGGCGGGGCGTCAGGGCTCGTCGCGGCGTCGTCGAGGCGCGCGTCGGTCGCGACTCCCGCGTCGCGCGGCCCGCGGCGGGGCACGCAGCGCTGGTCGAGGCAGGTCTCGTCGGGCGCGCAGTCGCTCGCGGTCGCGCACGAGCGCGCTTCCGGCGCTCCCGACGCACATCCACTCGCGAGACCGAGCGCCACCGAGAGCAGGCTCGCCCGACCCCAAGACAAGAACGACGCTCGCATTCGATCAGGGTCGGCGACGGCGGCGCGTACGGCAAGAGAGCGACGCGTGCTTCGAGATCCCACGCGTGAGCACGACGCGAGAGTCGCGAGCCCACGACAGTCACCGTACTTCGTGATCCACGCGCATTAGCGCGACGCGAGAGTCGCGAGCCCCACGACACCCGTGCGACGGTGCGGAGCGCCGAAGAGGACGGAGCGGGGTGTGCGCGCGCGACATCGTCACGCGGAGATTCACGGACGCCGCTACGATGCGCGGCATGAGCGACGAGCTGGTCTTCTACACGCACCCGATGTCTCGCGGCCGCATCGCGCGGTGGATGCTCGAAGAGGTCGGGGTCCCCTACCGCACCGAGGTGGTCGGCTACGGCGCGCCGATGCGCACGCCCGAGTACCTCGCGAAGAACCCGATGGCGAAGGTGCCGACGCTCGTGCGCGGCGACGCGGTGATCACGGAGTGCGCGGCGATCTGCGCGTGGCTCGCGGACGCCTACCCCGACGCGGGGCTCGCGCCTTCGTCGCCGGTCGATCGCGCGAGCTACTTCCGCTGGCTCTTCTTCGGCGCGGGTCCCGTCGAGGCCGCGGTGACCAACCGCTCGATGGGCTGGGAGGTCCCGCCCGACAAGCGCGGGCGCGTGGGCTACGGCGACTTCGCGTCGGTGATGGACACGCTCGTCTTCGCGGTCTCGCGCGCGCCGTACCTCGCGGGCGAACGCTTCAGCGCGGCGGACGTCTACCTCGGCTCGCAGATCGGCTGGGGCCTGCAGTTCGGCACGATGGAGAAGCGGCCGGAGCTGGAGGCGTATTGGGCACGCATCTCGTCGCGCGAGGCGCACGCGCGCGCGAAGGCGATGGACGACGCGCTGATGCCGAAGTGACGCACGTAGCGAACGCGAGCGAGCACGAGCACGCACGAACGTGTGTCGTCTCGACTCCTCGGGGTCAGCCGCCGACTTCACGCGCGCGATTCGCGCATCGCCACGTGACGCGGGCGCAGCGACGAGGCCGCTTCACCGCACGTCGGGCGCGCCGCAGCTCTCGAGCACCGAGCGGCGCGCGGGTGAGTCGGGCGCGGTGTCGAGGAAGCGTCGCGTGAGGCGCTGGGCCTCGGCGCGCTCACCGAGCGCGCAGAGCGCGAGAATCTCGAGCGCGCGCCGCTCCGCGCGGAACTGACTGCGCGGAAACGTGTCCTCGTGCGCGCGCACGTGACGGAGCACCGCGCGGGCGTCGCCGCTCCGCCACGCGCGCTGCGCCTCGTGCAGCGCCTCCAGATCGCGCGCGAGATCGTCCGTCGTCGCCGCGCGGCGCCGGCGCGTCGGCGTGGGCTCCTCACGCGCGGGCTCCGTGTCGTTCGTCTCCGTGGCGATCACGACCGGCTCGATCGCGAGCGTGGGCGGCTCGCTCGGCGCGACGCTCGGCGCGCGGGCCACCGTCGGCGTCTCCTCCTGCGTCACCACGCGGTGCGCCACCACGCCGACCCCACCGAGCGCGATCGTCGCGAGGCCGATCTTGATCCACGCCGCGATCCCCGAGGCGCTCGTCGCGGAAGCCGACGCTCCCGCCGCGGCCGAGGCCCCTGCGCCCGCTGCGCCCGCCGCGATCGCCACTGCGAGCCGACGGCGGATGCGCTCGCGATCCTCCGCGCTCGGCGCGCGTTCGGCCCGCGCCTTGCCGACCACGTCGCGCACTTCGTCAGTCATGGCCGCCCCCTCGCTGGCCGGTCACGCGCCCTTCGCGCGCGCGGAATCGACCGATCGCCGCCGTGAGCACCTCGCGCGCGGCGCGCAGCCGCGAGCGCAACGTGCTGTCGTTCACTCCGAGCACCTCCGCCGCCTCGCGGCTCGAGAGCTCCTCCACTTCGAGCAACAAGAACGCGTCGCGTTGCTCGTCGCTCATCTTGCCGAGCGCTTCTTCCACCAGATCCGCCGCGCGTTTTCGATCGATCGCGCCGCCCGGATCGTCGTGGGTCGCCGGCTCGCTCACGAGCGGCGCGCCGAGCGAGCGGTTCGCGACGCGCCCGAGCTGGTCACGCACCACGTTGCGCGCGACGCCCGCGACCCACGCGCGCACCGACGAGCGGCCCTCGAAGCTCGACAGCCGCTGGTGCACCACGAGGAAGATCTCCTGCACCACGTCGTCCTGCATCGCGCGCGGGACGCGGAAGGACACGTAGCGCCAGACCATGTCGAAGCACTCCGCGTAGACCGCCTCGAAATCGAGGGGTCGCGCGGAGCCGGGCGCGGGGCGCTCGGGTGGCAACGCCAACGCCGGGTTGGTCTGGGTCACGGATCACGAGTGGTCGGAGACGAGGGAAGTGTCCGACGAAAATGACGTTTTTCGAGCCGGCCGTCAGGCCGAGCGACCCGACGTCACGTGAGCGTCGCCGTCAGGCGACCGAACCAAGCCAAATGCGGGGGCGGCAGGGCCACCTCGCAACTCCGCGCAACCATGGAGAGATCGCGAGTCAGCGCTGAGGCAGCGCCATCGCGAGCTCGAGCAGGCGGCCCTCGTCGAGCCAGGCGTACACGCCCCACGTCTGGAGCACACGCCGCGTGTAGCGCCGGGTCTCGTCGTAGGGGATGCGCTCCACGAACTCGTCGAGGGGCAGCTCGCCACGTTCGCGCAGCCAACGATCGAGCGCGCCTTGGCCCGCGTTGTAGGCGGCGGGCACGACGGCGGGGTTGGCCGCGTAGCGATCGCGGAGCGAGCGCATGTAGCGCGAGCCGACCGCGAGGTTCACCTCGGGCTGTCGCATCGTGCGCGCGTCGATCGTGAGGCCGTCCGCGTGGCGGCGCGCGGTGGGCAAGATCACCTGCACGAGCCCGTACGCGTGGGCCCACGACACCGCGTTCGGATCGAACGAGCTCTCTTCGCGCGCGATCGCGCGCACGAAGCTCGCGGGCACCTCGGCCGCGCTCGCCGCGTCCTCCAGCACCGGCGCGAACGCACGCGGATACGCGAGCCGCCAGAGGTGGCGCGCGGTGCCCTGCGGGAGCTCGCGGCGGAAGCTCTCGAGGCGCCGCCGCACGAGCCGCGCGACCTCCGGCAGCGCGTCGCCCTGCGCGAGGCTCGCGACCGCGATCCACGCGAGCTCGTCGTCGCGCCGCAGCGCGTTCGCGTGATCGAGCTCCGCGAGCGCTTCGTCGGTCGCGCCGACTCGGACGAGCTCCGTGAAGCGCACGAACCACGGCGCGTCGAGCTCCGGTCGCCACGAGAAGCGCAGCGGCACCTCGTCGCCCGCGCGCAGCTCGGCTTCGAGGGCGCTCGCCTGATCGGGCGCGTGCTCGCGCAGGCGACTGGTCGCGAGCTGCGCGTAGTAGGTCAGCGGCCACGCGCGCGCGACCGCGAGCCACCCCTCGACCGCTTCGTCGGTGCGCCCGAGCTCGGCGAGGATCTTCGCGCGCCAGTAACCCGCACGGCCCCGCAGCCCTTCGACCTCTTCGCCGGGCACGTCGTGCAGCCCGGCGGCGAGCGCCCGATCCAAATGCGCGAGCGCGTCCTCGCGGCGGCCCGCGCCGTGCGCGTCGAGCGCGAGCAGGAACATCGCGTCGCCGCGCATGTCGCCGTCGGGGTAACGCTCGACGAGACTCGTCAGGATCGCGGCTGCTTCGTCGTAGCGACCGCGATCGCGCTCGACCAACGCGAGCCGGAGCCGCGCGTCGTCCGCGAGCGAGTGGGTCGGCACCTCGCGCTCGAGCGCCGCGAGCTGCTCCATCGCCGCGTCCGCGCGATCGATTTGGAAGAACGCGCGGCCCGCGCGGTACCGCGCCCACGCCTTCACCTCGGGATCGGCGCAGCGATCGGCGACGTTCACGAGCAGCGCGGTCGCCTCGGCGCGCGCGCGACGTCGCACCATCGCCGCGCCCTGAAGGCCCTCCGCCTCGCAGCGACGTGCCTCGTCGACCCCGCGGAGCTCACGCGCGAGCACGCGAAACGCGGCCTCGGCTTCTTCGTGGAGCATCGCTTGGTAGAGCGCTTCGGCCTCCGCGAACCGATCGTCGACGCTCGGTCGCGCGAGCTGCTCGCGTCGCTCGGGAGGCAAGGTCGCGAGCAGCGCCTCCGCCTTCGCCTTCGCTTCGCGTCCCGCGTCCGCGCGCGGACCGCGGCTCGCGACACGTCGGTAGAGCGCGAGCGCTTCTTCGCGCGCGGCGAGATCGTCCGTGGCGGCGAGGTGATCCGCGAGCGGGATCGCGACCGATGCGCCGCCGACGTGCGCGGGAGTCTCCGCGAGCAACGCGCGCAGCTCGGTTCGCGCGTCGACGTGACCCTGCGCGAGCTTCACGCGGGCGACCACCGCGCGCGCCCGACGGCGACCCGGGAAATCGATCTCCAGCAGCGGCGTCGCGAACGCGAGCGCGTCCGTCGGTGCGCTCGTCTCGAACGACTCGGCGAGCCGCAGCGCGGCCCAGGGCGCGAGCGGGTGATCCGAACGCGCGAGCTGACGGAGCGCGTCGACGCCCGCATGCCACTGCAAACGCGGGCGATCCTCGGGCGACGCGCTCGTCAGCGCCGCGCGCGCGGCGGCACGACCTTCGGCGTCGGGGAGGGATCGCAGACGACGCACGAGCTCGGAGGGCGCGACGTCCGCGGGCTGGAAGAAGCGCGGCGCTTCCACCACCGGCGCGCTCGGCTGCGCGTGCGCGACCTCCTGCGGGGCGTTGCCGCGGCAGGTCGAGACGAGGCCGGCGAGGAGCGCGGCGCTCACGTGGCGCGCGAGCATGAGCATCACGGTAGAGAGACGAGCGTCGAAGCGCCAACTTCTCGGGCGACGCGCCGCATTCCCGAGGTGCGTCGGCATCGTCGACGTGATCGTGATCGTGGACGTGGACGTGGTCGTGGTCGTGGTCGTGGTCGTGGTCCGGGACGAGGAGGTCGTGGTCGGCGACGCGATCGCGATCCGGATCGCCGAGGCGCGACGCTCAAACCCGCGCGACGATCACCATCTCCTGCCGATGGCTCGGGAGCTGCGTGGCGCGCACGTCCGAGAAACGCATCGCCCGCACCAGCTCGATCCACCGCGACAGCGGCTCGATCATCTTCTCGTCGTTGAGCTTGATGGTGAGGATCGCCGCTTCGAGCTTCGGCAACATCGCGCGCACGCGGGCCACGTAGCGAAGCGCGACCGGCGGCGCGAGGTTCATGTCCGACACGAGGAAACGCGCGTCCGCCGGGAGCTCGTCCTTCTTGGCGGTGCCCGCCGGACGCTCGTGGAAGATCACCCGCGCGCCGTTCGGACCGACGAAGTCGCGCACCCGCGGATCGAGCGTGCCCGGATCGAACGCGACCACCGGCAGGCCACGCAGCAGGCACGCGAGCGTCGCGCCGCCCGGCGCCGCGCCGAGCTCCACCACCACGCTGCCCGGACGCGGCGACAGACCACTCCAGAGCAGCGCCTCTTCGAGCTTCGCGAACGCGCGCGAGGGCGAGAGCTCCGGCACCACCACGCCCGGCAGCCCGCCGGCCACGCTCCAACGCCCGAGGCCATGCACGTGATGACCGACGAAGCTGGGCTCGCCCTCCGCGACCGCGACGTCGATCACCGTCTCGCCGATCGCCGGCACGGTCTTCTCGAGCCCGCGCGAAGCGAGCGATTCGCGCAGGGTCGTCGCGTGCGCGATGGAGCCCGCGTGCTCGGGATCGCGCGGAAACACGTGCCACGCGACCTCCGTGTGCGGCTCGGGCACGAGCGCGAGGAGCGCGTCGACGTCGTTCGCCTGACCGAGCGACTGCCCGGCGACGCGCGTGAGCACGAGATCCTCGCCGAAGCTCGGGCTCGCGGCGGGGTGCTTGAAGGTGAGCAGACCGGGCCGGGAGAAAGCGAAGCGCGCTTCGGGGTGCACGCGCAGCACCTCGCTCTTGGCGTGCGGAGCGGTCGCGACGTTGGTGACCACGAAGACGAAAGGAAGCGCCACCGCGAGAACATACGCGAAGGCTCGAAGCGAGCACGCGACGGAGAAGCGTTCGCGCACCGGCCGAGCTCGCGCGATGGCAGGCCGCACGACCAACCTCGCCGCGGTCGCCCGCGAGCCTCGTGGTGACCATGCGTCCACGGGCTCGTGCGCAGCCGCCGCCCCGCGACCTGGTCGTCGCGTCACACGTTCTTCGCTTGCGTCGGTCATGCGCCCATGCGCATATGCGCGACACGCCATGCCCGAGGTCGCCGCCCGAGACGCCGCCCTTCGCGACACCGCCGAGCTCTTCGCCGCCCTCGCCGACGAGACGCGGCTGCGCATGCTCGTGGTGCTCCACCGGCTCGGCGAGCTCTGCGCGTGCGATCTCGAAGCGGGTCTCGAGGTCACGCAGTCGCGCGCGTCGCGGCACCTCGGCACCTTGCGGCGCGTCGGGCTCGTCGAGGACCGACGCGACGGCGCGTTCGTCTACTACCGCCTCGCCGATCCGCTGCCGCCCGTCGCGCGCCCGACCCTCGACGCGCTCTTCGCCACC
>CALJLK010000039.1 GCA_937982655.1 uncultured Sandaracinus sp.
CGGTCGGCCGGGTCAGCGGCCGACGGCGCTTCTCGGTCGGCCGGGTCAGCGGCCGGAGGCGTGCTCGGGTGCGCGGCGATCGCGCCGCTCGAAGGGGGCCCGCCCGACGTATGTGAGCTGCGGAAGATGTACTTCCGTTCGGCGCTGCGGGGCCGAGGTGTCGGGCGACGGATGCTTCGACACGCGCTGCGCGTCGCGGCGTCGCTCGGCTTCTCGCGTTGTTACCTCGAGACCCTCGCGTCGATGACGCGTGCGCGCGCTCTCTACGAGTCCGAGGGCTTCGAGAAGCTCTGCGCGCCGCTCGGAAACACGGGGCACTTCGCGTGCGACACGCAGTACGCGCGTTCGCTGGAGGGGCTCGCGCCGGAGGTGCCGACGATCGAGACGCCGCGACTTCGACTGCGCGGTCCGCGCCCGAGCGACGTCGACGCGGTGCTCGCGTGGCTCGGCGATCCGATCGCGATGCGCTACGTCGGCGACGGTCGCCCGCGCTCGCGCGTGGAGGCCGCACACTTCCTCGCTGCGAGCGCGGACGCGTTCGAGACGCGTGGGATCGGCTTCTGGCTGGTCGAGCTCGCACCCGAAGAACGCGCGGCGCGCAGCTCGGAGGGGATCGACGACCGTCCGATCGGCGACGTCGGGCTTTGGCCGATCCTTCGCAGTGGGAGGCGTGGTTTTCGTGGTCCGGAGCTCGAGCTCGGCTATCGCTTCGCCACCGCACATCACGGCCGCGGCTACGCCACGGAAGCCGCGCGCGCGGTGCTCGAGCAGGCGCGCGCGCGCGACGTCTCATCCTTGGTCGCGGTCACGCATCCCGACAACGTGGCGTCGCGGAACGTGCTCGCGAAGTGCGGCTTCACCTTCGAGGGCGTGACCGAGCGCTACTACGACACGCGATGCGCGACCTTCGCGTGGTCGGCATAGTCTGACGATCGATTTGGACCGGACTCCCGAAGTCGCCGCGCCCACCGCGCCCGAGCTCGACGCCAAGGAGCTCCGGCTTCGTCGATCGCGGCGCGCGCGTTTCTTCGGGATCGCGTTCTTCGCGCTCAGCGTGCTCGGGTACGTCGCGCTGCATGCGCGGCGTGCGGTTCCGAGCGACGAGGTGGAGGCCGTCGCGCGCTGGGCGGCCGCGGAGGCGGCGACGTATCCGCACGGATCGTGTGAGCGGGCGGTGCTGCGGAGGACGCGCGACGTCGAAGAGGACGCCCCGGCGCTCGGGCCGCTCTTCACGCGCACCGGTCCGGGACACGCGTGCTTCGCCGCGATCGACGACGCCGTGCACGACACGCTGACCACGACGCTCCAGCGCGTGCACCGGGCGGCGCCCCTCGATCGTCCGGCGCTGGAGGAGCGCTCGCTGGCGCCGCTCTGCGAGGAGGTCGCGCTCACGATGCAGCGCGCGGTCGCGCGTGACGCACAATGCTCGCCGTTTCCTCCGAGCAGCCCGGGGCCGGACGAGCGACGCCTGGCGCGGTTCCCGACCGCGATCGCGTTGGTCGCGCGTGAGCGTGCGCGCGCGGGCGATCCGATCGCGGCGGCGGAGCTCCTGCTCGACGCGCTCCGCGCCACCGACGATCTCGCGCGCGGCGGCACCGGCCCGGACGTGGTGCGGGGATCGACCGTCGCGTCGTCGATGCTGCGCGCGCACCTCGACGAGATCCTCTACGCGCGCGTCCCGGCGGACGCCGTGCTCGCCTCGCCCACGCTCGAAGCCGAGGTGCGACGGCTGGCGGAAGAGACTCTCCGACTGATCGAGGATCCTCTCTTGCGACCGGGCGGCGCGCGCGTTCCGTCCGCGATGATCGTCACCTTCCTCGCGCAGCGCTCGAGCGCTTCGGCGTCGCGCACAGACGACGTGCGCGCACTGCATTACCTCGCGAGCCGCGAGGTCCACGCGTGGCTCGAGCGCGAGTGTCCGGAGGACGATCTCGTGTGTGTCCGTCCGCTCTGGCGGCTCTCGGGCTCCGTGCCGCCCGCGCCGCCGAACGCGATGACGATCGCGCTGCTCGGTCGCAAGTCGCGCCGCGTCGACCGGCAAGCGCGCTTCGAGCGCGAGCACGCGCGTGCGCTCGCGAACGACGCGGACCGCTTCGCGCGCGAGCGCGTCGCGCGGCTCGTCACGCACTTCTCGCTCGTCGATCGGGTGTTGGGCTGCAACTCCGTCGCGACGCACGACGCCCTCACGGCGAGTCGTGTCTCTCAGGGAGGCCGCGACGCGTTCTTGGGCGCCGCGCACGACCCGGACGCGGTGGCGCGGGTGAGTGGGTGTCCGGAGCGCCCGGCGCTCCATCGGTGACGGACGTCGTAGACGTTCACGTCGCCGACCACGATCACGATCACGATCACGACCACGATCACGATCACGATCACGATCGGGACCGCGACACGTTCGTGACCGCGGCCCGAGCGCGACCGCGGTCACGAACGACTACGTCGCTCAGCCCTGACCCTGTGCGAGCGAGTACCCGCGCATGCCGCCGATCTCGCGCAGCCACTCGCTCGAGCAGATCGGGAACACGTCGGCCACGCGTTCGAGGAGCGCGATGAGCGCGCGCTGATCCAACGGTTGCTCGCTCTCGAAGCGCGCGCGGTAGTGGTTGACGCAGTCGGTGTGAGGCGAGCCGGTCGGCCAGACCTGGGTGCCGCGGTTCGAGATCATCGTCAGGCGAAGGCCTTCGCGTCCGAGAGGCTCGAGCAGCTCCGCGATCGCGCGCGGCGCGAGGCCGGACTCGAGGAAGACGTCGACGCCGAGCAGCACGATGCGGTCGGGGGTCGGGGTGACCATCATCTTCGGGTCCTGGCGCTTGGCCACGAGCGGCGCGCTCGGAGCGCCGGTGATCGTGGGCGAGTCTTGGAGGTGCGAGAGCATCAGCTCGGTGAAGCGCGAGGTGCGGAAGATCGGGATCGGCTGCCCGAGGTCCGGCCGCGTGTGCATGCGATCGAGCGTCTTCTCCAGCGCGTCCTCGATCACCGTCGCGTGCCGCTCGAGGCCGAGGTGACGCAGCATCATCGTGCCGCTCAGGAGCAGCGCGGTCGGGTTCGCGAGGTTCTGGCCCACGATGTCGGGCGCGGTGCCGTGGACCGCCTCGAAGATGCAGATGCCGTCGCCGATGTTCGCCGACGGCGCGTACGCGAGGCCGCCCACGAGGCCGGCCGCCAGATCCGTGAGGATGTCGCCCTGCAGGTTCGGCAACACGATCACGTCGTAGGACGCGGGGTCGAGCACGAGGCGCATCGCGAGCGCGTCGACCATCACGTCGTCCGCCGTGATCTGCGGGTAATCCTTCGCGACCTCGTAGAAGGTCTCGAGGAAGAGCCCGTCCGTCATCTTCATGATGTTGGCTTTGTGCGCGCAGGTGACGCGCTTGGCGCCCTTCCGCTGCGCCATCTCGAAGGTGTAGCGGTGCACCTGCTGGCTGCCGGGGCGCGTGATGAAGCGCCGGCACTGCGCGACGTCGTGCGTCTGCATGTGCTCGACCGCGCCGTAGGTGTCCTCGATGTTCTCGCGGACCATCGTGAGGTTCAGCTCGCCGCGGATCTGCACCGGGATCGGCACGCCGCGCAGCTTCCGGTACACACGCTTGTTCGCGAACGCGCCCCAGAGCTTGCGCGCGGTGACGTTCACGCTCTTGTAGCCCTTGCCCTTCGGGGTCTCCATCGGGCCCTTGAACAAGATGCCCGTGCGCTCCACCGAGTCGCGTGCGTCCGCCGCGATGCCGCTCGGCTCGCCGCCCTCGGCGACCTTGCGCCCCATCGGCACCACCTCGTAGCGGAGGGGCACCTTCGCCGCGCGAAAGATCGCGAGCGTCGCCTCCATCACCTCGGGGCCGATTCCGTCCCCCATCGCGACCGTGATCGTCTGCGTCTGCGCCATCTCCGCCTCCTGCCGATCCGAGAGGACGAGTGTGCCCACCCCGTCGGGGTCGACGTCGACGCGTCGTTTCCCGCGGGCTCGTGGATCGGATGCGGGCAACGTGGCGAACCACAACATGTCGGTCCAGTTCGAAATCTCGACGTTTGTGTAGGTTGTGCCTACATGAAGCGCGGAGCGCGCGGCACGTCGGCGTGAAGGCGGCGGCCTCGACGGTGACGCGACCCCCACGACCGAGATCCGACGAACGGGACGAAGACCGATGGCCTGGCTGAACTACCACCACCTCCAGTACTTCACCGCGATCGTCGAGGAGGGTGGGCTCGCCGCCGCGGCGAAGCGGCTCGGCGTCTCGCACCCCACGGTGAGCGAGCAGCTCCGCAAGCTCGAAGAGCAGCTCGGGCTGCGGCTCTTCGAGCGGCGCGGTCGGCGGCTCGAGCTCACGGAGAACGGCCGCGTCGTCTACGGCTTCGCGGAGCAGATCTTCGGCATGGGCGCGGCGCTGCTCGACGCGGTCGAAGGGCGTCGCGAGGGGCGCACGGTGGTCTGCCGCGTGGGCATCGACGGCGTGCTGCCGAAGCTGGTGGTGCGGCGCGCGCTCGTGCCGATGCTCGACGCGCTCGGCGACGCGTTGCGCCTGCGCTGCGTGGAGGATCAGCACGACGCGCTCGTGGCTCGCGTGCACGCGCGGCAGCTCGACTTCGTGCTCTCCGATCTGCCGGCCGGAGGTCGCGTGCTTCGCTCGCACCAGCTCGGAACGAGCGGGCTCTCCTTCTTCGCCGCCCCCGCGCTCGCGGAGCGGATCCGGCGCGGGTTTCCGAAGCGCCTCGACGAAGCGCCGTTTTTGTTGCCGATGCCGTCCACCCGCGTGCGGCGCGAGCTGGAACGTTTCTTCGGCCAGCACCGCATCACGCCGCGCGTGGTCGCGGAGGTCGAGGACAGCGGTCTGCTCAAGGCGCTCGGCGAGGACGGGCGCGGGGTGTTCGTGATGCCGACCTCGGTGGAGCGCGAGGTGCGTCGTCAGTACGGCGTGCGCGTGGTCGGACGGGCGCCGGAGCTCGAAGCGCGGCTCTTCGCGATCACCGCGTCGGACGAGCACCCCGCGGTGCGCGCGTTGCTCGCGGGCACGTGAGCTCGGGGTACGAGCCCGCGCGGTGAGCGAGCGCGCCTGACCGAGCGACGATCAGAGCAGCGGGAGCTGGGCGTCGTCGAGGCGCGAGAACACTTCGGCCTCCACCACGTCGAGCCACGACTCGCGGGCCGCGGAGTCGAGGCGCAGGGCGGGCACGCCGCGTTGGTCGAGCTCGCGCAGGAGCCGCTCGTCCACCGCGCGCTGGAAGGCGGGATCGGTCGAGCGCATTCCGTCGGGGCGCGGCCCGTCGACGATCGGCACGTAGACGAGCAGGTCGTAGGTCGAGAGCCACCACGACACCAACGCTTCGAGGCCCGGCTGTTTGCCGGCGGAGAGCAGCAGGTAGACGTAGTTGTCGAGCACGCTGCGATCGCAGAGCACGACCGGGTGGCGCGCGGACGCGACGAGCTCGTCGCCGACTTGGGTGTGGAGGATCCACGACTGCGCGGCGAGGCTGGTGCGCTCGTTGATCGGGAGCGGGCAGCGACGCGCGACCTCGTGGACGATGTCGAGCACCACGTCGCGTGCCTTGAGCCGCGCGGCGAGCCCGTAGCAGAGGGTCGTCTTGCCGACGCCGTGGGTCCCGATGAAGCCGAGCTTCAGCGACCCGAGCTTCGACGGCGACGTCACTCGGTGAAGCGGATGACCGCGACGGTGATGTTGTCGTCGCCGCCGTTCTGGTTCGCCGACTGGATCAGCTCGCGCGCGGCCTTCTCCACGTCGTCGCCCGCGTCCGCCACGATCTTCGCGATCTGCGGGTCGGTGATCATGCCGGAGAGCCCGTCCGAGCAGAGCACGTAGACGTCGCCCGGCTTCGGCTCGTCGGGGACCATGTCGACCGCGACCGAGTCCTGCATGCCGAGGGCGCGGGTGATCACGTTCTTGGGCAGCTCGTCGCGCTGCTCGTCCGTCATGTCCGGCATCACGAGCAGGTAGTCGTTCACGAGCGAGTGATCGCGCGTGAGCTGGGTGATCTCCCCGTCCCGCACGCGATACGCCCGGCTGTCGCCGACGTGCGCCACGTAGACCTTGCCCTTCTCCTTCGAGAAGAGGCACGCGACCACCGTGGTGCCCATGCCGTGCACCTCGCGGTGCTTCACGGACGCCTCGAAGATCTTCCGGTTCGCGAGCTTGATGCCCGTGACCAGCCGGTTCTCGTCGATGGAGAGGTGGGGGTCGAAGCTGAACGGCCACGTGGCGTCTTCGCTGGCCGTAGCCTGGAAGAACGAGGCGATGGCGTGGGTCGCCATCTTGCTCGCGACATCGCCTGCGCGATGTCCGCCCATGCCGTCCGCGACGACGAAGAGTCGGTGCTCAGCGAGGATCACGAAGCTGTCTTCGTTGTGCTCGCGCTGGAGCCCGACGTCCGATAGACCTGCCGCGATGAAGTTCATGGGCGCTCGGAACCGTTCGAAGGTTCTGTCGTGGAGCGTCGGCCTGTCAAGCCAAGCGTGCCGAAAGACGACGCTTCTGGTCTCGCTGGCCGCCCTGGCTGGATCTGCCTGCGACGACACCCCGGATCCCCGAGAGCTCGACGGGGCCCTCGGCTACATGGCCCGCGCGCTCGAAGCGGACGACGGAGAGCGGCTCTACCGCGTGCTGGACGAGCGATCTCGGCACGCGCTGATCTCGATCCACGCGGACCGGCGAGCGGCCGCCGAGGTGGTGCGGGCGAGTTACCCGGAGGAAGAGCGAGCCGACGCGCTCGCGGGGCTCGGGGACGCGGCGGAGGCCACGACCCCGCAGGCGCTCTTTGCGATGCGTTGCGATCGCGCTTGTCGGGACGAGCTGGTCGCGAACGTCGGCGCGCCCACCGAGGAGCGCCGCGAGGGCGACGAGCTCGTGGTGACGACCACGCGGGGTGAGCTGCGATTCTACCGAGTGCGCGACGGGCAGTGGTGGGGCTTCGTCTGGCAGACGGAGGCGCTCGACCGGGAGCGCGACGTGGCGAGCCGCGACCTGCGGCAGATCCAACGCAACGCCGAGGTCTTCCAGAGGCGCGACGATCTGGAGTGAGGCCTTCCACGTGGCGCCGACGCGAGGCGCGAGCGGAAGGGGATGGTCGCGCGTCGCGCATGTCGTACCGTCCGCGCGTGACCACGCCTTCGATCTTCGAACCCATCGAGCTCCGATCCGCCGCGCGAGGCGGGGAGGTGATCGCGCGCAACCGCGTGTGGCTCGCGCCGCTCACGAACCAGCAGAGCCACGCCGACGGAACGCTCTCGGAGGACGAGCTCGGCTTCCTCGCTGCCCGCGCGGACGGAGGCTTCGGGGTGGTCGAGACCTGCGCGGCGTACGTCTCCGTCGATGGAAAGGCGTGGCCGGGGGAGCTCGGCGTGCACGACGACGCGACGCTTCCGGGGCTCACGCGGCTGGCGTCGCGGCTGCGTGACGCGGGCGCGCGCTCGTGCGTGCAGCTCTTCCACGGCGGGCTCCGCGCGACGCCGTCCGTGAGCGGGCTGCCGACGATCTCCGCGAGCGCGGTGGAGGAGCCGGAGCTCACGATCCCGCGCGCCGCGACCGAGGACGACCTCTCGCGCGTGGTCGCGGACTTCGCCTCGGCGGCCGCGCGCTGCGAGGCGGCGGGCTTCGACGCGATCGAGCTGCACGGCGCGCACGGCTACCTGCTCTCGCAGTTTCTCTCCACCCACTACAACCGCCGCGACGACCGCTGGGGTGGCTCGCTCGAGAACCGCGCGCGGCTCCTGCGCGAGGTGCTCGCGGCGGTGAAGCGCGCGGCGCCGAAGCTCGTGCTCGTGGTGCGCCTCTCGCCGGAGGACTTCGGGCAAGCGAAGGGCCTCGACCTCGACGAGAGCCTGCAGGTCGCACGTTGGCTCGCGCACGACGGGCTCGACGTGCTGCACCTCTCGCTCTGGCGCTCCGCGCTGCCGACCGCGAAGCGCCCGGACACGCACGCGATCCCGCTCTTCCGCGAGGCGGTGGGGTCCGGGGTGCGGATCGTGAGCGCAGGGGCGATCTGGACACGCGAGGAAGCGGAGGCGCAGCTCGCGCTCGGGGCGGACGCGATCGCGCTCGGGCGCGCGGCGATCGTGGATCCGCGCTGGCCGGAGCGCGCGCGCGAAGGGCTCGAGCCGCTCCGTCCGCCGCGAACGGCGGAAGAGCTGCGTGCCGC
>CALJLK010000040.1 GCA_937982655.1 uncultured Sandaracinus sp.
ACGGGATGATGTCGCCGATCGCCAAGAAGCTGCACAGCCAGCAGACGCTCGACGAGATCAGCCAGGTCTTCCGCGACGAGCTCGACTACGGGCGCGAGGCGCAGATGGCGGACATGTTCCGCCGCATCCACCAAGACGATCCCGAGGTCGTCGTCCCGCGGGTGCACCACGCCCTCACCACGCGCCGCGTCCTCACCACCGATTTGCTGGGCGGCGAGTCGTACGCCGAGTTCGTCGCCGGCGCCTCACAAGACGCCAAGAACAAAGCCGGCTCGACGCTCTGGCGGTTCACGTTCCGCTCGCTGCTCAAGCACGGCTACCTCTACGCGGACCCGCACCCGGGCAACTACCGGTTCCTCGGCGACGGCAAGGTCGGCTTCTTGGACTTCGGCTGCGTCAAGGTGCTGCCCCACGATCTCATCGCGGGGATGAAGCGCTACATGCGCGCGGCCATGGACGCCGATTGGCCCGAGTTCGATCGCGCCTGCGTCGAGGTGCTCGCCTACGATCCCGACGACGAGAGCTGGGATCTGTACCGCAGCTACACGCTGCAGCTCCTCATGCCCATCATGACCAAGGAGCCGTGGGTGTGCAGCACCGAGAGCGCCCGCGAAGCGGTGCAGTATCTCTCGCGCGGCATCCGCAAGATCGTCTTCAAAGAGGGCGAGCTCCCGCAGCTGCCGAAGGTGCCCAAGATGCCGCAAGACTTCACCTTCGTGAACCGCCTCCAATGGGGCCTCGCGTCGGTGCTCGCCGGCCTCGGCACCGTCGCGTGCTTTCGCGACATCATGGAGGGCTGGGTGCGCGATGGCGTCTACCCCGTGCCGTCGGAGTGATCATTCAGGATTCGACGAGAACGAGCGGCATCTCGATCCCGGAGTCGTCGGCGCGGCCGTGGCCGGAGGCGATGATTGACGGTTACAGAGGGTCGCAGCCGAGTGAACTCATGCCGGCCGCGCCCTGGTGTGGATGCAGCGAACCGTAGAGCGCCACGAAAGGCATCCGTCGTGCACGTGGGGTCGCAGCACCTCTTCGGCGCGCGCGGCGAGGGCTGCTTGGCCGGCCGGCGAGAGGAGTGCCACTGGGTAGTAGGACTGTTTGAAAAAGGCGCGTAGTCGGTCCGCCGGGACCCTTCGGGTGAGCTCGTGATCTTCGATCGCGGGTGCGTCGAAGCCGGCGGCGCACCACGCCGCCGGGATGTCTTCTACCGAGCGGAAACAGTCGGCGCCAAAGCGTGGCGTCACGTCCTCCTCGCGAAGGCAATCGCGCAGCACGGAGAAGAAGCGCCGACTCTCTTCGCTCGGATGCGGCGGGCCACTCACCACGGCGCAGAAGACGCCGCCCGGGTGCATGACGCGGCGCACTTCCCTGAGCACGCGATGGAGGTCGTCCATCAACATCAGCGCCATGTGGGAGACGACCGCCTCGACCGCGCCGTCCTCAAGCGGCATCTCCTGCGCCCACGCCTGGATGAGGCGCACGCGATCGGGAAGACGTGCGCGCGCGGCAGCCAGCACATCCGGCGAGAAATCAAGACCAATGGCGCTTCCGGGGCGCAGTTCGTCGAGCTTGGCGAGAAGCGCTCCGTCGCCGCACCCGACGTCGAGGACGCGCGACGCGCTCTCCACGGCGCGGACTAGGAGGTCGTAGCTGCCGAAGCCCGGCGTGATCTCCCCTACGTCGAAGAGCGCGCATCCGTCGCGCGCGTGCTGCGCGTGAAACGCGAGGAGGAACGTCTCGACCGAGGAGGGTGACGAAGGCATGGTTGGAGTCGTGACCTCGCGCGTGCCGCGCCGACGCGAGGTTTGCGCTGGATAGCGTCGACCTGACGGAGAAGCGACGACTCCGTCAGGACCGGGTAGCGAGGACTAGACGTCGGTGCGCCCGTAGATAGTATGAAGTTCGTCTAGCAGAGGAGGGTATGTGAAGAAGACGGCAGGAAAGGCAAAGTCTGCAGTGAAGCAGTCCGCGCGCACCAAGAAGACCAAGTCAAAGTCGGCGCCGATCGTTTTTGGCACCGCAAAGATCTCAAAGCGTAACGGGAAGTTTCACGTCGAGGTGGACCCGGCGACGGCCAAGAAGTTCGAGAAGCTCCTCAGCGAGGAGAGCCTGATTCACGCCGGGCTCATCGCTCACGAGTCCAACAACGTCAACATTCCCGAAGTCCCAGAGCACAGCGCAGAAGGCTGACGGTCGGGGGGCGAGCCAACCGCTGGATCGAGCGCATGTTCCGGCTCAACTCGAGTCTTCGCACAAGACCGACCTCGGAGACGCTTGCGCTCGCGACGGCCATGGCCGCGCCTCTCGGGATTACCCGGGTCACCGACACCACGTGGTTGGATCGCGTCGGGATCCCGGTGTTCGCGAGCATTCGCCCGCGAGCGGCCGCGGGTTCCCTCTGCGTGAGCGCAGGCAAGGGGCTCAAGCCGGAGGAGGCCAAGGTCGGCGCAACGATGGAGGCTATCGAGCTTGCCATCGCGGAGAGAAATCGCCTACCGGGGAGCGAGTCAGTTCGTCTCACCCCGGCTGAGATGCTCCGTAAGAACGGTCACACCTTCGACTTCGTCGATTTGTGCCCGCGGTACGGCGCCGTCGTCGATCCGCACGCGCCGATCCTCTGCGCCCAAGGTGAAGACTTGCACACGGGGGGGGCGCAGTTCATTCCTGCGGAGCTCGTCTTTCTGCCTGCCACCGGCGACCTCGGGCAGCGCATTTTCGGATCGACGAGCTCTGGACTCGCGTCCGGCAACGACCCGCTCGAGGCAACGGTGCACGCGCTGTTCGAGCTGCTCGAGCGCGACGTGCAGTCCTTCACCTACGTGTCGGACCGCTCTCATCTGGTGGACCTCGATGACGCGCCCGCGACCGTCCTCGCGCTGACCGCGAAGGCTCGAGCCGCAGGACTTGCCTTGTTTCTCCGTTTTTCGAAGAACGCGTTCGGGCTGCCTTTCTTCCAAGCATTTCTCCTGGAGGAGGATCCTGAAGCACCCATCTCGGTGGCGGTCGGCACGGGATGCCACGCCGTCAGGGAGGTGGCAGCGGTTCGGGCCATCACCGAGGCCGCGCAAAGTCGCCTCAGCCATATCCACGGCGGACGGGATGATATCATCCACCGCGTTCGCTACTTCGAAGCGCGTGCACCGGCAGTCGAGAGGCTCGGCATTCGGCAGCTCAGAGAACGCGTCGCGCGGAGCGATCCGCGGGTGTCTTACCAGGACGTGCCCGATCTGGGCGCGCGCGTCGGCTCGTTGCGCGAAGCGCTGGACGTCGCGCTCGAGGCGCTGGCGAGGATCGGCGCCAGGCACGTCGTTCGCTGCGTCCTCACGCCGTGCGACTCGCCACTCGCCGTCGTCAAGGTTGTTGTCCCACGTCTCGAGGCGTACGATGCCAGCCTGCGTCGGGTGGGGCCTCGGCTGGTCGACCACGTGCGCGCTTGCTCCTGACGTGAGTACCTGTCGTGTCATCGCCTTCGTGGGGCCGAGCGTCCGCAGGGTCGCCCGCGAGGCGATGGCTCTCGCGGACGGGGATCCGGAGCTTGAGATCCGACCGCCAGCGCGTCGCGGCGACATCGCGAAGCTCGTGGAGGAGCGGGCGCCGTCGACTATCGCGCTCGTGGACGGCACCTTCTACAGCTATCCGTCCGTGGGACACGCGGAGATCCGGCGCGCGATCGACCTTGGGTGGAACGTCTGGGGTCTGTCTTCCATGGGCGCGATCCGCGCTGCGGAGATGGCGGTCTGCGGCATGAGAGGTTACGGCGCGGTGTTCCGGCGCTTTGCTGACGATCCGGATTTCGACGACGACGAGGTCGCGCTCCTTCACGGGGCGGAGGCGCCTTACGCCGCTCTCTCCGAGCCGATGATTCACATTCGAGGATTCGTCGACCATCTCGTCTCGAAGGATGCGCTCCACCGGGACGATGCGGCCGACTCGCTTCGATCATTGAAGGAGCGGTGGTTCGGTGACCGGACTCTCGCGGCGGTTCGAGCGCTCGTGCGGCCGCGCGTGAAGGCTCCCCAGTCGTTCGACACAGCGTTCGCGGAGTTCGACGCGTTTCGCACGAAGTCCCACGATCTGGAGCGCTTCCTCGCAGAGAAGCCGTGGCGGACGCTGTGACCGGGACCGCGTGGAGCCACGAGGAGCTCTTCGACGCGGTCGGCGGCGTACCCTTCGTCTCCCCGGCGTTCGCGGCGGGCCGCCTGCTCTACTTCGTCGCCAAGCTGCGCGCCGAGCTCGCGAGCTCCACGCCGGCGGAGCTCGATCACTTCGTCTCGCCC
>CALJLK010000041.1 GCA_937982655.1 uncultured Sandaracinus sp.
TGACCCCGCCGACCAGGGCGAGAAGTCGGCGGCTGACCCCGCCGACCAGGGCGAGAAGTCGGCGGCTGACCCCGCCGACCAGGGCGAGGCGTGGGCGCGAGCGCGTACACCTCGCGACGCGGACCCGGCGCGTGCAGGCGACGGGCGATCGCGAGCGTGAGCGCGAAGCCGAGGAGCTGCGAGAGCCCGAGGCTCGTCGGATCGCGCTGCACCGCCGCCGCCGCGTCTTGCAGATCGAGCCCCTGCGACATGCGAACGAGCGCGGCCAAGAGCTGGGTCGCGAAGCTCGCCGTCACCGCGAGCAGCACGTAGCCGAGCGCGGCGTGCCAACGGATCGGCGTCGCGTCGTTCGTCAATCCGCGCTCAGTCCTCAGCGCTGCAAGAGCTGCTGCGCCATCGCGTGCTCGTAGAAGCCGACCATTCCGAGCCCGATCACCTCTTCGAAGAGGCTCCGCGCGCCCGCCGCGTCGCCGTCCGCGAGCCGTCGTGCGCCCTCGTAGAAGAGGGCCTCCGTGCGCTCTCCGACTCCGCTCGCCGAGCTGGCGAGCTCTGCGTACGGGAGCTGCCCCGCGCCGAACGCGGCGAGCTTCGCGGGCCAGCCCGGCGTCGAGGTCTGCGCGCGCAGCACCTCCACCACGTCCGCGCCCACCGGCTGCCCGACCCGCGCCGCCACGACCTTCACCCAGAGCGCGAAGTACACGCGCCACTGCGGCTCGAGCGCGAGCTGTCGCTGCGCCTCGCGGAAGATCTCCTGCGCGAACGGCAGATCCGGGCTCGCGCTCGACACGAGGTGCGAGAGCACCGTCGCGTAGAGCTCACGCGCCTGAGGCGCCGCCGCGAGCGCCGCACGAAACGCGAGCACCGCGTCCGCGTGTCGGTCGAGCTGATCGAGCAACACCCCGCGCCGCGCGTGCAGCTCACCGAGCATCGCCGGGTCTTCCATCGCGGGCGCGAGCTCGTCCCAGGTCGCGAGCGCTTGCCGCCACATGCGCGCGGCCTGATCGGCGTTCCCGCTCGCCGCGAAGGCATCGCCGAGCGACTGGAGGATCGTCGCGCGCCGCAGCGCCTCCATCGGCGTGGTGTTCGGCGTCAGATCGAGCGCGCGTCGGTAGAGCCGCGCCGCTTCGTCCGCCGCGCCGGTGCGCAGCCGCAAGAGCGCGAGCTGCAGCAGCGCCTCGGGCGACTCCTGCGCACGCAGGCTCGACTCGAAACGCTCGACCGCCCGATCCGGATGCCCCGAGTGCATCTCCGCCGTGCCGACGAGCAGCTCGATGCGCGCCCGCGCGACCGGCGGCTCCGCGCGCGGAAAACGACGCGCGCGCTCGTCGAGGATGTGCAGCGCCCGATCCGCGAGCCGTCGCGCGGTCGAAGCGTCGCTCGCGAACACGTCGCCTTCGAGCAATCCGTCGATCGCCGCGAGCGCTTCGTCGTAGAGATCCCGCTCCGTCGGATCCACGTCGAGCGCATCGCCGTAGTACGCGAGCGCCTCCTCCGCGTCGTCGCTCTCCACCGCGAGCCGCGCGAGGCACACCGGGAAACGCACGTCGTCCGGGAAACGCGCCTGCCCATGACGGCAGAGCCCCGTCGTCGTCGACGGCCGCGCCTCGCGGTAGACCTCGCCGAGCTCCATCGTCGCGTCGGCCGCGCGCGCGTCGGAGCCCTGCATCGTCTCGAGCGCGCTCACGAGCTGCCCCACCGTCTCGCCGCGGTCGCCCATGCGGCGCAGGTGATCGAGCGCCTCTGCGACCATGCCGTGGCGCAGGTACACGGCGGCAACGTCGAGCGGCGCGAGTCGCAGCACCTGCGCGGAGAGCGGGCCGAGCCGAAGCATCTGTTCGGGCCCCTGCTGGAACCCTTCGAGCACGGTGTCGCGTCGCTCGACGTGGAGCTGCGCGAGCGTCTCCAGCACGTCCGGCGCCGGCGCGAGCCGCGAGGCCTCGTCCCACTCCTCGATGAGCTGTGTGTAGCGCTCGAACGCGGTCGGGAGCCCCGCGCGCGCCTCGCGCCCCCACGAGGTCACGAGCTCGTACTCGCGGGTCACGGCCTCGTCGTTCGGACGCCGCGCGCGCAGCAGGCGCAGCGCGCCGATCACCTTGCCCTCTTGCCCGAGCCGCTCCGCCCGCGCGACCAGCGCCCGCGCCGCCGCGTCGAAGAGCTCCGGCACCTCGCCACGCTCGAGCTCGCTCGGGTGCACGAGGTCCGCGAGCTGCGCGAGATGGAGCGCCAGCGCCTCCGCGTCGCCGCTCTCGATCGTCGCCTCGCTGCCCGCCGCGAGCCACGTCAGCAGCGCGTCCCGCAGCGCGACGCGCGACGGATCGTCCGGCGACAGCGAGTGAAACGCACGCAGCAGGTCCGGCCCGTTCGAGTCGTCGACTCGTTCGGGCACCGGCACGCGCAGCGCGGTCGTGGTGCGGACGCCGTTCTGCGTGGCGGTGCCACACGCGAGGAGGATGGCGAGCGGCAGAGCCGCGAAGAAGAGGCGCGAAGACGTCGTCATGAGGCGGCTCGGGGAGAGCATAGTGCAGCAGGGCCCGAGGGACACCCGCGAGGGTCGTTCGACGCTCCGCCGCGTTCGCCGGTCTCCAACGAGCCACGAAGAGCAGTGCTCAGAGCACCAAAGAGGCACGGAGAGCCCCAGAGCCGAGGACAGCCACGGAGCCGAGGACAGCCACGGAGCCGAGGACAGCCACGGAGCCGAGGACGGCCACGGAGCCGAGGACGGCCACGACTCGAGGACGGCCACGACTCGAGGAGCCGAGGACAGCCACGACACGAGCCGACACGAGCTCGGAACCGAAGCCCACGCTCAGACCAACGACTTCTCCCAGAACACCATCGGATGCTCGATCTCTTCCGCGGCGTCCACGTCTCGCCACCGAAAGGTCGTGCGCAACGTCGGACACGGCGCGTAGCCGAAGTGACGCCACACGTCGTCGAGCGGCACGTAGTCGACCGGCCGACGCGGATGATCCTTCGGGCGCTCCACCGCGCAGAACGTGAGCGTCGCGAACCCGAGCGCTCGCGCGTGCTCCTCGCGCGCGGCGAGGAACTTTGCGTAGATCCCGCGCCCGCGATGGCTCGCGCGAAGGATCGACTCGCCGCCGTAGAAGTACGCGCCGACGTCGAGCCCCGCGTCGAGGAAGGGCCGCTGCAAGACCTCGAGCTCCTGCGCGAGCGGCACGCCGGTCGATGCGCCCACGACCTCACGCGCGCCCGCTTCCATCTCGTGCTCCGCCGTCACGATCAGGGCACCCGGTCGCTCCGCGTAGCGCGCGAGGTACTCGGTCTCGTACGCGAGGTCGCCGTCGTAGAGGTACGGAAACTCCCGGAAGATCTCGATGCGCAGCCGCGCGAGCGCCGGAAGGATCGGCGCGATCGCGTCCCCACGGCGAACGTGGATCTCGACGCTCACACCGGCGACACCCCGACCTGCTGCAACCAGCTCTGCAGGTCGTAGTAGTTCGTGACGCGCGCGACCTTCCCGTCGCGCACCTCGAAGAACGCGCCCACCGGCAGGTCGTAGGTCTGCCCCTTCGCCTCCGGCAGCCCCTCGTCCGTCGCGAGGTACGTGCCCTCGATCCGCAGCTCCGCCGCGCCGCGCGTTCCGTCTTCGCTCGCGAACACCACGAGGTCCTTCACGCGCTCGCGGTAGCAGCGGTTCATGCGCTCCATGAACGCCGCGAACGTGGCTTTGCCGACCCGCCGCGAGTCCTTCCCGCCTTGGTTCGAGTCGTGCGCGACGTCGTCCGTCAGCAACGAGAGGAACGTGTCCATGTCGCCCGCGTCGAACGCGGCGTAGTAGCGGCGGAGCAAAGCTTCGGTCTCGGTTCGGCTCATGATCGCGGACGGTAGCAGAGCGATCGCGGGTCGCTCGCGATCGAGGTCGCTGCCGCGCTCAATGCACGAACGAACCGACGATCGCGCGCGCCACCGCGAAGTAGACGAGCAACCCGAGCACGTCGACCAAGCTCGCGATGAAGGGCGTCGAGCTCACCGCCGGATCGAGCCCCGCGCGTCGCATCAAGAGCGGCACCATCGAGCCGACCACGGTCGCGGTGATCACGACCGCCACGATGCTCACGCCCACCGTGAGCCCGAGCTCGAGCGGCTCCACCCGATCGCCCGCGAAGTAAGCGCGCATGAACCCGATCCCCGCCACCAAGAGCCCGAGCGCGACGCCCATCAACACCTCGCGCCCGAGGATCCGATGCCAATCGCGCGGCGCCGCTTCGCCCACCGAGAGCGCGCGAATGATCAGCGTGCTCGACTGCGAGCCCGCGTTGCCGCCCGTCGAGATGATCAGCGGGATGAAGATCGCGAGCTCCACCATCGTGGCGAGCGCCGCCTCGTTCGACTCCATCACCGTCGCGGTGAGGAACTGCCCGAAGAAGAGCAGCACGAGCCAGATCCCACGCTTCCACACCAGCTCGAAGAAGCCGGTCGCGAAGTAGCTCTCGTCGAGCGGCACCATGCCGCCCATGCGCTGCGCGTCTTCGGTCGCCTCCTCGATCACGACGTCGACCACGTCGTCGACCGTGACCACGCCGAGCAGCTCCTCGTGCTCGTCGTCGACCACCGGGATCGCCGCGAGGTCGTAGCGCGCGATGATGCGCGCGACCTCCTCCTGCTCGGTGGTCGCGGACACCTTCACGACCTTCTCGGTCATGATGTCCGCCAGCGCCTGCGCGGGCTCGCTCAAGATCAGGTCCCGCAGCGAGACCACGCCGAGCAGCTTGTCGCCGTAGCCGACCACGTAGATGTAGTAGACGGTCTCCGCCTCGCCCTCGCGCGCGTGCCGCCGGACCTCTTCGATCGCCTCCCAGACCTTCGTCTCCGGAGCGAGCCCGACGTACTCGGTGGTCATCAGACCGCCGGCCGTGTACGGGTCGAAGCGAAGCAGCTCCTGGGTCTCTTCGACGATCTCCGGGTCCGCCTCGCCGAGCTTCTCGAGGATCGCCTTCTGCTCGTGATCGTCGAGCTCCTCGATGAAGTCCGCGCGGTCGTCGGGATCCATCTCCGTGAGAAGCTCGACGGCGTCGCGATCCTCGAGGAGCTCGACGATGTCGTGCTGCTTCTCGACCGGCAGGCGCTCGAGGAAGTCCGCCGCCATCTCGGTCGGCAGCGCCTTGAGCAGCTCCGCGACGTCCTTGGGCGGAAGGTCGTCGAGCAGCTCCGCGACGTCTTCCGGATGGAACTCGCGGAACGCCTCGCGCAGCGCCTCCGGGTCGGCCTGGAGCGCCTTCAAGTCGGGGCCGAGCAGGGTCGCGAGCCGCATGGCGCGCCTAGGGTGCCCCTTCGCGAGAGGTCTCGCCACCCCAATCTCGGCCGGTTGGCCGGTCCAAGTCCTCGGAACCCATGCACTTTCTCTCGCCGACCTTTTGACCACGCGCCACGTCGCGCCCAAGGTCGGCCTGCGACGAAGTCGGCGGCTGACCCCGCCGACTCGGGTAGAAGCAGCGCCCGGCCTCGACGGTCGGCGCGACGACGTCCCGAGACGGAGCCTCTCGCTCCCGATCGTTCGAGCTGGAGCGACCCCGATGAGCACGAGCATCTCCGCGACGAGCCTCCCTGCCACGAGCGCGTCGAGCGCCGCCGCCCACGCACGTGTCTCCGCCGACGCACCTCCCGCGAAGAAGCCGACCCGCGCGGAGATCGAGCGTCGCGAGAAGGCGCTCGTCGACGCCACGCGCCCCTTCTGCGTGGAGGACGTCGCGCGGAGCTGGCGCGAGACACTCATCACCCTCTGGGCGCTCGTCTTCGCGATCGCGGTCGCGGCCGCCGCGCCTCAGCTCTGGATCCGCATCCCCGCCTCGATCGTCGCGGGTCTCGTGATCGTGCGCGGCTTCATCCTCTACCACGACCACCAACACAACGCGCTCCTGCGCTTCTCACCCCTCGGTCGCGCGCTCTTCTGGGCCTACGGCATCCTCGTCCTCACGCCCCCGACCGTCTGGCGTCAAACACACAACTACCACCACGCGCACAACTCGAAGATCGTCGGATCCCACGTCGGTTCTTACCCGATCCTGAGCCTCGATCTCTGGGAAAAGGCGACCCCGAGTCAGCGCCTGATGTACCGTATCACCCGCCATCCGCTGAACGTCTTCTTCGGCTACTTCACCGTCTTCGGGTTCGGCATGTGCGTGTCCCCCTTCCTGCGCCGCCCGCTCGGCAACTGGGACAGCATGTTCTCCCTCGTGCTCCACGTGGCGATCGTGGTGACGACGGGCCTCTTCGCCGGCTGGGACGTCGCCTTCTTCGCGGTCGTCCTCCCGCTCTTCGTGGCGTGCGCGCTCGGCGGCTACCTCTTCTACGCCCAGCACAACTTCGAGGGCATGATCGTCCAGCCGCGCCACGAGTGGAGCTACGGCCGCGCCGCCCTCGAGAGCTCGAGCTACATGGAGATGAGCCCCGTGATGCACTGGTTCACCGGCAACATCGGCTACCACCACGTGCACCACCTCAACCCGCGCATCCCGTTCTACAATCTCCCGCAGACGATGGCCGCGATCCCGGAGCTCCAGACCCCCGGAACCACGTCGCTCGCGCCCTCCGAGATCGCGCGTTGTTTCTCGCTCAAGCTCTGGGATCCCGAGAAGAACCGCATGGTCGGCTACCCGAGCTGACCG
>CALJLK010000042.1 GCA_937982655.1 uncultured Sandaracinus sp.
TTTCCCGGCCGTCATGCTGTCGCGTACGAAGCGGAAGAAGGGCTCGAAGACCTTGTCGACGCGCGCGTTGATCTGGTCCTTGTCGCGTTCGCCGAAGTCCAGCACGAGCTGCGAGAAGCGACGGTTGCGGAGCGCCGTGAGTCGGTCGAGCTCGCGATCGAGCTTCGCCTGGAGGTCGGCTTCGCGGTCCTTCCACAGCGCGAGGGTGCGCTCACGCGCGGCGTCGACCGCGGGGGCGACGAGAGCCCGGAGCGCGGTGAGGTCGACCGGGACGTTTCGGTTCGGCAGCGAACGGCGCGCGATCTTGGCTCGCTCTGCCCACGCCTCGAACGAGAGCGTCTCGGTCAACACGCCTCCGAGGAAGCGCACCGCGTACCACTCCTGCAGCAGCGGCTGGCTGCGACCATTGGGCAGAGACGCTGAGACGAGCACCACCGCCTCGTCGGACACGAGCCCCTCGAGCAGCGACACGAGGGGCGCCTCGAGGCGTCCGAGCGGGGCGACCGCCCTGTCGTTGCACCAGTCGACGACCGGGTGCAGCGGCCAGAGGTAGCTGAGCTTCGGCCACGCCAGCTCTTCCCGGCGTGCGAGCTTGATCTCCTCTTGAATCCGATCGGCGTCGGGGGTCAGCACGAGGACGCCGTCGTCGGGCACCACCTCGGTGGGAAGCTTCCGCAAGCGGCGGCGCAGGTCGGTGCCCGCGAGGCGACGACGCCGCGCGTCCTCCGTATCCGGCGGCAGGTGGATCTCGACGACGCGGCGCTCTTCGTCGACGCGACGCGTGAGCCCGTCGTTCTCCGCCAGGAGGTCGAGCACCTCGCGCACGTAGGCGAAGTCCGAGTCGAAGAGGGAGAAGGTGCGCGGCGTGGGGGGCGGTGGCGGCTCGTCGAGCGAGGGTCCACCGCGCAGCAGGAGATCGAGCGGGCTCAGCTCATCGGGTGCGGCGAGGCGCGCTCCGAAGGCTTCGGCGGACTCCCCCGCCTCGATGGCCTCCGCGGTGAGCGCGACCTCCGCCTCCTCGTCGTACTTGCGCATGAGCGCGGACGGGTCGCCGATGTTCTTCTGCGCCTGATCGTCGCGCTGGGTGAGCAGCTCGAGGATTCGAACGTCTCCGCGGATGCGCTCGTTCTGCGACTCCGTGAGCAGGTAGACGATCTGCGGCGCGCGCTCTTGCCCATAGCGGTCGATGCGGCCGTTGCGCTGCGCGAACACCATGAGCGACCAGGGCACGTCGAAGTGCACGAGCCGGTGGCAGAGGAAGTGGAGGTTCAAGCCTTCGGACGCGACGTCCGACGCGAGCAGCACGCGGACCTTCGCGTTGTCTTTGCCGAAGCGCTCGACGATCTCTTGCTGTTCGCGATCGGAGAGCGCGCCGTGGAGCAGCTCGATCTGCTCGGCCTCGAGGCCGAGGTCGGCCTTCAGGTGCTCCCGCAGGAACTTCAGCGTCTCGATTCGCTCGCTGAAGATCACGAGCCGGTCGTCCTTCTTCTTCGGCGACCACTGGAGTTGCTTCTTGTCGCGGAGCAGCGCGAGCAGGCGCTGATACTTCGAGAAGGACACGGCATCGATCGCCGCGACGAGCTCGTCGAGGTGCCGCAGAGCCTCCGCGTCGGCCTCGAACGCCGCCGCGTCCTTGCGCCCGGCGATCGTCTTGAGTCGCTCGGCGATCGTCTGTCGGCATGCGGCGGGGCTGCTGAAGAGCGCCTTCTCCAGCGTGGTCTTGAAGAGCATCGCGCCATGCTTCCGCTGGTCGATGGCCGAGAACCGCAGGTCCACGAGCGCGTCGAACGCGGCTTCCTCGGCAGACGTGGCGGTCGCGTGCACCTGCCGCATCTCGCGCTCGGGGAAGGCTTTGCCGAGCTCGCTCTGGACGTCCTTCTTGAAGCGACGGACGAAGAGCCCCTCGATGTCCTCGCGGGTGTAGCTCTTCGGATCGGCGATGGCCGTCGGATCCAGCATGTTCATCAGGCTCGCGAAGCTCTCGGCCTTGCCGTCGTGCGGCGTCGCCGAGAGCAGGATCAGCGCGTCGGACCGGTCCGCGAGGATCTTCGCGATCTTCGCGCGCTGCGATCGATCCCCGCCGCGCTCCGCGACGTTGTGCGCTTCGTCGATGACGATCACGTCCCACTCGGCGCGCTCCACGTGCGTGCGGAAGGCGTTGTTCTGTTTGAGCGTGTCGATCGAGATGATCGTCTTGTCGTAGTAGTGGAAGGGGTTGTGATTCGTCGGGATCTGCTCGCGAATCCGCTGGAGTCCGACCGAGTCGAGCCGCACGAGCGGGATGGCGAAGCGAGACCAGAGCTCCTTCTGAAACTGCGTCAGCATGCTCTTGACCGTCGCGACGAGGATGCGGCGGCCGCGACCGCGTCGAATCAGCTCCGAGAGCAGGATGCCGGCCTCGAGCGTCTTGCCGAGGCCCACCGCGTCGGCGATGAGCACACGAGGCCGTGTCTGCTGCAGCGCGAGCCGCGCGGGTTGGAGCTGGAAGTCCATCACGTCGAGCGCCGCGCTCCGCCCGAGGACCGGCTCCGTGGTCGTCGGAGGAACGCGCCGCAGCTTGCTCTCCAAGTAGAGCCGCGAGCGCCGGTGCCCAGGGGTCGGATCGACCACGAGCTGCGTCTCGCGCGGATCGAGCACCGTCACCCTCGGCTCGTACTCCTGCAGGAAGATCGCCTCCTGATCGCGGACGATCTCCGACAGCCCCACGACGTGCCACGCCGCGCTCCCGCTGCTCGTCTGATTCACCTGCACCACGCGCCAGACCGCGTCGCGCACCTCGATGTGCGCCCCCGGCGCGATGGGGAGCTCCCTCGCCACGCTTCACCCTCCTCGACGACGACGGCCCGGCACCCGCCGAGCCGCACGCAGACCGGAGGCCACCGTATCCGGACACCGCCGGAGGGAACAACATGGAAAACGTCCACTCTTGGCGGACAGGGTTCGCCGAGCTCGATTGCCAACATGGACGAGCTCACGGCGAGCCGGTGATCACCGCATCCGGGTTCCGGGCTCGGGAGGGAGTCCCCCATACTGGTGAGCGCCAACGAAGTACATCTGACCTCCGGCAACACCGACGATCTCCACCGCGCTCGCCCTGATCGTGGCGATGCTTGAGTATCATCGGCCCATGCATCTTCGAGAGCTCCGCCTGCGCAACTTTCGCTCCTGTGCAGACACGACGGTTCGTTTCGACGAGCTCCTCACCGTGCTCGTCGGCGAGAACGATGCGGGCAAGACAAACGTGGTTGAGGCGATCCGCTTGGTCACGGCACCGTCCGACGGCCGACGCATACGGTACGTCGGTTTGGACGACGTTCGACTGAACGCGAGCGGACTCGAGCTCTCCACGACGTACTCCGGCCTCGACGACACTCAACGTGGACTCTTCTTCTCCGCGTTGCCGTCGAATCGCGCAACGGAAGCGATCTGGACGTATCGCTGGGATCTACCATCCGACGTCGAGAGGCGGCGGGCTCCACGGTGGACGGTCGGACCCAAAGGCCTGCCCGAACAGGAGCCGGAGGTCCGGGACTTCATCCGTCACGTGCATCTTCCCGCCCTGCGGGATGCGGACCGTGACCTTGCTTCGAGCAGTCCCGGTCGCATCGAGTTTCTTCTGCGTCAGCTGCTTCTCAACGAAGAGGCCGCGCGAGAGGAACTTCTGGCGTGTGCCCGTGATGCATCGGACCAGCTCTTGGCCCAGCCTCCGCTCGTCCGAGCGCGCGACACTGTCCGGACGACTCTGCAGCCATTGGTCGCCGGATTCCGAGAGCCGCAAGCTCATCTTCGCTTCGCGGAGCCGACGCTGGTCGGACTCGCTCGCGACCTCCGATTCTCTCTCACCCAGCAAGGTATCGATCCGTCGAAGCTCGCGAGAACAGGCCTTGGCTACGCGAACCTTCTCTACTTGGCGAGCGTGTTGGTCGAGCTCGACGCAGCTGACGACGCGGAACTCACGCTCCTCCTCGTCGAGGAGCCCGAGGCGCACCTCCATCCTCAGCTTCAGAACGCGGTGCTGACGTGGTTGCAGGAGCGCGCGGAGCAGACTGCGAAGAGGACCCCAGCACCGGGTGCGCATGCCGGACGGATCCAAGTCGTCGTTACGACCCACTCGCCGAACCTGGCAGCGGCGATGTCGATCAAGCACGTCGTGGTGCTTCGGCCGGTCGAGACGAGTGATGTGGTGACCGAAGGGCAGGAGGGCCCCGACGCGGAGCCTCGTCCTGACGGGGCCTCCTTCGACGCCCCCGAGCCGTCCGCACCTGTCGTGGGGGCGGAACCCTCGGACGATTCGGCTGCGCCGGTCGCCGAACCCTCGACGCTGGCAGCTGCTGAACCCTCGAATACGGCTGCCATCGCGATCGCCGAGCTCGGGCTCGACGAGGCCACGCGACGGAAGATTGATCGGTATCTCGATGTCACGAAGGCCTCGCTGCTCTTCAGCTACAGAGTTCTTCTCGTCGAGGGAATCGCCGAAGCGTTGTTGATCCCAGCCTTCGCACGTTGTGTTCTCGACAAGCGAGAGTCGGATCGCCTTCGAGCAGCCACCATCTTGCCGATCGAAGGCGTCGACTTCGAGCCGTATGTGCGACTCCTGCTTGCGAGCACGAGCGCAGCGAAGGCTTGCATCGCCGACAAGGTCGTCGTCCTCACGGATGAGGATCCCACCAACGCGTCGAACGAGGACGAACCGAGCGATGAAGCGAGCGATGGCGAGGCGGCCGACGGGGAAGTTGGTGTGACGGAAGCGGACGCCGCACCTGTGTCGGCCAAGCCCTCCACCGCACCGCGTCCCGCCGGGCAGCGCCGCGCCGAGGCGCTCCATCGACTCGCCAAGAAGTTGGGCGCGGACGAACGCCTTCACGTCGCTGTGACCCCATGCACTCTCGAGGTCAGCCTCCTCTCCGATCCCGACCCGGCCCGAGCCGCAGAGGCTTCGGCGGTGCTGAGACGGGCTTTCGCTGCGTGCGTGACGCGAGGAAAGCGACGGTTCGACGCGTGGCCCAAGCGAATCGATTCCCTCCCGCCAGCGGACCGAGGAGCGGAGCTTCTTCAGTGGATGAAGGAGACCAAGACGCGGAAGGGAGACTTCGCCCAGACGCTCGCGGGGCAGATCGAGGAAGACCTGAAACTCGACAAGCGATTCCCGGTCCCACAGCACATCGCTGACGCGCTACGTTCGTTGGTGACCTCGTGACATTGACGGCAGAGCAGCAAGCCATCGTTCGCGCCGAGGGAGACCTCTACATCCGCGCGTGCCCTGGTGCAGGCAAGACGAGAACGCTGATCGAGCTTGCCGTCCGCGCCACCGAGGGAGCCCCCAGACACGGCGTGGCGTTCCTCTCGTTCACCAACGCAGCGGCAGGGGAGGTTCGTGCACGGCTTACGCGGCGAGCACCTCGGTTGCTGAGGCCGCCGAGCTTTGTCGGAACGTTCGACAGCTTCCTTATCCGCTACGTGTTGGGACCGGACGGACTGGAGCGCGCGCCGGGACTCCGCGTGCAGTTTCGGGAGAGCTGGGGGCACGATCTGGATTTCAGGATTGCACAGTGCGCAGTCCCTCTTGATGCGTTCGCTCCGCACCAAGGAAAGGTCTTCCTTCGACCCGGCCTCGTCCGGTCGAGATACGCCGTACACGCGAAGCTTCGAACACTCGATGAGCGCATCATAGATGACCTCGAAAGGGCCGCTGAGAGGAATATCCGGAGGCTCATGGCTCAAGGGATCGTCACGAGCCCCTTTCTTCGGTCTGATGCGCTTCGCCGGATCCGAAAGCGATCACCGGCCCACCTGGCGGCGCGATTCCGAGTCGTCATCGTCGATGAAGCCCAAGACTGTGATCCTGGTGACTTGGAGATCGTGTCTGCTCTCAGAAAGGCCGGCTGCCGCTGCGTGGTCGTTGCCGACCCAGAGCAGGGGATCTTCGGCTTTCGAGGAGCCGATCCCCGCAAGCTCGACGAGCTGGGGCTTGCCGGGATGGTCCTCTCGGGGAACTTCCGTTCGTCAAAGTCGATCTGCGCAGCAGCGGCGAGCCTTCGTGCGCGTGACGGCGACCCGGATTCCGCGATGCGAGCCGACTCGGTGGACCGCCCTGTGGTCGTGTTGCCCTACGAGAAGCTGGACGAACGGATTGGTTCGAGGTTCATGGCGCTGCTTCCGGGGGCAAGCGTCGACGCGATGGTTGTGGCGCATGCCGAGGAGCACGCTCGCGCGGCCATTGGCCGCGCAAAGGGCCCGAAGGATTCCGCGGCGGCGGGGGCAGTGATCGCTCGGGCCCTTGAGAACCCTTCGCCTACCGACTGGCAAGCCGCGCGGAGACTGCTCGAGGCGTCGCTTCGGCGCGCGCTCGGCTCGGAACGGGACAACGACCTGGACTCACGCCTCGAGCGTTGGGTCACCGTTTCGGCGGCGCAGGTTCTCGGATGTGCAGCCGCGATGCAGGAAGGGCGGCCTTGCGCCCGAGTTCGCAATGCGCTCGACAACTTGCGGCCGCCGCGGGGACTGCAGTTCGTGGGCAAGCGCACTGAGTGGTTCACTTGTCGCGATGTACCGGGTGAGAACGCGAGCCAAGCGTCCTCGCCTGATCCTCGGGACGAGGTCGAGCTTCCCCTTGGTTTCTCGACGGTTCACAGCGCCAAGGGCCACGAGTACGGGGCCGTGCTCGTCGTGATTCCGATGAGTGGGCGACTCGGTGAACTCCTGGAAGCTTGGGACGTGCGCGACGTTGCGCACGAGGGACGAGCCGTCCTCTACGTGGCCGCGACGCGTGCCCGCGACCTACTCGCGTTCGCCGTGCCCGAAGCCGTCGCCGACTCCGTCGTTTCACTTCTGGAACGGCAGGGCGCGCAGGTGGAAGTGCGAGCGGAGGGCAAGTGCCCGTCAAATCACGCCGACGTCCAACAACGCGAGTAGAAGCCGCGTCGCGTTTCGCATCGCCACCCGCCGGAAGGCACCGCCGCCGACCCCATCGAACTTGGACTTGTCCGCATCTCCGAGGTCCGAGATTCCGCGGATCGCGAGCACCGGAACCGGGCTGGTGCGCGCGTGGGCGGCTCGGCTCAGCCCGGCCGTCTCCATCTCCAACGCCATGAGGGCGCCGTCGAGGGAGCGGATCTTGTCGATGAACGCGCGCGACGTGACCACACTGTTGCCGCTCGCGAGATGACCGGTGCGGATCGCTGGCGACTCACGAGTCACCTGACGAAGCTCTGTGTAGGCCGACCCGAGTTCGGCGCGGAGATCGTCGGCGCACTCCTTCTTCCACTTGGCGTATCGATCCTCGTGCGCGTGCGGAAATGCCTGCACCGCCTTCAGACGTGGAAAGTCGACCTGGAAACCCTCTGGCCGATACCGCACATCTACGCCGTCTTCGCCGTCCGTGACCTTGCTCGTCGCGTCGTAGGCGACGATCTGTCGCGGCACGATCACGTCGGCCAGACGTAGGTCCTCCTTGAGACTGGCTGCGATTCCCAGCCAAGCGGTCGCTCTCGGTTTCCATCGCGCGATCGCTCGGTCCGCGGCGAGCTGGGCATGCGCGATGCCCATCTCGCCGACGCAGTGCAGCACGAGGTGGCGTCCAGCGTAGTGGCACGAGTAGTCGTACTCGCCGCTTTCGGAGCGCACCGGGACGCGCTCCGGGAGCAATGCCACGAGTTGCGCGAACTCTTCCTCGAGCGCGACGAGCACGAGCAAGTCGGCTTCCGATCGTACGGCGGCCTCGGCTTCGTACTTCACTCCCCGCGGACCGATGGTGGTTGCGTACGAGTACGCTTCGCCGCGCTTGTTGTAGATGCGCAGCTCGGGACTGGCCTGCAGCATCCGACGGCCACACTCGATGGCGACCGACACCGGCACCGCGGGGAACACATGGACGCGGGCGCCGGCACCGTGGGTCTTGGTGATGTGGTCGAGCACCGAGCGCCAATGGGCCACGAAGGTCTGTAGCTGCGCGTGCGTCCGCACCCGATTCACCTTCGGATCGTTCAGCGCGATTTCGTAGACGGGCGCGGAGTGCGGGGCGACTGCCGTCGTGTCGTCGATGCTGACGGGTGCACTCACGGACAGGATCAGGACGACGTCGCTCGCCGCCCGCCTCCCCTCTGGGATGTTGACCGTCCACGCGAGCTCGGGCCCGTCCTCCTCCCACGCCCACAGGTGCGAGGAGTCGATGCCGTCGCGGTGGCGATGCCGGTCGAATATCAAGTCGGACCGCTTGTCGCCGAGCAGACTCCCGAGCGCCATCAACAGCGGGATCGGCCCGATCCCGAAGATTCCCAGCGGCTCCGCGCTGACTCGTACGTCCCTCAGCGCTCCTTCGAGCTCCGCGACCGCCGCCGGCCAATCGGTGCCGTGTTCGTGCTCGAAGCGGTCGCCGAACGCGATGTCGACCGCGTCCCCTGGCTCGGCGGGCGAGAGAGCGTGGCGCACCATCTCGTCGGTGGCGGCCGGTACGTGGTTCTTGCCGATGTCGGCGGTGAAGCGAAGGGGACGGATTCGGGACATCGGGCACCTCAGAAGTCGCGGCCGAAGGCTTGTTGTAGAGGGGCGGGATCGTGGCGTTGTCGGGCCTCGGCGAGCTGGAGAGAGAGCGCGTCGAGGCGTGTGCGAAACTCGCGCATTTGGGGATCCGTCATCCGGTGGAAGACGTCCCGTCGCGGTTCCACGGGGAGCTTGGCCACCAGTCGCGGGTAGAAGCGCGCGCGCATGCCGTCGACCACGCGTCGAGTCGCGTCGAGGTCGTCGAACTGCGCGGCGGACGTCGGTGGGAGGAAGCCGACGTAGCGTGGCTGAAAGAACTCGAGGGCGACGACGGTGAGCCCGATTCCAACCGGCGCCGCGTTGCCCTCCGACCGGAAGCAGACGTCTTTCCAGCGTTTCAGGTAGCGAACGACTCGACGAAACTGCTGGCGCTGCTCTCCATCGAGGAACTCTTTCACCTTTTCGATGAATCGAAGAGGCTCGCTGAGCTCCCACGAACGATGCTCGAGACTCGAGTGCTGCTTGCCGACCGCCAGGTGATACGTCGAGGCGCCCCACCAGTCCTGGGACTTCCAGTAGACCGGGAGGTCGACGTGCACGGACGGTTGCCCCGCCTTCACGTACTGCACCCGGATGCAGTGACGACGCCACTCGACGTTGGGCGTGTGGCCGCGAACGGCGTCGTAGACGCGGGTCTTCGCATCGAGCGGATCCTTCGGTCGCTCAGGCCCCGTGAGGACGATCCCGACGTCGATGTCGAAGTCGCCCTCGACCGGCAGCACGCCGGTGCCCATCGCGTAGCTCCCTTGGTTGAACGCGTCGAACGTCAGACTACGGTCGCGCATGCGCCGCAGGATGGCGTCGCGCTTGTCGCGGAGAATCGCGAGCTCGTCGGCATTGTCGAGCTTGATGCGCTCGTGGAAGGCGAGAAATCGAGACTGAAGGGGCGGAGCAGACACAGTCACCTCGTCGTGGGGAGCGTTGGGGTGTCGGAGGTGCCATCGAGCGGTTCGGAAGAAGCCGCGCCGTCGAACGGGTGGTGTGGACCTGGAGGATCCAACTGACAGAGCCGCACTGCATCGAGCGATTCGATGGCGATCGACGCGCGAGCCCCTCGCCATGCACGCGTCAAGGACGTCCCGACGATGACGAAGAACAAATGAGGTACGTCGACGCGGTCGTCGCGAAGTCGGCGCCGCCAGTCGTCGAGGTCGACCGACGACGGTGTCGGATCCGGCTCGGGGTGAGTGTGCCACTCCCCGAGGTAGCCGCAGGTGCCCTGGGACTCGGCGTACGCTCGATCGATGTGCTGCTGATGGGCCCGCGCCGTGCGATGGAACGACGTCCGCCCTCTTCGGTCGCCGCGCATCGGCGTAGTGAGCTCGTCGACCACGACGTGCTCGGACCCGCGCAACCACCGGCCGAGCAACACTCCGCCCGCTTCGCGACTCACGCACTGCGTCTGGCGGAAGTCGTGCAGGCGACGAACGACCAGTGCGTCCAGCTTGAAGACCTGTCGGTCAGCGGCGCGGAAGAGCAGCGCCGCGCTCATGGCTTGCTCCTGCAGACGGGACAGTGGTCGTTCGCGAACCACGTCGCCGACGTGTCGTGCGCGTTCCAACGATCGGAGAGCCGGAAGCCGGCGTCGAGGTAGGCCCGCGGATCTCCGCGCCACGACCGCAGCTCCGCCACGCTGGGCTTGGACCCGCTCCGCGAATCGAGCGCTTCGACGAGCGCGCGCGAAGCCAGGAGTGCTGTCTGTGTCGCGTCGAGAACGCTGTACGGCGTGTACGCGCCGCCGCATCCCGTGACGGAGCGCGTGAACGTCTGGCCGGGCGCCGCGAAGTCGGAGCGGTTGTCCACCTGCTCCGAGCCATCTTCTCGACGGAAGAGACACTCGTAGCAGCCTTTGGCGCCAGCCGGACGCGTGAGCGCGTGCCCGCCGATCCCAAGCGGCTCTAGCCACGTGAACATCACGATCCCCGAGTAGTCTCGAAGAAGCTCCTGAAGCTCCCGGCTCTGTGTCACGTCTCCGATCGTCACCACGATCGCGTCGAACTGGTCGCGATGAAGGCGGTGCACGAGAAGCTTCTGCGCGGGCTCGTGCGCGACATCGACGTCGAGGTAGGGGCGGCGCCGCAGGTCGTCCGCGAGCGCGTCGACCTTGCGCCGACCGATGTCCGCTCGACCCAGGACGTGCCGGTAGACGTTGGCCGCTTCGAGTCGGTCCGGGTCGATAAGCGTGAGCCGCGAGATTCCGGTGCTCGCGAGCTGGGTGGCGAGCTGCCCACCCACCGACCCGCATCCGACGATCGCTACGTGCGCGTCTCGAGCGCGCGAGCCACCCCGACCGAGCAAACTTTCGCGATCCATCCGCACCAAGTTCGCGGGAGCCCCGCGCTCACGCGCATCCTCGATGCTGCCGTGCTTGGTCCCGAACTGCAGGAGTACGGGCGTGCGTTCCTCCCGATCCGATCGTGGAAAGCCCAGCACGACCAGCGGCTGAATGCGGCGTGAGAGGCGCGTCAGCCGCTCGAGTTCCGCGCGTGCTCCGCACCCACCGAGGAAGGCCAGTAACCCCTCGACCGAGCGGAGCGCTTCGATGTCCAGCGGCTCCTGGAGAAGCGATTCGGGGAGCCGCAGGTAGGGGACCTCCGCCGTCCGGATCGGGAGCTTGTCCTCGGAGAGGTCGGGGTACTCGCGCACCGACGTCGCATCTCCTTGTCGGTCGGCCACGAAGAGCACGCGCACGGCGCGCTTGCGAGGACGCACCCACCCCGCGACCACCAGACGCGATGGACCCCCGAGGTCGAGAAAGGCATCAGCTCTGTGGCCGCGAGCTCCCCGGCACCAGTACTGCGGAAGCTCGTCGTAGAGTTCTGCCCAGCGCTGCCCGTGGAACCCGCTTTCGAAGGTCGCCAAGGCTTTGCAGACAGCCTCGTCGATGAGCTCGGCCGGCCGCTCACGTGAGAGCGAGAGCCCTTCGCGCTCGAACGCGCAGATCGACCCGTCCTCCTCGACATGAGGGAGGGGAGGGGCGTCCAACGCGACGACGGTCGGTAGCCGAGCCGGAAACGCGTCGGGCAGCCGAACCTCGAAGCGGAAGCATCGATCAGAGTACGTCCGCTCGCCCGACACCGTCGCGAGGACGCCCGCCTGCGAAGGAACGACACCCACGCGGTCGAGATGGCGCGCCCGCACGACGTCGAACAGCAGTCGTGTCGCGTCCTCGCGGGTCACCCCGAGTTCCCCGGACTCGAAATCGTCGGCGTCCGCGGCTTCGCCGTCTCGACCTTGTCCGGCACCGGGAAATCCGAGCCGAAGTGCATCGCCAGGCCCTTCGCCGCTTCGTGCGTGTCGGGCTCGCGCGCGGCGGTCTCGAGTGCGGCCTCGAGGCCCTTCAAGGCCGCCTGAAAGTCGGCCATCTGCGTATGCGTCATGCGCTCGAAGAGGTCGTTCCCCGGAGCAACGTCGAGGGTCACCCGCAGGCGCTCGATGGCCTTCCCGTCCACGACCTCTCGCTGGAAGGCGGCACGCATCTTCGCGAGCAGCGTCTTCAGCGCGCCGAGATCATCGAACTCCTTCGTCGTCCCGACGAGCGCCTTCCGAACCTCGAACCAGCGAAGCGCACACGCGGTGATCGCGATTCCGCGCGGGCGGGCGTTCCCACCCTCCGGGAACCGCACGGCTGCCCATCGCTTCAGGTACCGGATGACCCGGCGGAACTGCCGCGCGTCGTCCGCATCGGACAGGTGATTCTCGACGAGCTTCAGAAGCGCCTCGGGATCCGCCGCCTCCCAGCGCTTGTTTTCGGCGTTCGACTGGAGCTTGCCGCGCGCGAGGTACGTCTTCCCGTCGGCGTTCTCCTCCGCGTAGACCGCGAGATCGACGTGGTAGAGCGGTTCGTCCTTCGACGTGTACGTGACGGTCACGCAGGGCTCGCGCATTCGCACGTCCTTCGTGTGCCCGTCCAAGGCCTCGAGGACCCACTTCTTCACCTCGACTGGCTCGAAGTCGTCGTGGTCGATCTCGAAGAGGAGCGCGACGTCGAGATCGTAGTCGCCGTCGAGCGGCTTCACGCCAGTTCCCATGGGGTAGCTGCCCTGGTTCAGGTGGCGATACTTCGGGATCGTGGCCCCCTGGCGGCGCTTCTCCGCGATGCCTTCGCTCAATCGATTCAGGATCTTCTCGCGCTTGTCCGAGAGCGTCTTCTCCTCGGGCTTGCGACGAATACGGATCGCGTCGTGGAACTGCTCGAACTGCTTCTGAAGGTTGGCCATGGCCCGGTCTCTCCTGTTTCGCGGCCACGGACGTCCGGGCGCGCTCGGCCCAGTAAGTCTCCACGCGGGTGCGACAAGGGATGGAGAGCCCGCCCGATCACAGCACGATCGGAGATCACGACACCCGATCACGCCGCGATCGTCGAATCGGCTCCAAACTCGAACCATCCGGTGATCGCGAACTCGGGTTGGGCCGACGAAGTGCGGTCGCGATCATCCGTCGCGTCGAAACGCATCGACCTGCTGGACGATCGCCTCCCGGAGCGTGTTCGGTGCGAGGACGCGAACGTCCGGGATCCAACTCAGGATCGCGCGATGAAGCGGACGCGCGAGGACGACGCGAAAGCCGACCTCCCTCCACCCACGGCGATCGGGGCCCAACGACTGCGTGCGGTGCACCGGTCGCCGCTCCAGAGAGGCTCGTACCTCGCCGCGTACGGCGAGCCGTACGTCTTCGACGGGACCTTCGTGGATGTAGATGCCGAACGAGTCGTCGAGGATCCCCTCGGGGATCTCGGTCGACGACGCGGGAGTGAAGGTGTCCTCGAGCAGCCGAATGCTCTGAATCCCCTCCAACTCGAAGAGGCGCACCTCCTCCGAGGGGAGCTTTCGCGCGAGCACCACCACGAGTCCGTCGTGAATGACCAGCCGATGCGGCGCGATCCGGTACTTGCTGGTTCGGCCGTCGAGTGTCGTGTAGTCGATCGAGCACACGCACCGTTCTTCGAGGCTTCGAAGGAGCGCCGTGACCGCGTTGCGGTACTTCTTGCGGTCGGCGACTGGGCGCGGGCTCAGGTGTTGCACCCCTCGTGCGATGCGATCGCCACGATCGACGTCCCCGCACGCCGCGACCTCCTTCCGAAGGACCCCGAGCGCCGCGTGGTACTTCGTGCCCTCGAGCCACGAGAGGCCCTGCGACGCCAGCTCGAGCGCGGTGGCACGCGTATGGTCCGATGACGACGACGCGAGCTTGGAGGGTGACCGATACCGATTCTCCCCGTTGACGAGCTCTACGCACGCGCGGCCCTGCTTCTCGAGGAGTTTGAGGTAGCGGCGCGCTGCGGGCTCTTGGATGCCGAGCAGCTTCATCGTCCGTGCGACCGTCAGCGTCTCCCCCTTCTCGAGACGGTCGATCAGCTCGAGGACGCGTTTCGCGACCACCATCTGAGCCTCGGTGCTCACGCCGTCGCTTCCGGCTCCGCCTTGTCCCCCCGATACCTCCGCACCGCCGCGCGCAGCGCGTCGGCGTGGGCGTAGAGATCGCGGACCGACGCGATCGGGTGCCGGGTCTCTTGCTTCGCTTCGTCGAGGAGGCCGAGGTACTTCTGTGCGGCGTTGAAGTGGAGGCGGCAGATGGGGCGTCGGTTGTTGTCGTCGAGGAGGATCGCGAAGTAGCTCTTCGCGTCGCGGTACACGACGCGCGCCGGATCGATCTCGCCGCAGACGATGGCGAGCACCACGCGGAACCCGTCGAGCTCCTCTTGGGTCGTCTCGATGCCGGCGCGTGCGTCGTCCGCGCTGGCCTCGGGGTCGACCACGGGCTCGGCGGCGGGCACCTGCGCGACGATTGGCAGGGCGGACGCACCCGGGTCTTCACGCGCGATGGCCGCGCGGAGTCGGTCGCTGACGCGCTCGCTGATCATGCCGAGGAGCGCCTTCTTCACGAGCGGCGTGAACATCGTGCGGCTCGCCGCCGTGAAGCGGGCCGTCGGGTTCGCGCGCGTGAAAAAGAACTTCACGAGCTCTTCCTCGGGCTCTTCGAGCTGCCGCTCGAGACACGCGCGCACCTCGCGCAGGTACTTCAGGTCGTTGGCGCTGCTGAGCACCTTCTCGAGGTCGAACGTCGACTTCGACAGGCTCGCGACCTCCGCGATCAGATCGTCGCGAAGCTCGAGGAGATTCAGGATCAGAAACGGCCTCGCGTCGAGCTTGTTGGGCTCGTCGAGATCCGAGTAGAGGTGATACTCGGTGCCATTCGTGAGGATCGCGATGCGGGCCTTCGTCACGGAGAAGTAGCGATAGAGCTGGCTCGCGTGCTCGATCTTCAGGCGCGTCCCGACCGGCTTGCACTCGATCAGGATCTGAATCGAGCCCTCACGCTTGACCGCGTAGTCGACCTTCTCGCCCTTCTTGATCCCGACGTCGGCCACGAACTCCGGGACAACCTCGGTCGGGTCGAACACGTCGTAGCCGAGCGCCGCCAGGAACGGCAGCACGAGCGCCGTCTTCGTCGCCTCCTCCGTCTCCAGATGCGGCAGAAGGTCCGGCACGCGCTGCGCGAGCGATTTCACACGATCCGTGAAGCTCATCTTCCCACCCCTCGTCCTCGCAGCCCCTCGCGACGCGCGACGAGGCCGTAGGTTTCCGTGGAGACGGTACAGAGCCCGCGAATGCCGCACGTACTCCAAACCGAGTAACTCAAATGGGTGAAACCGCGGAGGTAACGATTTCGATCGCGATCCTCTGCGTTCCGCAGGCTGCTCCAACGACGCACGCGCATACGGACATCGATCGACGATCGATCGCTCCCGTGAGACGGTCGAGCCCATGAAACGCCGCGCTCTCCTCGCCGTCGCGCTCACACTCGTTCTCTCCTCCTGTGGTGGCACCGAGAGCTGCCCACCGGAGGACTATCCGCTCGTCTACTCGGGCTTCGGCACCATGAGCACCCGGATTGGAGACGGGCGCTACTTCCAAGACGAGCTCGACCGAACCCTGACCCTGGTCCCGGTCGGAACCGACGATCCCGCGACCCGCTGGCGCTTCTTCATCGGCGCCTACTGCACGTTCGAGATCGAGTCCCTCGAGATGTGCGGTTTCAGCGACGACTCGGTGCGCCTCCAGTTCGCCCCGCTCGGCTCGCGACCCGATTGCACGTGGACGACCACGGACGGGGGCACGGCGGTCTGGAGCCCGAGCGCGGCCGAGCTGCAATGGCGCGAAGACTCACTCAGCTTCGAGATCGTCGGGCCGGTGACCTACATGCTGGACGGATCGGTTCGTGAAGGAGACGCGATCTTCAGCTTCGTCGGCTCGGCGGAGCTGTGAAGCGTGAGGTTCGAGATGTCGACCTCTCGCCGCGAGGATGTCCAATTCTCGTCATGATGTACTGACGAAGTCCGGGTACACGGCCCAACGTCAGTACGTCGTGACAGCATCGCTCGATGGCACCTGACCGCGATTGCTCTCGACTGCTCGCCGAGGTTGCTCGACTCGATCCACTCGAACTGTGCGCGACCGTCGGAGCACTCTTCCTCGTCCCGACCAACCTTCACTACGCCCATCGGCTGGAGGCGCTGGCGAGCCTGGTCATTGATGGCCACGCACGAGGGCGAGGCGCACTCAACCGGACGCGCGCGCGAAGGGTGGCGGACGATCTCCTCGGTTCGTGTGCGGGGTGGCGCGACGACCCTTGGCCGACCCTCACGACGGAGAACTTCATCCACCACGGCGGCAACCACACCTTCATCCCCGGAGGAGATAGCCCCCTCTTCGTCTTGCGGCTTCTCGCACGACTCATCGCGACGAGCGAGGACCTCGGGCCCGCGTTTCGCGCGCGAGCAACGCGATTGATCCAATTCGGAAGCTCTCTCTCTCATGACGTCGCATCACACGCCGGACTTCCTCGGAACTTGCCGGTACCACCGTCAGCTCGGTTCGCAGTGCCGCCGGGAGACTCCTTCGAGCGACTCCGGGCGGCAGTTTGCTTGTCGGCCGCGAGCTTCGACGGGCTCTGCCGCGGCACCGCGGTCGACCGCGAGGACGCACTTCGGTTCTGCGCGGTGCCCTCCGCGAGACCACTCCACCCGGCGTTCGGCAGCGTCGAGCGACTCCAAGTCACGCCGTTGGTCACGGTGCGCGACAGATACGTGGTGGTTGCACCGCACCTGATCGCGCAAGCCCTCGCGCACCATGTGGTCGCTCTCGCCGAGGAGCTTGGAGAGTCTGCCCAGCTTGCGGACGAGCTCCATTTCGCGAGCTTCTTCGCGCTGGACGATGCGTTCCAGCGCCTCGGAATGTCTCGAGTCGACGCCCCTCGGCGCAGTACGGCGCCCACACCCGGAAGCATCGTCTCCCACATCCTGTACCAGTGCGATCGAGACAAGCTGCATCATGTCGTGCTCGCGTCCGACGCACTGCACCCCGGGTCGCGCTGGACCACCGACGCGATCGCCAACGAACTGCACGCGGCACGAGATCGACTTCCATCGCTGATCGAACGTCTCGAGCCGCCCGTGAACGAGTGGCGGTCGACGGTGGTGCTCTCCGGAACGGGCAGAGAGTTCGAGTTCTCGGTCGAGCGGGATCTCGCCAAGGTCTTCGCCTTGGCCGACTGCGAGGTGATCGCGGAGGTCGATGGTCGTGATCCGCTCGTGTTGTGGAAGCACCACGTCGCACTCGATGACCCGTCGACGCCGAAGCTCGCGTCGTTCTCACCGCTCGACACGTACGCGCTCTGGCGTGCCTGGGATCGACGCTTCACGCCCGACGACGACGGCGTCAACCTCGTTTCCGTCGCGCCAGATCTTGCCGCGACGATGCGTCGAGATGCCGTGCTCCGGCGCGACACGCAGGCACTCCCTTGGGAGCACGGGAGGCTTCTGGAGGTCGCCCTCTCCGAAGGACCAGAGCGACCCGTGTACCTCTCGCGCCGATCGGGCCCTTCGCGATTCGAGCTCGCCGTCATCACGCCGCCCGCAGTTGTGTGGTTCGTGGCCTCCCCGAACGAGTCGGAAGCGGCCGAACCGTCGCTACCCGAGTTCGGCCGCATGGCCGCGTTCTGGCTCTCGGAGTTTGCGCTGGAGCTCGGCCCCAAGCTTCCGCGGCGGGCAGAGCCCGATGTCGTCGTCGTCCGCCTCGTGTGGGTCGACACCGCGGTGCCGTACGCCATCGACGTCGACCCGCACTCGCTGGAGGTCCAGATCGGCCGTGGGTTTCTCGCGGCGTACGACGATACGAACGCGTTCGAGCGTGGTTTCGCGGCCGCTCTGGCGACCGCAGTCTTTGCCGCGGTCGGACTCTCCACTCCCGAGGTGGAGGTCCAAGCCGTGCTCGATGTGGTCGCGCCCTCGGGCGTGAAGCGAATGCTGCACGCGGTCCACGCGATGCAACAGCCGGCGCTTTCGCACGACAGACTTCCGCCACCGCGACTGCTCCAAGACTTCGACGTCCACCGCGCGCGGCGCATCGGTCTCGGCGACTCCACGGTCGGACGACTGGATGGCGACGATGCCCGAACGTGGCTCAACGCCAGGGTGAGCAGGTTGTACACCGCGCTACGAGCCGACCTCGCCGAGCACGAGGGCGCCGACGTCCTCGATCACCTGCTCGAGCACTACGAGGCACTCGTCCGCGCCGATGACATTCGAGACCTCACCTTCGGCTCGGTGCTCGCGTGCGCGGAGCGGGTGCCTGCGCTCCACCGGGAGCTCGAGGAGCAGATCGGTCGCCACGCACGCGCGGCAAGCGCATCTCGCTTTTTGATCGAACACGTCGTCGCGGAGCCGCCGGCTGGCGTCCGACGTTTCAGCGTTGCGAAGCTCGATCAATGGCTCGCGTTGGGCGCGGAGATCATCGGATTGGGGTACGCGAGCGACGTCAGCCGCTACCAGCTCGCCGATGTGAAGGTTCGCATCGGGCGATGCGGCTACTCGCTGGACCTCGACGGGTTCGACGCCGCGATCACGGAGGGACGCGGACAGCATCACCGCGAACGATTGGCTCTCGAGGGCTCCAGAGTCCGGGTCCCCGGCACGGGGGCCCCTCGCGCGAACGAGGCCGGACCCTCTCGATGGAGTGACTCGGAAGAGACGCAGTGGCTCCGCCAAGGTGTCGAAGCCGAGCTCGGGTGTGACCTCGACGAGCTGATTTCTCTATTCTACACCGCGATTGCGAGGGGCCAGCGCGGCTCCCAGGCCGTGGTCGAGGAGGTCGAAGCGACGTTCGTCGCCGGGCTAGCCGAAGCCCTCGCATTGCCCATCGGGCGTGTCGAAAAGTGGTTGGAGCACTTCGCTCTCCGACCGCGCGACATCTTCTTGAAGGCACCACCCGGCTACCAGGATTTCGAAGTCTTGCCTTGGCGCTTCAACCGCGCATGGTCGTATGTCCGTCGTCCCTTCGTGCGAACCCGCGACGGGAGGGTGAAGTACACGGTGGGGCACGTCGCCGCTGCGCTCGAGAACGTGATGATGTTGTTGACGACCGGTCGCTACCGCGCTCAGTCGCCCGAGCTGCGCAGAGTGTTGGGAAAGATCACCCAACGACCGTCGCGCGAGTTCGTCGATGAAGTTGCGAACGCGATGCAGTCGCGCGGGTTTGAAGTCCGAACGCACGTCTCGAAGATCCGTCGCCTCAAGCTGGAGCGAGCGCGTGGCCAGTCGCTCGGTGACGTCGACGTCCTGGCCGTCCATCGACCAAGTCGTCGAATCCTCGCGGTGGAGTGCAAGGACTTCCAGACGGACCGGATGCCACACGAGATGAGCACGGACCTCGAGGAGCTGTTCACTGGACGAAGCAAGCGAGATGGCCAGAGGGAACCATCCGCTCAGGATCGGCACCTCGCGCGACGCGACTGGTTGGTCGCGCACCGAGACGATGTGGTGCGCTGGCTCGGCGAGGACGACGCGCCCGAGACATGGACGATCGAGGCCGTGATGGTGCTGAGCCGCGCGCTCGTGACCCCGTACCTGGGTCACGCGCGCCTGCCCGTGTGGACCCTGCGCCAGGTTCGTAGTGGCGAAGTCGTTTGAGGGAGCTCGCTCGCCACTGCCGGGTTCGCGTCACGCACCACCACGGGAACACGGCGGGCTCACTCGACCGCCAACGAGCAGCGCTCCTCGTACTGAACGTCCTCCTCGCGGAAGCGGCGCACGAGCTGGCCGCCGCGCGCGACGAACCCGCCCTCGCCGATGGAACCGAGGACACAGACGTCGCCGTCCGGAACGCGTCGCAACCGCGCCATGCCATGCGGCGGAAACAGAAGCCCGACGAACTCGGGGCCCGCCGGTTCGTCGTCGCGGCAGATGCGTGGACTCCACTGCCGGAGCGGCGGAAGGTCGAGGCGCTTCGGCATCTCGTCGGGCGCGATCGGGATGAGCTCGTACGGCGCGGCGCGCGCGATTCTCGCGACGTAGGTGCGCGCGTCGTGCGTGGCGAAGTCGTAGTGCCCTCCGTCGCGCGTCTCGAACCGGCGGTGCGCGAGGACGCGTCCTCGAGAATCGAAGCGACGCACCTCGGCTGCACAGTCGTCGACCCACAGAACGACGACGTGTCCGTCGGGCTCGACGAGCGCGCGTCGCGACGCGAGGCCGCGTACGTCGCGGGGGCACCGAACGAGGGGACGCGGCGGCGGGCGCCGAAGCTCCACCACTCCCTCCGGGGCGAGCCGGAACACACGACCGCAGCTGGCCCGGGTCACGACGACGCGTGCACCGATCGCCAGCACCGACGACCGCACGAAGGTCGCGCCCTCGACCGACGCTTCCCACCGCTGTCCATCGAGCTCGCGCACGGCGAAGCGGTTCGCGTCGACGAGCGTCACGCGCTCCGGGGATCGGGCGCCTCGAACGACCTGTCGCTCGCAGCTCAGCTCGAACGGTACGAGCGCACCCCAGCCGTCCTCGTAGGGATCGGGGCGCTCGACACCACGTTCGCTCGAAGGCGACGTCGAAGCGGTGGGAAGCGATGCGACTGCGACGTAGCCCTCCGGCGAGTCCGTGAAGCAGCCACTCGCGTCGCACAGGATTCGTTCACCGAGCGTCACGCGGCGCCAGGAGACTCCGTCGTCGCGTGAGTGCAGGTCGAACGCTTCGTCTCCGACGTTCGCGCGGACGACGAGCTCGCCGTCGTTCGACGCGCCGTAGACCCACCCCGACGAAAAGGGCATCGCGCGAAAGGGACCGCGATCCGAATCGACCAGCCAAGCCGACCCCACGCGGGAGACCCGGATCTCCACCAACGCGCCCCGAGGGCCGCACGTCCCGTTGACGCCCAAGGCGTGCTCGACCGCGCGCCCGGTCCATAGGTCGTGCTCGACGATAGGCCCTGTCCCGACGTACAGGCGATCGCCGCAGTGCGCGGTGACGATTGCGTCATGGAGACGCACCGGCCGCGGGCGCCCAGCGTGATCGAGGAAGCACGCGTCGGCGGGCAATGCCTCGGGCGCGTGTGATGCGGGTACCCCACCATCCGACTCCGTTCGAGAACGTCCGCCGAGGCCATTCCGCGAGCACGGATCCCGTCCGCGAGAGGTGAAGCAGCCGAGACCCACTCTCGACGAACCACCCCTCACTGGAAGCGCCCACGACCCACGAGCCTCGCGCGGGGTGCGACGCGACACTGCCGTCGCGCGAGCGAACGAGGAGCCGGTCGCCGACGAGCACCGCCGTCTCGCCGTCGCCGCGTCGCGTGACGCTGCCGGGCAAGGGCGACGCGGCGTGCGCGACGGCCGCGAGCCGTTGAATCGATTCGTCGGGCGACGTCGGTCGCCGACGTGGCGAGCGCGAGACGATGCTCCCGTCGATGCGCCGCTGCTCGCCGTCGAGGGTGGTAATCACCGGCCCCGTCGCGTCGAGGCGAAGGAACGTCGCGGCATCTACCTGTCCGACCGGCCGCAGCTCGCCCCATGCACCGTATACGACGGTGCCCGCCACCGAGAGCAGCGCGCGTTGGTCGCCGAACGCGACCGCTCGTTGGACCGGAAAGTCGACCGCGATCTCGCGTGTGCCGTCGGCGTCGGCCTCGAAGACTCGCCCCTCGAACGCTCGCACGTACGCGCCGCGCTGAAAGCTCGGTCGCCGTGGTCCCGAGACGAGCGTGACGTCCCTCGGGAACGGACCGAGCTCTCGCAGCGGCGCGACCGGAGTGGCCGCGAACGTGGCGGACTCTTCGAGCACGAAGACCCAACCACCTTCAACGGGCGCCGCGTCCTCGATCGGCGCCGCGGTCGCGCTGCGCTCGATGCCCCTCGACGTGACCCAGAACCGAAACCCGGCATGGAGACAGACGAGCGAGCCGTCGGCCGCGGTCGCGAGGTGGCGCAAGGGGCCGCAGTCGGACGGCAGCTCGCGGAGTAGTTCCTCGAGTTGGCTCGTCGTCGGTGCCTCAGCGCCTCTTCCGACACAAGCGACGCACAGGGCCATCAGAGTCCACCTCGACACGTCGAGAGGATGAGACGAGACGAGCTTCGAAGTCACCTCGACGTGCGTCGCGACTCTTCCCGAACAACTCGCGGTTACCGGCGATTCGTTCGTGGATTCCGACCGCCGCACGAAACTTCGACTCGCGAGTCTCTGCCCTCAGAGCTCGTCGCCGGGAACCACGGAGCGTCCACAGCGTCGCAGGCTTCGATGGCCTATCGACTCGACCCCGAGCTGGTCGAGCGTCGCGCGCGCTTGCTCGACGCTCCGCCCTCGCTCGCCACCAAGCGTCGACTCGCGATCGTCGACGATCTGATCGCGGGTTGCTCGCCAGCCCGCCACGTCGAGCTTCGCACGCCGTGCGCGGAGGACTGGGACGCCATGGCGGGAGGCGACGAGCTCCGCCGCTGCCTTCGATGTGACCGCGACGTCCACGACCTCGACCGAATGGCGCCCCGCGACGTCGCCCAGCTTCTGCTCGACGGATCGGGCGGTTGCGTCCGGTTCCGTCGCCCGGACGATCGGGTCGTGGGCGCGCGCTGCCCTCGCCCACCGCTCCCGTGGGAGCGCGTCGGGGTCATCACTGCGGCGCTGGCGATCACGGCGGCGATCGGCACGTGGCTCGCGCACGACGAGCCTCGGGTGGTGATCGAAGGAAGCACACCCGCCACACCGACAGCTCACGAGCGATTCCTCGGTTCGGCCGTCTCGGTGATGGGGACGATGCGGCCGATCCGGGAGCTCGAGTGAAGTGGGGCTCACAGGGCTCTAGGCCTGCGCACACAGAGCTCGCGAGGATGGTTAGGGCGTCGAGCGTAGCCAAACGCTGAAGTCCGCAAGAGTCGGCGACACGCGCGGGCTCAACCATCACAGCCGGTGCAGGTCGCCTCCAGCCGGGCTTCTGGGGAGTACTCGCGAAACCAATGCCGGTGACGCTGACTCCAGAACCCCGTATCGTCATCGAATGCGTACGAAAGCTGCCGTCTCGTTGTTCGGCATTCTGTTGCTTGGAGGGTGCGGTGAGGATTCCAGCTCACCCGGCACGCCGACTCCTGATGATGCAGGAGTCGTTGACGCTTTCACGTCGCCCGAAGCGGAACTTGTCGACTGTGTCGGAGCCTATGGATGCCCGGGACAGCAGCAGTGTGTGGGAGCCGAGTGCGACGCGTGCGTCTGCACCGATCTGGCCGGTCCCGCGTGGCAGGCGATGCTCGGCACAGTGGTCGATCTCCACTCACGAGACGAGAGAAACGCAGTCGCCCTGCTTCGGGAGGACCCTTGGCTCGTTCGGCTCGAAGCGACTGCCCGAGACTTCGAGGTCGAGCACATCGACGTTGAGGTCCCGCTCGAGTTCGGTACCCAAGTCTTCGAAGCCAGTGATGGCGCGCTGTACGTGTTCCGCAAGCCCCGCGATCGGTTCGTATTCCATCGGTTGACGGCTGGCGGCGCCGTCGAATGGTCGTTGGAAGGGGACAGCGTCGGGGCCTTTGGCTTCGCAGGCTTCGCTGAGACCTCCTCGGGGCGGGTGCTGGGTGGATGGTTCCGGGATGGAGCGATGACGGCGGTCGACTTCTCGTCCGACGGTGAGGTAGTGGCGCTTGCCGACTACGCGGAGTTCGGCGCCCGATTCGTGGCGAGCTCCGTGCATGATTTCATCGCGATCTCCGACAGTGAGTTCATGTTCGCCGCGGACGGCGAAGACAATCGTAGAATGTCCCTCGCAACCTTTCGAGACGGGGCCGGCGAGGGGACGTACGTGGGGGCATTGGCGCGGACCGGATCCATCTCCAACGTCATCCTCGAGGGCGACACCGTCTTCCTCGGACACGGCTCGAGCAACGCCAGGAACGTCTATCAGCTGCGTCTGGAGAACTACACGCGCAGCCTCGACCTGCGCTGGCAGCACTCCGACACCGTGTTCGTAGAAGCGGCGGTTTGGCGCGAGTACCACGACCGGATCTATGAGAGAGCCGCTGTAGCGAGGGTCGACCAAGGCCTCGTTTTCGGTACGTCGATTCGTGACCTCGTGTCCGGAGGACGAATCAGCTACCTGCGGGTCTTCGACGAAGACGGTTCGGTGCGAGGGACGATCGGCGGCATGGGTCCGGTCCGTCAGCTCGTTCGCGCGGCGCCGAATGCCGTCTTCGTCGTGTGGTCCAACTCGTGGCAGCCCGAGGAGCGCACGTTTGTGTCCTACGTCGAACTGCCGCCGCGCTGACTGCATCGCGTGTCATGCCGCCGCAACGGCACCGCCCGGCGCGTACATCCCCTCCGGCCACTCGACTCGCTCGC
>CALJLK010000043.1 GCA_937982655.1 uncultured Sandaracinus sp.
GAGGTGGAAGCGCGGCGTTCACGTCGCCCGTCGTTCGCGTGCACGTTCGCCTTTACGTCCACGTTCCACGTTCACGTGCACGACGACGCATCCGCGCTTCGTCGGCTCGGATCGAATCGCGCATCGGATCCCGACGGGTCTGCGATACGCTCTTTCCCGCGTGCCTCGGGGGGCGCGCGAAACGCTGCACGCGCACGGCGCGGGAGAGGGGTGCGATGTCCACGAAGTTCCTGGAAGCGACGAAGTACTACGTCGAGAGCGCGGCGAAGCTGCTGGGGCTCGCGGCGGACGAGACGAAGCAGCTCGAGACGCCGCACCGCGAGGTCCGCGTCGAGCTGAACATCCGAATGGACGACGGCACCATCGGGACCTTCATCGGCTTCCGCGTGCAGCACGACAACGCGCGCGGCCCCTTCAAAGGCGGAATCCGCTACCACCATCACGTCGACAGCGAAGAAGTCACCGCGCTCGCGTCGCTGATGACCTGGAAGACCGCGGTCGCGGGTGTGCCCTTCGGCGGCGCCAAAGGCGGAATCCAGGTCGACGCCTCGAAGCTCTCCGAAGGCGAAAAGCAGCAGCTCACGCGCCGCTTCATCGACGGAATCCACGACATCATCGGGGCGACGACCGACATCCCCGCGCCCGACGTCAACACCAACGGGCAGACGATGGCGTGGATCTTCGATCAATACTCGAAGTACCACGGCTACCAGCCCGGCGTCGTGACGGGCAAGCCGGTCACGCTCGGCGGCAGCGAAGGGCGCGAGCAGGCCACCGGACGTGGCGCGGTGTTCGCGACCGAAGAGCTGCTCGCGTCGATCGGCGAGAGCGTGGTCGGCAAGCGCGTGTCGATCCAGGGCTTCGGCAACGTCGGCACCTGGGCCGCGAACGACTTCGTCGCGAAGGGCGCGAAGGTCACTGCGATCAGCGACATCTCGGGCGGCTACGTGAACGACGCCGGCATCGACGTCGCGGCGGCCATCGCGCACGTGAAGAAGCACAAGAGCCTCGCGGGGTTCACGGGCGCCGAGCACGTGAACGGCGACCGCGTGCTCGTGCAAGACTGCGACATCCTCGTGCCGGCCGCCCTGAGTGGCGTGCTGACGAAGGAGAACGCGGGCGACGTGCGCGCGAAGTGGATCATCGAGGGCGCCAACGGTCCGACGGATCCGGAAGCGGACGAGATCCTCGAAAAGAAGGGCGTCCTCGTGCTGCCCGACATCTACGCAAATTGCGGCGGTGTCACGGTGAGCTACTTCGAGTGGTCGCAGAACATGCAGCACTACTACTGGGACGAAGCCCAGGTGAACGAAGCGCTCCACAAGGTGATGCGTCGCGGCTTCGCGAACCTGGCGGAAGCGCGCAAGAAGCACGGCTGTTCGTTCCGCAAGGCCGCGTTCGTGGTCGGCCTCGGTCGCGTGGTGGAAGCGACGCGCCTGCGCGGGCTCTGATCGCGACGCCCGATCGCCACCCGCGATCACGAAGCCCCGAACGCGCTCTTCGCGTCCGGGGCTTCGGCGTTTCCGCGCTCTCCTCTTGCGCGCGACCACACGTTCGCGGAACGCTCGATGCGCGATGGCGGAAGGCGAGAAAGACAACACCGCGCTCTACGTGCTCCTCGGCTGCGCGGGCTTGCTCGTGCTCGGGCTCTGCGCGGCCACGGGCGTCGGCGTGTGGATGGTGATGGAGCAGGCGTCGTCGGCGCCTCCCGTCGCGTACCCGACGCCGATTCCGAGCCCCACGGTCCCGACGCCGCCGCCGCCGATCGCACCGTCGCCCTTCCCGCCTTCCACGGGCCCTGCGCTCCCGCCGCCGCCGAGCTTCGCGCCGCCCATGCTGGTGCGCGCGACGATCGACTCCGTCGAAGGCGCGAGCCCGGTCGCGGTCGGCACCGCGTGCGAGTTCACGGTGGAGCGCCAGCCCTCGCCGGAGCAGCCCTCGGGCTACTGGTGTCGCACGCAGATCGTGTGCGGCGGTCGCCTGCTCTACGGTGGCCCCTCGGCGGGCTTCTTCCCCTGCACGCTCGGCGAGGGAACGCCGCGCACGGTGGTCGGACAAGACCTCGAGACCACGAGCGTCGACACCGACGCCTCGATGACGATCGACACGTCGACCGCGACGCTGGCGATCCGCGACGACAGCGCGGGACCGTTCGGCGCGTACGGCGTGCGTGCTCGCATCACCGAGACGCGCTGAGCTCGACATCGCCCGAGCACGCGTGATCGTGCGAATCGTCGCGCGTGTAGTACGTAGGCGCGGTGACGTCTCCCTCGAGCCCGACCGCCAGCCCCTCGTCGACCGGTGGATCCCCGCACGCCGACCACGAAGCACGACGCGACGTGCACGCGCGCACCGTGGAAGCGCTCGAGGCGCGCGCCGGCCGGGTCGGTCTCGGGCGCCTGCTGCTCTTCCTCGCGCTCGTCATCCTCGGCGCATCCGCGTGGAGCCGCCACGACCCCGCGCTCGGCGCGGGCGCAGGCGCGGCGCTGCTCGGATTCGTGGTGCTGGTGATCCTCCACGCGCGCGTGCTGACTCGACGCGACGAAGCGGAGGCTCGCCGCGCCGTGCACGATCGACACCTCCTGCGGCTCCAGGGCCGCGCGAGCGAGCTCCCGCCGGCCGGAAGCGCGACGCCCGATCATCCGTACGCGGTCGACGTCGATCTCGTCGGCGCGAGCTCGCTGCAGCAGCGCCTCGACGTCACCCACACCGTGCGCGGGACCGCGATCCTCTCCGCGTGGCTCGGCGCGCCCAGCGATCCCGCCACGATCCGCGAGCGCCAAGCTGCCGTCGCCGAGCTCGCGCCGATGCGCGAGTGGCGCGAGAGCCTCGAAGCGCTCGCGGGCCCTCCCGACCAACGCCTCGACGCGGCCCCCTTCCTCGAGTTCACGCGCCGCAAGCCGCTCGTCACCACGCCGGTCGTCGTGCTGATGCACGTGTTCCCGCTCTCGGTGCTCGGGCTCTTCGTCGCCGCGAAGCTCGGCGCGCTCCCCGACTCCGTGTGGACCGCGGCGCTCGGCCTCCAGACCATCGTCGCGTTCGGGTTCAAGAAGCAGTGCACGGACGCGTTCCAGCTCGTCGCCGCACGCCGCGGGTACGCGGAGGCGTTCCAACGTCTGCTCGTGCTCGTCGAGCAAGGTCGCTTCGAGTCGCCGCTGCTGCGTCGACTGCAGGAGCGCGTGCGCGTCGAAGGCCGCGCGCCCTCGCAGTACATGGCGCGCCTCGATCGCTGGGCGGGGCTCGCGGAGTTCTACACGCAGTTCCCGGTCCACTTCGTGGTCGACCTGCTGACGCTCTGGGATCTGCACGTGCTCTGGCGCCTCGAGCGCTGGAACGCCGACGTCGGCAAGGGCCTCGAGGACGCGTTCGAGGCGCTCGGCGAGGTCGAGGCGCTCGCGAGCTTCGCGGCGCTGCTCGCCGACGATCCGAACGCGCGGCTGCCCGAGCTGCACGACGCGCCGGTGACGTTCGAAGCCGACGGCCTCGCGCATCCGCTGCTCTCGACCGATCGTCGCGTCGCCAACGACGTGAAGCTCCCCGGCCCCGAGCGCGCCGCGCTGGTGGTCACCGGCTCGAACATGGCGGGCAAGTCGACGCTGCTCCGCGCGGTCGGCCTGAACCTCTCGCTCGCGCTCGCGGGCGGTCCCGTGATCGCGTCGCGCTTCGTGTTCTCGCCCGTGCGGCTGCGAGCCTCCATGCGCGTCGACGACTCGCTCCAGCGCGGCGCGAGCTACTTCCACGCCGAGCTCACGAAGCTCCGCACCGTGGTCGCCGAGGCGGACGCGCAGCCGCCGATCTTCTTCCTCCTCGACGAGATGCTCCGCGGCACCAACGCGCGCGCGCGACACCTCGGCGCGCGCGCGATCCTCGAGCACCTGCTCGCGCGCGGCGCGGTCGGCCTCGCGGCCACGCACGACGTCGCGCTGGCTTCCCTCGAAGACGAGACCGACGGTCGCGTGCGCAACGTGCACTTCACGGACGTGCTGCTCGATGGCGAGATGGTCTTCGACTACCGGCTGCGCGACGGCGTCGTGCGCACGAGCAACGCGCTGCGGCTGCTCCAGCTCGCCGGCATCGACCTGAAGGACGTCGACGATCGCGTGACCGACGGCTGACCGCGACATCCTCGCGCAACGACGACCGAGCCCCGAGTCGCTCGAGAGATCCGTGGCGGGCGGACCGAACCTCGCGATACCTTCGCGCCGATGTCGTCGTCGCGCGTCGTGGTGTGCGCCTTCTTCGCTGCTCTGCTCGCTGCATGCGGCGACGACGCCTCCCCTCCGCCGACCGACGGCGCTTCGTCGATCTGCACGCGCGACGTCGAGTGCGACGACGGGCTCTTCTGCAACGGCACGGAGACCTGCGGCGGCGACGCCTCCCCCAACGGCTGCTCGGCCGGCACGCCCCCGTGCGAAGGCCGCTGCGACGAGTCGCGCGCGCGCTGCCTCGGCTGCGAGGTCCCCGACGCCGACGGCGACGGGCACGCCGCGATCGCGTGCGGCGGTGACGACTGCGACGATGGCGACGCGGATCGTTTTCCCGGCAACGTCGAGACCTGCGACGCGGTCGGACGCGACGAGGACTGCGACCCCACCACCCTCGGCGAGGACCGCGACCGCGACGGCTTCGTCGACGATCGCTGCTGCAACGTGCAGGAGAGCGGCGCGCTGCGCTGCGGCGACGACTGCGACGACCTGCGCGACTCCGTGAATCCGAGCGCGCTCGACGTCTGCAACGAACGCGACGACGACTGCGACGGCAGCACGGACGAAGAGCCCTCGCTCGTGTTCTACGTCGACGCCGACGGAGACGGCTGGGGCGTGGACGGCGATCCGGACGACGAGACGTTGCCCTCCGAGACGCGCCCGATTCGCGCGTGTGCGCGCCCCGACGGCTACTCGCTGCAGCCCGGAGACTGCGACGACGAGGATCCGCGCGCCGCGCCCGGCTCGCTCGAGATCTGCGGCGGCGGCGACGAGGACTGCGACGGCGCGATCGACGAATACGGCGAAGGTGCCGAGACGCCCGCGATCGATCCGCGCCTCTGGTACGTCGACGCCGATCGCGACGGCTGGGGCAACACCGAGCGCGTCGAGCTCGGCTGCGCTCCGCCCGACGACGGCCGTACGTACGCGCGTCGACTCGGCGACTGCCGCGACGACCGCGACGACGTGAACCCCGGCGTGACCACCCCGCGTCCCGTACCCTCGTGCCCCGACGGCATCATCCGCGGCGACATCGCGATCGCGTTCTTGCCCTTCCACTGCGGGGGCGGCCGTTGGGAGTGCGTCGACGCCTTCGAGCGGCGCTGCGGGGAGTACACGTTCGTCGACGCGTGGTGGGACTACGACTGCTCCGGAGCCCTCGAGACGTATCCGGTGGTGCCCATCTACTTCTACACGCCGGAATCGGACGAATGCGGGCGCTTCTCGGAGCAGCGGTTCCCCCCGACCGAGTGCGGACTGCTCTCCGGGCTCTCGCTCGAGTACGGCCCGCCCGTCGTGCCCCTCTGCGAGGCGACCCCCATCGGAGAGCTCGGCCCGGTCCGTTGTCTGTGATCTCGCGCGGAACGACCTCTCGCGGATGAGGTCGGACGAGCGACCGCGCGACGCGTGTTGAGCGGACACCGCGCTTCGGCCACAACGCGCGCGTGGAAGCGCTGCCCATCGACGCGCACTTGCCGACGATCCTCGACGCGCTCCGTGCACGTCGAAACGTCGTGATCGTCGCCGAGCCGGGCGCGGGCAAGACCACGCGGGTCCCGCGCGCGCTGCTCGATCGCGGCTTCGCCTCGCGCGGAGACGTCGTGGTGCTGGAGCCTCGGCGCTTGGCCGCGCGCCTCGCCGCCACTCGTGTGGCCGAAGAGCTCGGCGAAGAGGTCGGCCAGCGCGTGGGCTACCAGGTGCGCTTCGACGAGCGTGTGAGCCGCGCGACGCGTGTGCGCTTCGTGACCGAAGGCGTGTTCGTCCGCCGACTCACCGAAGACCCGAGCCTGCGCGGCACCGCGGTCGTGATCTTCGACGAGCTGCACGAGCGTCACCTGCACACCGACCTCGCGCTCTCTTGGTGTCGACGCGCACAACGCGACGGCGTCGACCTGCACCTCGTCGCGATGAGCGCGACCCTCGACGCGGTTCCGGTCTCACGCTTCCTCGACGCCCCGGTGATCGACGTGCCGGGTCGCACCTTCCCGGTGACGATCGAGCACGCCGAGAAGGAAGACGATCTTCGTGGGCCTGCGGGGTCAGCCGCGGACCATCGACGGTTGGAGGCGAAGGTCGCGTCCGCCGCCAAACGTGTGCTCCGCGAAGAGCCGAGCGGCGACGTGCTGGTCTTCCTCCCAGGCGCCAGCGAGATCCGTCGCGCCCAGGAATCCCTCGCGGGCGTCGACGCGGAGCTCACGATCCTGCACGGCGACCTGCCGCCGAACGAACAGGATCGCGCGATTCGATCTTCCTCGCGTCGCAAGATCATCCTCTCCACCAACGTCGCAGAGAGCTCCGTCACGGTGCCCGGCGTGGTCGCGGTGATCGACTCCGGGCTCGCCCGTCAGGCGCGCGTCTCGCCGTGGAGCGGGCTGCCTTCGCTCGTCGTCGATCGCATCAGCCGCGCATCTGCGAAGCAACGTGCGGGTCGCGCCGGTCGCGTGCGCGCGGGGCGCTGCATACGCCTCTACACCAAGCACGATCACGACACGCGCGACGAGCACGATGCCCCCGAGATCGCGCGCGCCGATCTCGCCGAGCTCGCGCTCTTCCTCGCCGCCGAAGGCGTCGACCCGCGCGCGTTCCCCTTCTTCGAGCCCCCGCCCGCACCCGCGCTCGACGCCGCGCTGCGTTTGCTCGAACGGCTCGGCGCGCTCACGTCGAATGACACCACCGACGCACCCACCGTCGCGATCACCGCGCTCGGTCGACGCCTGCTCGCGCTCCCGACCCACCCTCGCCTCGCGCGCCTCGTGCTCGAAGCGGAAGCCCGCGACGCCGGACCGCGCGGAGCGCTCCTCGCGGCGCTCGCCTCCGAACGAGACCTTCGCCTCTCCACCCGCACGCGTTTCGGCGACTCGCGCATCGACGTCGCGGTCGGAGCGTCGGATCTGCTCGCGCAGCTCGAAGCGTTCGAAGCCGCCGAAGCCGAACGACTCTCCGCGTCCGAGCTCCGCGCGCGTGGCCTCGACGTGCTCGGCTTCCAGCAGGTGAAGAAGTCGCGCGCTCAGCTCGCGCGCGCCGCCCGCGCCGGCCGCGAGCCGGCGCTCGGTCTCGAAGACGAAGAAGAAGCGCTGCTGCTCGCCACGCTCGCCGCGTTCCCGGATCGCGTGGGCAAACGTCGCCGCCCGAACGCACCCCAGATCGTCTTCGCAGGCGGGGGCAGCGCGGAGCTCGCGGAGACCAGCGTGGTGCGCGAAGCGGAGCTGCTCGTCGCGGTGGACGTCGTCGAAGGCGAGCGCGGCCGCGCGGCGACGATCCGCGCGGCCAGCGAGGTCGAACCCGAGCACTTGCTCGAGCTCTTCCCCGAACGCATCGAGGAGCGCCGCACGCTCCGCTTCGACACGAAGACGCAGCAGGTCGAGGCGAGCGAAGCGCTGCTCTACGACGGCCTCGTGCTCGACGAGAGCGTTCGGCGCGACGTCGAAGGCGAGGACGTCGCGGACTGCCTCGCGAGGGCTGCGATCGAGCACGGGCTCGAGAAGCTCTTCGACGCGGACGGCCTCGAGAACCTGCGCCGTAGGCTCGCGTTCGCGGCCGCGCACGGGCTCGCGCTCCCCGACGACGCCGCGATCGAGGCCGCGACGCAGGGCGCGAAGGTCGGCCCCGAAGCGCCCGGTCGCGTGAGCCTCTCCTTCGTGGAGCGCGCGCTCGCGGACGCGTGCATCGGCCGGCGCAGCTTCGCGGATCTGCGTGGCCTCTCGCTCGAACAGGCGATGCTCGCGCGCCTCGATCCGAGCGCGGCCTCGAAGCTCCGCGAGCTCGCGCCAGAGTCGATAGCGCTGCCCGGTCGCGCGCGCGTGCCCGTGACCTACGAGGTCGATCGAGCGCCGTGGATCGAGTCGCGGCTGCAAGACTTCTTCGGGATGAAGCGAGGCCCCCACGTCGCGAGCGGTCGCGTGCCGCTCGTGATCCACCTGCTCGCGCCGAACTTCCGCGCGGTGCAGGTGACCACCGACCTCGAAGGCTTCTGGGCGCGCCACTACCCCACGCTCCGCAAGGAGCTGATGCGTCGCTACCCGAAGCACGCGTGGCCGGAAGATCCGCTCACCGCGACGCCACCGGAACGCAAACGCTGATTGACGAGCCGGCTCGCGCCTCGCGGCGTTCCGTCTCGCGTGCCAAGCTCGCGCCCGAATGTTGGCGATGCCCTACCGCTCGATCCAGCGCGTCTACTTCGACGACCTGGACGCCCTGAACATCCTGCACAACGTCCGCTACCTGCTCTTCATCGAGCGCGCGCGCGGCGAGCTCCTGCAGGCGCTCGGTTTCCTCTGGCAGGACCCGCTCGAGAAGAACCCCGACAAGTACCACGTGGTCGCCGCCCACACGATCGACTACCTCGCGCCGGTGCGCGGCGAAGGCGAGCTCAACGTCGAAATCCGCCCCGTGCACCTCGGTCGATCCAGCCTCGTGCTCGACGCGCTCGTGACCTCGCGCCACGGGAACACCACCCACGCGCGTTCGTCGACGCGCCTCGTCCGCCTCGATCCCGAGACGAACACGCCGTGCGCGTGGTCGGACCGCATGCGCAACGCGATCACGCCGCTCTTGCCGGCGACCTGAGCGCGATCGCGCGCATGATCCCCACGCGCGCGTTCGACACGCGCTCGGTCGACACGCGCTCGATCGACCGTTCGACACGCGCTCGATCCTCACGCGGCGGCGCGAAGCACACGTCTTCATCGAGGGAATCCCCTCGACGGCGCACCCGCACGCGCATCGCTCGTGCGGAAGCGTCCGCGCGTGCGGTACGCTGACCGTCGATGTCACACCCCCGCTTCTCGCTCCTCGCCCTGGCCCTCGTGGTCGCCTGCGATTGTTCGAGCTCCACCGGCGGTGGCCCCGGCGACCCGTGCGAGGTCGTGGACGACTGTGCGGCCGGCCTGATCTGCCTCGACGACGTCTGCCGACCCGCGCCCGACTCCGACGGCGGCCCGCGCCCCGACGGCGCGATCCCGGACGGCGGCGTCGCATGCGAGGTCGAGAACGAGTGCGGCGGCGGACGCCTCTGCTGCGCGGAAGGCGAGGAGTGCGTCGACGACTTCGCGTGCTCGCCCGTCTGCGAGAACGCGCGCTGCGGCGACAACCGACTCACGTGCTGCGCGGCGGGCCAGGTCTGTCTCGACGGCGTCGTGTGCGCGGCGAGCTGCGCGGAGGACCGTGCGCTCTGCGGCGCGAGCCTCGACGTCTGCTGCCAGGTCGGCGAAGTCTGCGTCGAGGACGCGTGCGTCGCCCCGGGCGCGGAGTGCGGCGACGACTTCGACTGCCTCGAAGAGGGCACCTACTGCGAGCCCACCATCGGCCGCTGCCTCACGAACCCCTCGCCCCCGCTCTGCGAGGTGCGGCCCGACTTCGAGGACGTGAGCCTCGAGATCGAGTGGCATTGGGCCGGCGAGACCGTCGGCGGCAACCTCTACGCGAACGTGATCACCGCGCCCGTCGTGGGCGACGTCTCCGGCGACGGCATCCCGGACGTCGTGGTGCCCGTCTACCGCGGCAGCGATCTCGACGTGACCATCCTCGTCGCCATCCACGGCCGCACGGGCGAGACGCTCTGGACCGTCTCCGGCACCAACGCCGCCGGCTCGCAAGGCTCGGTCGCGCTCGCCAACCTCGATCCCTCCGACGACTCGCTCGAGGTGATCTACCTCGCGCGCGACCGCGCGCTCGTCGTGCTCGACGGCGAGACCACCACCCAGCTCGCACGCTTCGCGACCGCGACGGGCGCGACCTACGGCAACCCCTCGATCCACGACCTCGATCGCGACGGTCGCGCGGAGATCGTGCTGGGCGCGCGGGTCTTCGACTTCACCGAAGCCGGCGGCACCTTCTCGCTCACCTCACGCTTCGACTCCGGCGCCTGCAACACCTCGGGAACACACTCCGTGGTCGCGAACTTGGACGCCGATCCGGAGCTCGAGATCACCTGCGGTGCCGTCGCCTACGACACCGACGGCTCGATCCTCTGGGGCACCACCACCAGCACCAACATCGGCTACGCGGCGGTCGGCGACCTGAACGCGGACGGCGCACCGGAGGTCGTCATGGGGCGCGGCGCCCAAGTCACCGTGCGCGACGGCGCGCCCGGCGCGC
>CALJLK010000044.1 GCA_937982655.1 uncultured Sandaracinus sp.
GATGTGTATAAGAGACAGTTCCGGAGCTCTCCGCTCCCGAGGTCGGCGACGTCCGCGCGGCCGCGCCTGCGGTCGCGCCGGGTGGACCGATGCCCGCGCCGAGCTTCCCCTCGCTCCGCGACGGCGCGCGTCCGACCGCCGCGCCTGGCGAGGTCCCCGCCGGATCGCCCTACGCGGTCGACGTGAACGCGGCCTCCGCGGCGCCCGCACCGAGCGCCGCGCCCGTCGCGGGCGGCAGCGCGACCTTCGGCACCGAGGGCACCTCGGGCGACGAGCTCCGCATGCGCATGGACGGCCCGGTCGGCGGCCTGCGCGGCGAGCGCACCGACGACGGCTTCCGCGTGGTGGTCCCGGGCGTCCGCGCGATCGACGGAGCCCGCCGCCTCGCCGCGATGAACCCCGCGATCGAGCGCGCCTCGATCCTCAACGAGTCCGAAGGCGCCGTGCTCTCCGTCCGCTTCGTGTCCGGCCAGAGCCCGAGCTACTTCGTCCGCGCGGACGGCGACGGCCTCGTGGTGACGGTCGCGCGCTGAGCGTCACGATCCTCGATCGCGTCGACCACGTTCGACGGCGAGCGCCCCGCGATGCGGGGCGTTCGTGCTCCGTCCTTGCTCGGCGTACGATCCGCCGACGAACGTCACGAGGCCGCCGACGAGCTACGGTCGCTCGAGGTTCTGACCGAAGTAGAAGGTCACCTTCGTACGCTCGTCGCCCTCGTAAGGGTGCTCGCGGTTGTGCGCGGCGACCTTCTCCCAGAGGGCGCCGACGTCGCCGCGGACCTTCGAGAGCAGGGCTTCCACCTCCGCTCGGTGCGGGTGTTCGGGGTGAAGATCGAAGCTCAACGTCGCGCCGCCGATCTTGTCGGCGAGCTCCGAGCGTGGGCCGGCTTGGACCTTTGCGGCCACCGCCTTGGCGAGCGCGCGGTAGTGGTCGAAGACGGCCGCCTCCCAGCCTTGCCGCGCCCCGACGGGAACGGTGAAGAGCACGGCGCGAAGTCGCCCGCTCGCATCGGGCTCCACCTGGCCACGAGCGCGCAGCTCCGCGAGCGCCTCGTCGAAGAGCGGCTCCTCTTCGAACGCCGCGCGAAGCGACGCTTCGTCCGAGGGCTCGACGTCGAGCGCATGCCAGAGCTTGGTGGCGAGCACCTCACGCGCGCTCGGGTCTTTGGGCGCATCGCCGATCGCGACGTACGGAGGGTCGTCGCCTTCGCCCATCGAGATCAGCCCGCTCCCGAGCAGGTCACCGAGGATCGCCGCCACGGTCGCTTCGTCGTCCGCGCGAAAGTCGTGGAGCAGCACCGACCGCGCGATCGGTCCCTTGGCGTTCACGTGCCCGAGCACCGCTTCCCACAGGGTCTGGTCGCGTGAGGTCTTCGACTCGACCAGCCGTCGCACCTTCTTCTGATACGAGCGCAGCGCGAGCCCGAACATGTCGGCGGCCACCTTCTTGCGCACGCCCTGTTGCTCGAGCTCGTTCGCGAGGTGCAGGAACACTTCGTCCGCGACGTGCGCGAGCGGTGCACGAATGCCCGCCGCGGTCGCGAGCTGCGCGAGCAGCACCGTGGTCTGTTGGACGAGCGCGTCGATGAGGCCTCGGGTGTCCATCGGGAGGCGAGCGTAGTCGAGCGGCGCGGCGGGGCGCGTGCGAACCTCCCGCCTCGCCTCGCGCCGGATGCTTCGTCGACGCACGCCTCCCGCGGCGCTCATCGCGCGATCACCACGCGCTCGTTCGTGGTCGGATCGACTTGCAGCAGCTCCGTGCGACCCGGCGCGTAGTGCACGAGGTAGAGCCGCTCGTAGCCGTCCGCGAGCCGCGCCGCGATCGAGCGGCCGATCTCGCCGCGCGCGAGGCCGTCGTCGGCGAACGGCGTCGGCCGCACCGTCCCCGCCACGAGGTCACGCTGGAAGAGCACGCTCGGACCTTCGTCGACGTAGCCGCCCGCGTAGAGCACGTCGCCGCGGACCCCGAGGCCGTAGAAGAGCGCGAGCTCGCTCTCGTCCGTGAGGGAGTATGCGACGAGGCTGTGCGCGCCGCTCACCACGTCGATCGCGACCAGTCCGAACGCGGGCATGGAACCCACCCCGGAGTCGACGCGTCCCGTCGCGAGGATGCGATCGCGCGCCGCGTCGAAGGCGACGTCGAACTGGAGGTCGAGGAGCGAGTCGCCTTCGATCGTCGTGCGATCGCCGGTGCCCGGATCGACCTCGAGGAGCGTGTCGGAGCTGCGCACGAGGTAGCGGTCGCGCTCGACGTCCACGAAGATGCGTTGGACGCTGGTGAACGCATCGCCTTCCCCGGTCGAATCGTCGGAGAGCACGACGGACGAGCCGTCCTCCGGATCGAACGCGAGCAATCCCGCGGTGGCGTCGAGCGCGAGCACGCGGTCACGCGCTTCGTCCATCGCGACGCCAGCGAGGTAGTCGAGCTCGTCCGCCACGTCGCGCCGTTCACCGGTCGCGAGGTCGACCGCGGTGAGGCGTTCGAGGTTGGCGACGTAGAGCGTCCCGCGCCGCGGATCGAAGGCGAGATCGACCGCGTCCCGGAGCCGCGCTTGGCCGCTCGGGAAGCTCCGATCGTCGAGCGTCGAACGCGCGCCGGTCGCGAGATCGATCGCGACGATCTTGGGATCGGTGGTCTCGAAGAGAACCAGGCGGCCCCCGTCGATCACGAAGTCGCGCGAGTCCGCAATTCGGACGTCGCCCATCGCGAGGTCGGCGTCGCCGATTCGGCGGCGGGTGCCGGTCGTCAGATCGATCGCGAGGATCTGGCGCTGCTCGATCTCGTGCGCGTAGGCGACCCCGGCGGTCGGATCGATCCGCAGCGAGACGGTGTTGGTGAACGGCGCGACGCCGGTGCCGCTGGTCGGCGCGAAGTTGTCGGAGACGATGCGCGCGCTGCCGTCGGTCGGGTCGATCGCGAGGAGCGCGTCGAGGTCGCGGTTCATCACGAGGACCCGACCGCTCGCGAGGTCGAAGTCCATCGCGGTCGCGCCCGCCAGCGGCGGCGAGGCGCTCACCGCGTCCGCGCGCACCATGGTGATCGCGCCGGTCTCGAGCGCGACCGACAGCAGGCGTCCGTCGGTTCCGGTCGCGGAGGTCTCGAGCACGAACGCGCGGTCGCCCTCGGGGTCGATCGTGATGCGCGAAGGAAGGCGCAGCGGCGTCGGCGAGTCGCCGATGGTTCCGTCGGAGAGCACGGTGCGCGCGCCGGTCGTGGGGTCGACCGCGAGGATCTGCGCAGGGGCCCGATTCGCGACGAGGATCCGCGATCGTCGTGTGTCGTAGGCGAGCCCAATTGCGCCCGCGAAGGGGTGATCCGCGCCGTCCGAGGAGGCCGAGACGACGCGCGTCTGCGCGCTCGCGAGGTCGACGCGGACGACCTCGTCGCGGCGGTGGTCGATGCCGTAGACGACGCCGCTCGGGTCGACGTCGAGACTGAAGAGCGTCCCGAGGAGCGCCTCGCGCCGCACCGTGAGCTCGGTCGGCTCGCTCTCGTTGCCGAGCGCGTCGACCGCGACGATCGTGAGGGTGTTGTCGCCCGGCTCGAGCGAGACGCGCGCTTCGAAGCTCGCGAAGTCGTCGGTGCTGCTGGCCGAGACGTCGTTCACGCGCACGGTCGCGACGCCGCTCGCGTCGCGCGCCGAGCCGCGCACGAGCACCGTCGCGGCGGCGACCTGCGAGACCGGGCTCGGGAAGCGGAGCGTGACCTCGGGCCCCGTCTCGTCGGGCGGACCGGCGTCGCTTCCACCGTCGAGGCCCGCGTCGTCGTCTCGGCCTCCGTCGTCGCCCCCACCGTCCGCCCCGCCGTCGTCGAGCGTGGGCGGTCCGTCGTCGCCACCGCAGCCGCCGAGGGCCAGGGCGAGCAGGATCGAGAGCGTGAATGGGGTCGTGGTCGAGGGTCGCCAGCGGCGCATCGAGGAGCTCCTTTCGTGTCGCCCACACACGGGGCGTGATCGGAGGCTGGCGACGTGAGGCCGCGCGCGGGGGATGAACGCGAGGGCGCCCCCAACGTCGCGCTGTTTCGCGCGGTGATTTCGAGGGGCGAACGAAAGGACACCTCCCCTCGGCGCGTCCGCGTTGGTTACCCTCGGCCTCACGCCCGATGCGTGCGCTTCGACTCCTCTTCGTGCTGGCCCACGCGCTCGTCGCGTGCGGCCCGAACACCGGCGACAGCAACACGAATTGGCTCGTGAGCTGCGAGCGTGACGCCGAGTGTGGACCGGACGCGTTCTGCCTCTGCGGCGTGTGCACGACGACGTGCGCGGACGACGCGACGTGTCGCTCGCTCGAGACCGACGCGGTCTGTCTCGATCCCGCCCAGCGAAGCTGCGGTGGGGGCGCGCCGATCTGCCTGCCCTCCTGCGCGATGGGCTGCGACCTCGGGCTCGTCTGTCGCGACGACGCGTGCGTGCCCGATCCGTGGGTCGTCGATGCGCCGCGCAGCCTGCGGCTCGTGCGCTGCATGATGCCGGACGGTGCCGGCGGTTGCGTGGCCGGCAACGAGGTCTTCCAGCTCGTCGCGCTCGACCGCGACGGAGCGACGCAGGTGTCCGAGCCGACCATCACCGGCGCGTGGTCGCAGCCGAGCGGCGGTCTTCGGCTCGTCTTCGATCGCCCCGGCTCGATGACCGTCACGTTCGAGGGGCCGCCCACCGAGGCACCCGGCTGCTTCGCGGGCGACGTCGACGATCCGAACGTGGCGATGGCGACCACGTGGTCGGGCTGTCTGCTCGATTGAGCTTCCTCGAGGGGCCGTCCCCGTCCGATCGACGACTCACGCGCCAGCGATCATCCTCGCGCGATGATCTCCCTCGAAGGCGGCTGCCACTGCGGGTCCATCCGCTTCACCGTGACCTTTGCGGCGCGCGAGGCCCTCGATTGCGGTTCGATGGTTCGGTCGCCTGACGGCGACGCTCACGTGACGTCGGGTCGCTCGGCCTGTCGGCCGGCTCCAAAAACGTCAGCACCATCTGCACGAAGAAGGGCTTTCTCCACCTCATCGTGCCCCGCGCGGACGTGACGTTCGTGGACGGCGATCTGGACGAGCTCGTGGAGGACGCCCGCCTCTCGGAGTACCGCTTCGGCACCGGCGTCGCGCGCCACACCTTCTGTTCGCGTTGCGGGATCCACCCGTTCTACGTCCCGCGATCGCATCCAGACGGGCTCGACGTGAACGTGCGCGCGCTCGACGAGGTCGCCCGAGACGGCCTCGAAGGCTGGAAGATCGTGCCCTTCGACGGCCGCCACTGGGACGAATCCGTGGATTCGATCCGATGATCCGCGCTCCCCGTGCTTGACGCGCCTCGGGAATCGAGGCAGATCCGCCGGCCCGCGGCTTCGCGGGTTTTGACTTCCGCCGGTCCTCTGCTAAACGGCCCGGCCCCGCAGCACGCACTGCGGCTTCCTCCATCGAGAGTCTGAGAGAGAACATGTCGCGCTACACGGGACCGCGAGTGAAGAAGATGCGGGCGCTGGGGACGGACCTTCCGGGCCTCTCGCGCAAGACCATGTGGGATCGGGCTTACCCGCCCGGCGAGCATGGGCCGAAGAACGCGCGCCGCCGCAAGGAGTCGGACTTCAAGAAGCAGCTCCTGGAGAAGCAGAAGCTCCGCTTCAACTACGGCCTCACCGAGCGCCAGTTCCGCAAGCTCTTCGTCGAGGCGCGGAAGGACAAGGCCCCGACCCCCGACAAGTTCCTCGAGTTCCTCGAGCGTCGCCTGGACAACGCGGTCTTCCGCGCGGGCTTCGCGGCGACGATCCCGGCCGCGCGCCAGCTCGTCCGCCACCGCCACATCCTCGTCAACGGCAAGCGCGTCGACATCCCGTCGTTCCGCGTCCAGGTCGGCGACGAGATCACGCTCAAGACCGCGTCGAAGGAGCTCGCGATCGTGAAGGAGTCGGTCGAGAAGCCGACCCTCCAGCGTCCCGAGTGGATGCGCTTCGACGAGGACACGATGACCGCGAAGGTCGCCGAGCTCCCGACGTCGGACGCCGTGCCGTTCCCGGTCGAGATGCAGCTCATCGTCGAGTACTACTCGAAGCGCCTGTGATCTCGGGGCGCTCTGCCGAAGAGCAGGGCGCTTCACCAACGAAGAAGCCGCGTTCCGATGGAGCGCGGCTTCTTTGCGTGGCGGGCGCGGACCGTGACGACGGCGACGTTGACGTGGTCGTTGACGTCGACGTGGTCGTTGACGAAAAAAGGCCGCCCGGAGGCGGCCTTTTTTGGACGGTCGAGGCGTCAGACCTTCAACGTGTCCTGGCCCTTTTCCCAGTTGCAGGGGCAGAGCTCGTCCGTCTGGAGGCCGTCGAGGACGCGCAGGACCTCGGGGACCGAGCGACCGACGCTGAGGTCGTTCACCGAGACCCAGCGGATGATGTTGTCGGGGTCGACGATGAAGGTCGCGCGCAGGCACACGCCCGCGTCCTTGTGGAGGATGCCGAGCGCCTTCGAGAGCTCGTGCTTGGTGTCCGCGAGCATCGGGAAGGGAAGGTCCTTCAGGTCGGCGTGATCGTTGCGCCACGCGAGGTGGACGAAGTGCGTGTCGGTGCTGCCACCGAGGACCTGCGCGTCGCGGTCCGCGAAGTCGCCGTTGCGGCGGCCGAACTCGGCGATCTCGGTCGGGCAGATGAACGTGAAGTCCATCGGCCAGAAGAAGAAGACCTTCCACTTGCCCGCATAGGACGCGTCCGTGATCTCCGCGAATTCCTTGCCCTTTTCGCGCGAGACGGTGGCCTGGACCTTGAACTCGGGGAACTTGTCGCCGATCGTCAGCATTCGCTTCAGCTCCTTTGGGGCCGCGCGTCGACGACGTCGCGTCGTGGCGGCCGGGGTTGCGGGGGCCCTGATAGAGAAGCGGCCCCCCGATGTCAAACCGGTCACGGGTCGGCTGCGCCGACTTCTCGACCGAGTCGGCGGGGTCAGCCGCCGACTTCTCCGCAGCGTTTGGCCCAAACCGTGAGGGAAGGCGCGGCGTCCCCAGCTTCGGGTGACGATCTCGCTTGCTGAAAATGAATAGCCGTTTCAAGTTTCGCTCGTGCTCGCGCCTCGCAGCCCGACCCTGACCTCCACGCTCTCCCCGAGCGCGGCGGCAGAATCGAGCAGCCTGCTTCGGATCGTCGCGTTCGTGACCGCGTCCGTGCTCGGGCACGTGGTGATCGCGGCCGCGATGCCGGACGACCTCCCGCCGCCCTCCTTTCCGACCCCGCCGGGCGACCAGGCCGTCTTCTTCGACGTCCCCGAGCCGGAGCCGGAGCCCGTCGTCGAAGAGGTCGAGCCGCCCGTCGAGGAGCCGCCGCTCGAGCTCCCCGAAGAGCCTCCGCCGCCCGTGCGCACCGCCCGCGTGGTCGACGAGCCCGAGGAAGCCCCGGAGCCTCCGCCCACGGCCTCGCCCGAGGCCCCGAACGACGAGCCCCCGGGTGGGGACACCGAGGCCGCCGACGGCGCCAGCGCGGAGACGGGCGACCTCCAGGGCACCGTGGTGCACACCGAGGGTGGCCTCGCGGTCGATCGCCGCGCGGGCTCCGGCCAAGACGGCGCCGCGCGCGGCACCGTGCGTCGCGGCTCGGGCAGCCCGGAGCCGACCCCCGCGCCCACGATCGATCGTCGCGCCCTCACGCAGGGCTGGATGATCGAGGTGCACCGCGCGATCGGGCGCGCGAGCTACACGCGCTCGCTCCTGCGGGCCCAGCTCGAAGGCCGCGTGGTCGTGGCGCTCCTCGTCGACGCCGAGGGCCGCGTCCACGGAGTCCGCGTCGCGCGCTCCAGCGGCGAGCCGATGCTCGACGAGGCCGCGCTCGAGCAGCTCTCGCAGCACCGTCAGGTTCCGCCGCCGCCTTCGGCGCTCTCGTGGCAGCCGCGCGAGATCCAGCTCCCGATCGTGTTCGAGCTCCGCGACCGCGGCTGACGGGCTGCGTCGTCGATCGATCGGCGCCTGGCGTGCGCGTCGATCGAACGTACGCCCGATCGCCGCGAGCGGGTTCAAGGTCGGATCTCGATCACCGCGCCGTCGACCACCGCCTCGTAGAGCGCCTCGGCTTCGTCGTCGTCGACCATCACGCAGCCGAGGGTGCTCCGAAGGCCGACCGGGACCCAATCGTTCCCGCCCGTGCCGTGCACGCCGATCGCACCGCCGATGCCGACGAGCTCGCCGTCCGCGTCGCGTGGCACCTCTCCGGCCTCCGCGAGCTCGCGGTAGCGGCGCCGATCGACCGCGTTCGGATACGAGACGTGCAGGAAGCGATGGTAGTCGCGCGACACGTGCCGCCGATCGATCCGGTACGTGCCTTCGGGCGTGCGTCCGTCGCCTTCGAAACGTTTCGGGCCTGCGCCGCCGAAACCGATCGCGACCCGCATCCGCGCGACCTCGCGAGCCCCGTCGTAGGCCACGAGGCGCCGGGCGCCCTTGTCGACCACGAGCCGATCGACACGCGTGATCGCAGGCGCGTCGGAGCGCGCGAGCGAGGCCGCCGCGACGAGGGCCACGAGGCCGAGGATTCCGAGCGTGCGCACGAGAGACGAACGAAAGGTGCGGGACGCCGCATTCCGAGGGAAGCGTCGAGCGACGGAACGCGAAAGCCGACGGAACGCGAAGAGGCCACCTTGGAAGGCAGCCTCTGTCGATGGCCCCGACGCAGCGGAGCCGTCACACGGGGGCGGTCAGCCCTTCTTGGCGTAGCGCTTCTTGAAGCGCTCCACGCGACCCTCGGTGTCGAGGACCTTCGTGCGGCCCGTGTAGAACGGGTGGCTGAACGCGCTGACGTCGACGCGGATGACGTTGTGCTCGACGCCGTCGATCACGCGCTTTTCCTTGGTGGTCAGCGTGGAGCGGGTGATGACCTCGCTCTCGTCGTCGACGAAGACGGCCGGGTGGTACTCGGGGTGGATGTCGGGCTTCATGGCAAAAACCTCACGCGTGGTTGCCGTACACGCGATGAAAAGGGGTTTCGGGGGAGGCTCCGCTGGGCTTGGCCCAGTGGAGGGGGGCTCTACCAAAGACCCCGAAGAGAGGGGAGTCCGCAGGCGGACGAGGGGGCGCAGGTATGTCGCGTGATCCGAGAGGGGTCAAGCGGCAGGAGCCTTCGCCCGCCACGCTCGTGCGATCCCGAACGCGGGCAGGCTACGGAGCGAGGACTCGGGAGCGCGCCGCCAGGGATGCCCCGCCGCGCGAACACGAGGACGTGAAGATCGGGAGGCACGCCAGGGATTCCCCGCCGTCCGGCTCGCTCGACGCCGCACCGATTGCGCCGCGCTCGGAGATCCCTGCACGCTGGCGGCACCGTATGACCGAGGGTCGCAAACCGCCGCCGCCTGTTCCGCCTCCCGCGCGCCCGCGCTTGCCGACCCCGCCGCCCGTGCCTGCCGCGACGAAGGACCGCATGGCGCTGGCCGCGACCGCGATGCGCCTGCGCGACGAGCAGCTCCGCGCGCGCGTGGTCTACGTCGATCCAACGCTTGCCACGAACGCGGAGCTCGACGCGATCACCGCGCAGGTCGTGGCGGAGCTGCAAGAGCTGCAGCGCGCGGGCATGTCCGCGAAGATGCCGGCGGATCCGCAGGCGCTCGAGATCGAGCTCATCAAGAGCTTGCGCGAGCTGCTCGAGAAGATGGTGTCTGCGCGCCGCGAGCACTTCCTGCGGCACAAGATCGAGACGATCCAGCGCAAGATCGCGAACCTCTACTTCGCGTCCGAGGTGCGCGGCACCCCGGAGCGCGCGCTCGAGCAGACCTTCCACCACGCGGACGAGGCCCTGCTCGCCGCGCTCCAGCGCCAACACGACGCGATCGTCGCCGACCTCGGTCGCTTCAAGTACGGCAACCCCGTCGCGCAACAACAAGCGACGGATCTGCTCTCACGCGTCGAGAAAAAGCTCGCCGCCGACGTGCTCGCGCGCAGCCGCCCGGACATCGAGAAGCTGCTCTTCATCTTCCGCGACGTGCTGCTCGTGTTCTTCATGAAAGACTTCCGCGACGCGCTCGGGGAGCTCGCGTGGGAGGTCGTTCAAAAGGCGCAGCTCGCGCGCGACGGGCAAGATCTCACGTACAAGATCACCGAGAAGCAGTTCACCCGTTTCCGCGCGGCGTTCGAGGAGCGCTTCATGGAGCGCCTCCTCGCGGGCATTCAAGCCCCCCTCGGCGCCCGCCTCGGCGACGGCAGCCACGTCTTTCGCGAAGAGACCCTCCGCTTCGCCGCCGATCCACGAATCTACGCCGACATCTGCGCGGTGATGTGCAACTCGATCTACGAGTACCTGCACGGCGAGGGGTTCTTGGATCTGCCGGTGAGCTGGATGCACACCGTCTACGAGGAGTGACTCTCGAACCATCCAGCTGACGCTTACCGCGCGACCGAGCCGCGCAGAGCTCGCGACTCATCGAAAGCGCCCGAGGCACGCGAGCTCGTTCGCGTCGCCGTCCTCGGTCTGCTCGCAGTAGGCGACGAGCTGCGCGGGGTCGTAGCGCGTGCCGCGGACTGCGCGCACACACTCGAGCTCCATCGCGTCGCCGTCGAACGCGCGCTCGCAGGCGGCGACCGCCGCGGGCGAGACGCCGACCACGTCGTGCAGGCATTGAAGCTCCATCGCGTCGCCGTCGAAGGTGGCTTCGCACGCGGCGATCTGGGTCTCGTCGAGGCGGCCGACGGAGGCTTGGAGGCACGCGAGCTCCATCGCGTCGCCATCGAAGCCCTGCTCGCAGGCGCGCACGAGGCTCGACGGATCGTGCCACGACGCGAGGGCGGTCCCGAGGCATGCGAGCTCGGCTTCGTCTCCGTCGAAGGCGTCCGCACAGGCCGCGATCAGCGGCTCGGGTGCGTAGCGCGGTCGGTGCGCGAGGATGGTCTCTGCGCACCGACGTTCGTTCGCGCTTCCGTCGAAGTGCGGCTCACACGCACGCGCGAGCGCGAGGAGATCGACGGGCGGGCCGTACTCGCCGGGATGTCCCGGATGCCCCGGACGACCTGGGCGTCCCGGATGTCCCGGATGATTCGGTCGATCGCGCCACCGGTCCCGATCGTGGCGATCGCGTCCACGGTTCCGATCGCGGTGACCCTCGTCCGCATGTCGCTCGTGGTGACCGTGGTGGGGCTGGGCGTTCGCGAGGTCCGAGGCGCTGACGACGCCGAAGAGGCAGAGGAGAAGTCCGAGGCGGATCATGCGGGCACGGACGGCCCTCGACGCTGGGCATTCGGGGCGCGCGCGCAACTTGACGAGGCTTCACGTGCGCCGCGCCGAGCCCGCCGATCGAAGCGCCCGCACAACACCGTGGATCCCCCGGCGTGGTCCGAGTACCGTGCCCTCGTGCTCGAGCGCGCCGCGCTGCACCAGACCCGCTTCCGGACCCCCGGCGTCGCGCCCGATGCGCGCGGCGTGGTGCTCGGGCAGCGTGGCCTCGTCCTCTTCCCGAGCCTCGATCGTCTCGTAGCGTTCCTGCGCGCGTACGGCGACGAAGGATCGCTCGACGAGCTTCTCCCGACGCTCCAGCTCCGCCGCCTCGTCACACCGCTCAAGACCCGCGAGCTGATGCTCAGCGTGGCGGCCGAGTCGTCGTACCGCATGGACCGCATCGCGGGCGTCGCGAAGCTCGCGGGCGGGCTCGTCTTCACGGGCACCTCGCGTCACTTCGTGAAGTACCGCGACTCCGGATCGCCGCTCGGCTACGACATCCTCGAGCTGCTCGATCAGCCCGCGGACCTCGTCCTCTACCACGACAGCTTTCGCCAGGCGTACGCGTTCGATCGCGAGCTCGCGTTCCGCGATCTCGTCTTCCGCCTGCAGCCCTACCGTCAGCCGCAGGCGTTCTCGAGCGGCGCGCCGCTGCCGCAGCGGCTCTGGGCCACCGCGGAGATCGGCGTCGGCGGCGCGATCCTCAGCTACCTCTTCCGCTGGCAGATCCCCGCGCGCGCCGCGCTCGCCGAGTGGCCCTCGCAGAGCGCCTTCGACGATCGCCCGCGTCGCCTCTACGTCTTCGACGTCGGCGAGACCCCCGAGCGCGTCGCGCGTCTCTTCGCTGCGCTCCCGGGCGTCCACGTGTTCGAGCCGATCGGCAAGAGCTTCGCGGTCGAGCTCGGCTTCAAACATCCCATCGCGCTCGAGAGCTGCGCGTCGATGTTCGACGACGAGACGCTCCACCTCTTCCGCGGCGACGGCGAGGTGCTGGTCGTGCATCCGCTGCCGCCGTTTGCGCCGGTGCGCTCGCTCGTGCGCACCAACGTCGCGGTCGAAGAAGATCACTCGGTGAGCGCGAAGCGCGGTCAGGGTCAGGACCGCGCGCTCACCCTCGCGCTGCCGCTCCGCATCGCGCACAGCACCGATCCTTGGCGCGCGGTGACCGCGACGGTGGTGCCGATCGCCCAGCGCGAGTGGCTCGCGCGTCTGCTCTACGCGCTGCCGCCGAACACGCTCGCCGCGCTGCGCATCGCGGTCGGCGAAGAACGTTTCTACCTCCTCGACGCCAAGGGCATCGAGGGGGTCCCGCTCGGCACCTTCTGCTCCGAGGTCGCGCCGCGCATCTACGTGCCCTCCGGGAGCACCATCGTGCCCGCGGTGTCGCCGAACGTGCTCCAAGAGCTCGTGCGCGAGCGCGCGGACGCATACGTCTTCTTCGAGGCCGCGCCCGACGGAACCGCGTTGCCGCGCGCGGTGCCGGCGAGCGCGTTCGGTCCGGTGTCGCGCAAGGCGCTGCGTGAGATCGCGGCGACTCCCGTGAGCGCGTCGCGTCCGGCCGAGCTCGAGCAGCCGCTGCCGCTCTTGCAGTACGACGAGCCGCGCCGCTTCCCGCTCTGGGGTGTGCCGAACGCGGACGACCCCGGAACGCCGCCGACCAAGCCCGAAGGCGAGTGATGGCCGACGACGCGCAGAAGCGGCAGGAGCTCTACGAAGCCTTCGCGGGCGGCTTCCTCGCGCCACTCTTCGGGGCGAGCGTGCTCGACGACGAGTCCGCCAAACACCGCGACGGATCGCTGCTCGCGCAGCTCACGCGCCCGCTCCCGCCCGCGCTGCTCGACCACTTCGAGCTCGCCTCGCTCTCCAAGCCCGACGTCGAGCAGACGCTGCTCGAAGGCCTGCACGCGGCGGCGGGCGAGCTGGTGCCCACCGATCACCTACGTTTCCCGGAGCGCGGCGCGATGGCGATCGCGATGGCGGCGCACGATCTCTACTGGCTCACCGATCCGACCCACGATCGCGCGTTCGCGCGCGGCGCGCGGACCAAGGTGCTCGCGTTCGTCGACGCGCTGATCGACGCGGTGCCGCTCCCTCGTTCGCGCGAAGAGGCGATCGTGCGCCACGTGATCCTCGACCGGCTCCTGGAGCTCGAGCGCGAGGACACGGTGGTGAAGAACTGGGCCTACACCTACCGCTTCTACGGGCGACCGCCCGCCGCGAACGTGGTCGCGATGCCGAAGTTGCGCTTCGTGCGGCAACAGCACACGCGAAAAGGTCTGGTCGAGCTCTGCGACGCGGACACCGAGCTTCGGCTCGGCGCGCGGCTGCGCTCGCTGATCTCGCGCTCGCCCGTCACGCAGCTCGTGCGGCCGGAGCTCTCGACGCGCTTCGTCTTCTCGCGCGCGACCCTCGCGGTGCTCAGCGATCCGACCTTGCGCCACGGGATCGTCGAGGCGCTCGTCAAACGCGGCACCGAGCGCGTCGCGGCGAGCTTCGGCCACGCGTTGCGGGTGATCGGCGCCGAGGATCCTTCGCCGCAGTACCTCTACGTCGCGCTCACCTTCGTGGCCGAGCTCCAGCTCCTCGAGGTGCTCGACGAGCGAACGGGGCACCGCCCGAAGGAAGAGCCGGCGGTGGGCGACGAAGAGCTCTTCGCGGCGGTGCTGCCGGCGCTCGTGGATCACGCCGAAGAAGAGGGCTCACTCGGGTTCTTGCTCGAGCTCTCGGAGTCGGATCTCGAGCGGGTGGTGAAGCGCTCGGAGCTGCGTCGTGCCCAAGCGGGCGACGACGCGGTCGGTTTCGCCAAAGGCATCTTCGCGCGGGCCGCGCCGCTCGCGCCCGCTCCCTCGTTTCACGAAGCACCGGCTTCGTCGTTTTCGCAAGTGTCTGGATAGACACGTCGGCCGCTGACCCGGCCGACCGAGAAATGATTCGAACGTTCGATCGATCTCGAATCGATCCCCGAGAGGTCCTCCCGTGATCGACCCCACCCTCGCGCCCAAGCTCCAGCAAGTCGCCCGCCACCTCGAGCGCACCTTTCTCGGAAAGACCGAGACGATCCGTTTGATGTTGATCGCCGCGCTCGCGGGCGAGCACATGGTGCTCATCGGCCCGCCCGGCACCGCGAAGTCCGCGCTCGTGCGGATGTTCTCGAAGCTGGTCCAGGCGAGCTACTTCGAGTACCTGCTCACGCGCTTCACCGAGCCCAACGAGATCTTCGGCCCCATCGACATCGCGGCCTTCCGCGAAGGTCAATACAAACGCCGCACGGAGTCGATGCTCCCGGAGTCGGAGATCGTCTTCCTCGACGAGGTCTTCAAAGCCAACTCCGCCATCCTCAACTCGCTGCTCAGCGTGCTCAACGAGCGCGTCTACACGGTGGGCGGCCAGGTCGTGAAGGTCCCGCTCATCAGCGCCTTCGGCGCGAGCAACGAGGTCCCGAACGACGAAGATCTGATGGCGGTCTTCGACCGATTCCTCTTGCGCGTGCGCAGCGAGAACCTCGACAGCTACCACTTCCACGACCTGCTCTTGAAGGGCATCGCCCACGAGACGAGCAAGATCAGCGGCAACTACGACCGCCTGCAGCCGGTGCTCTCGAGCGCGGACCTGCACCGCGTCCACGCCGGCTTCGCGCCCCGCATGCAGTTCACCGAAGAGTTCCTCGCCGCCTACAAGGGGCTGGTCTTCCAGATCCGCAGCGAGGGCGTGAGCCTCTCCGATCGCCGCGCGATCAAGCTCCTCAAGCTCTTCGCCGCGAGCGCGCTCCTCGACGGAAGGCCCACCGCCGATCCGAGCGACTTCTTCGTGATCCGTCACACTTGGAACAACCTCGATCAATCCGAGATCCTCGAAGGCATCGTCGGCCCCGTCCTCGAAGCCTGGTACCGCGAGCACCCCGAAGCGCGCCGCTTCGGCGCCATCGACGTCGGCCTCGACGCCCTCATCGACGAGATCAACCGCATCCGCGATCTCCTCACCAGCGACCGCCCGATGAGCGACATCCAGCTCTTCAGCCACCTCAAGGCGCTCAACGAGATCAAGGCCGCGCTGCAAGCCATCGGCACCCAACCCGCCCGCGAAGCCGTCGCGCGGGTGGAGCAGCTCCTCGGCCACGTCTTCCAGAGCGGCAAGTTCGCGCAGTGAGCGACGAGCTCTTGCTCGTCGTCGACGCATCGTTCGTGATCGAGACGAGGGGCCTCGTCGTCCTGCCACCGATCGAGCCGAGCTTCCCGGTCGCGAGCTCGCGCGATCTCGTCGCGCGCGTCGAGCACCGAGGAACGACAAGAACGTTGGAAGCCGTGCTCTCACTCGAGCACTTCCGCCCGCAGGGCTTCCGGCTCGTGCTCCGATTTCCACGGCCACGATGGAGGACGTGCCGATCGGGGCGAGGGTGTTCGAAGTGCTCGATTGAAGCAGCGGATGTTCGACGACTTCGCGCCCGACCCGCGGTGACGTCAACGAGGCGCGCGGGTGGAGCGGTCAGCCCCCCACTCCCGCCGCGCCGCACACCTCGAACCTCTGATGCACGATCGCGTCCGGGCCCACGAAGACGTCGTGGCTGATCGGCGCGGGGCGCGTTTGTGCGGCGTCCCACCAGCACCGGACGACCACGCGCCCGTCTCCCGCGGCGAACGCTCGCACGCGGGCGCGGCCGGGGCGGACGTTGACGAAGACTTGGCGCGTGCGGCCGCCGCTGAGCGGGATCGTGTAGCTCGTCGCGGGGATCGCGGGCGACGAGAAGACGGGGCCGTCGATCGCTTCGGACACGTCGCCGAAGTCTCCGCCGTCGATCACGACGATGCCGAGGCGTCGGTCGACGGGCACGGGAGACGCGGCGAGGATCTCCGCGAGCACGCCGTCGGGGATCATCTGCACGCTCGACGCGCCCGCGTCGTCGACGACCTGGGTCGCGAAGCCCGCCGCGGAGACGGTGTAGTGGCGCGCGGGTGGGTTGCGGTTCTGCCACACGAGCGTCGCGTTGCCGCCCGCGTTCGTGGTGGTGGTGTCGGTGCGCGAGCAGGTGCGCTGCAGCGTGATGCTCGCGTCCGCGATGGCGTTGCCGGAGAGGTTTCGAACGTTGAAGTCGCGCGAGAAGATGAACGACGGGGAGGGGAAGCAGGCCCCGTCGCGGCACGTGGTCGCAGGGTCGCACTCGTAGGCGGTCCGATCGGTGCCCCACGCGCAGCCCGCGCAGAACGAGGGATCCGTGCAGTACGCGATCTCGCAGCCGTTCGCGGGGTCGAGGTCGCAGTCCAGCACGTCCGGCTCGCAGCGCGTGATCACGCAGCGCGGCGCGGGCTCGCCCTCGAGCTGCACGCACGCGGCTTCGGCGATTCCGTCGCCGAGGTGGCAGAGCGCTTCGGCGCCTTCGTCGATCCGAGTGTCGCAGTCATCATCGACGCCGTTGCACACGTCGACCGCGCCCGGGCTCACGTCGGGGTTCGTGTCGTCGCAGTCCTCGCCCACGATCGCGCGGCCGGGGACGAAGCGGCACGCGCGCTCGCTCGGGGAGTCGACGTCGCCGAAGCCGTCGCGATCGTCGTCGACGAAGAGCGTGTAGGAGACACCTTCGTCGATCGACCCGTCGCAGTCGGTGTCGACGTCGTCGCAGACCTCGGGTGATCCGGGGCGCACGTCGGCGCGGCTGTCGTCGCAGTCGGTGCCGCAGCGCGCGAAGCCGCCGATCACGTTGCAGCAGCGCGCGTCCTCGACGCCGTCTCCGTCGGCGTCACGTCCGCCGAAGGTCGTCGGATCGCAGTCTTCGTCGAGCTGCTCGTCGTCACAGACTTCCGTCGCGCCGGGGCGACGTCGTGCGTCGGTGTCGTCGCAGTCGGGGCCGCCGCACTCGCGCGCGATCGCGCCGTCGCCGTCCTCGTCGGTCGTGCAGCCGAGCTCGCAGCGTCGCTCGACCGGGAGGCAGCGGGTGCCGGCTCCGCAGGGCGAGACGCCCGCCACGCACGCCCCTTCGACGCAGCGCTCTTCGCCGGTGCAGAAGTCGCGGTCGTCGCAGTCGACGTCGTCGGTGCACGCGAGCGCGCCATCGATCGCGCCGTCGGGGCGTCCCGCGTCGTCGTCGCCGGAGCTGGAGTCACCGCACGCGAGCAGGGCCGCGAGGGCGAGCGCGAAGAGCGCGACGGGGATCGAACGTCGCGGGCTCGTGTCGTTGGAGCTCGAGAGGCCCGATCGAAGCACGAAGCGAATGTCGCTCATTGCCGCAGGCTGACACGGGAGAGGGTGTCCCCGAACGAGGATTCGGCGGCGCGACCTTTCCGTCGGTGCTCGCGTCGTCGACGGTCGATGCGATCGGGGTCGACGCGCTCAGGGCCGCGCCGTGGCGTCGCCGACGTCTTCGGGGGCGGCGGCGTTTGGCTTCACGTTCGCGTCGACTTGCGCTCGTGCGCGCAGCGAGAGCGCAGCCACCGCGAGGAGCGCGCACGCGGCGACGGCGTCGACGATCGACGGATCGTGACGCAGGCGATCGAGCCCGAGGCGACCGAGCGCGTAGAGGCCGAGCACGATCGCCGGCCCCCGACGCGGGCGGCGCAGCGTGACCACGAAGAGCGCGAGCGCGAGCGCGGCGTCGAGGAGCGGGACGGGCAGGGTCGGAAGCGAGGCGGTGGCGTCGGGCTCGAGGCGTCCCAGCGCGAGATGCTCACGAAACGCGGGTGATCCGAGGCTGTCCGCCCAGCGTGGGTGTCGCACCACGAGCCACGCGGGCTCGGTCGCGACGACCCCGAAGCGCGCGCCCCCGAGGTGCTCGCCGAGGGCGATCGCGGCGGCCACGAGCGCGCCGATCGGAGCCGCGAGGGTCGCGAGATCGCGGCGGGCGAGCCAGAGCACGAAGGTCGCGCCGAGCATCACGCCGAGCGCGTCGAGGCCCCCTTCGAAGAAGACGCCGCCCACGCTCGCGGCGCGCACGAGCTTGCCGCCGACCAGACCGCCGAGGGCCAGGGCGAGGAAGACGCGGCCGCGCTCGCGGGGGGAGCAGGCGTGCGGCGGGTGGGTGAAGAGGTACCAGCCGAGGACGAGCCCGAGCGCGAGGAGCGCGCCGTGCGTCTGCACCACGAGCGAGCCCCAAGGCGTCGGCACGTCGGCGAGGCGCGGGAACATCGCGGCGAGGGTAGCAGCCTGGCGAGCGGAGCGACGTTCTCGGGTCCGTTCCGAGGCACGCGGCTTGCGAACCGTCGGGAGCGTCGGGAGCGGTGCGCCACGTTGAGCCGCTTTGCGGCCGTCGTGCGCCCTTCTTGGTCGGCGTCTTCTCGGCTTCTCCGAGGGTCTGTCGCCAGACCCTCCCCCACGGGGCATGAAGCCCCGAGG
>CALJLK010000045.1 GCA_937982655.1 uncultured Sandaracinus sp.
CCGTCTCCGTCTCCGTCTCCGTCTCCGTCTCCGTCTCGGTCTCCGTCTCGGTCTCAGTCTCGGTCCCGAGCCCGACGTCGCCCTCCCCCACCGCGTTCGCTTCCGCCGCGCCCGCCACGATCGTCACGTTCGCCGCGATCGCCTCCACGAACAGATATCCCCATACCCGCGGCTCCACCGCGCGCACGCCCGGCGTTCCCTCCGCGATCAATCCACGCGCGACGGACTCTTCGATCAACGCGGGGCGCCCGCCCTCCATGCGCTGCACCACGAGGTCCGGCGCTTCGACCAGCGACGTGCGCCACACCTCGCGCAGCGACTCCGCCAGGAAGAGCGCGCTAGCGTAGAGACCGACCACGAACGCGAGGCCGATCGTCATCGCGAGGTGTTTGCCCGCGCGGCGACGCAAACCGCCGAGCGCGTACTCGAGGAGCGCGCGCTGACGCTTCATCGCGCCTCCACCGGCGGGCCGACGATCGCGCCCGCGGGATCCGTGTCGAAGCTCGCGGGGCCGTCCTGAAAGGGCGCCGCGAGCTCGACCTGGCTCGGGTGACGAATCCAACGCGCGCTCGAGGAGAGCGCGAGATCCGCGGATCCGACCGCGCGCACCGCCGCACGCCGAGACGCGAGCGCGGCGTCGTCGAGCCGCCTCGAGCACGCATGCAGGGTCACGCCGAGTGTCGCGAGCGTGAGGACGCCGAGGGCGACGAGGAGACGCCGCGTGCGCGGGTGGGCCACGTCGCGGTGATAGCACGCGGTCGCGAGGTGGCCGTGCGGCGTTCGGAGCGGTGCTCGTGCGGCGCGCTCAGCGGCGGTGCCCTTTCGGAGGTGCCCTTTCGGAGGTGCCCTTTCGGAGGTGCCCTTTCGGAGCGGTGCTCTTTCGGAGTGGTGCTCGTTCAGCGCTGCTCTCTTGCGGAGCGGTGCGCTCGTTCAGAGCGGCGGGTCGCAGCTCAGCGTGCCCCCCGAGCTCAACACGTCCTCGATGCGCGTCGCGTCCTCGGGGCTCAGCGTGCGTCGCGCGTCCGCCACGTCGCCGCGCCAGAAGGCGCAGCCTTCCGCGTAGCGGTTGGAGAGCGCGTCGCGGAGTGCGTCCGCGTCGGTCTGTTCGACCACGCCGTTACCGTCGAAGTCACCACACACACCGCCCGCCGGACAATCGTCGAAGCGCGCGCCGACGGTACGGTTTCGGAAGACCTCGAAGGTGCAGATCTCACCGACCGCGCACTCGCTCGGCGGATCCTCCGTCCACTCGACGTGGCCGTTGGTCCAGAAGGGTTTGGGCACGAAGCTGACCACCGTGCCGCGTGGGAGCTCGTCGGGGATCGTGAAGGACGAGACCTCGGAGGGAATGTCCCAGGTGCGGATCACGCCGGGCAGTCGGAGCACGACGTCGAGGCCGCCGCCGGAGCCGGTGCGTACGGTGAGGAAGAAGGGACCAGGTCCCGCGTCGGGCTCCGGCGCGTCGATCGGAGCGTCGGGGATCTCGCCGTCGGGTGGGCCCGCGTCGTGGCCGCCGTCGGTCGGCGGGCCCGAGTCGGGCAGGCCCGCGTCGCGCGGCGAGCACGAGGGGCGCTCGGAGATGACGGCCGGATCGAGCTGCACTTCGATGGGCGTCTCGTCGCCGATGCGCCCGAGCACGCAGCCCCGCGCGAAGGCGACGCCGGTCTCGTCGAAGGCGGTGCCGACGAAGCAGTACCGCGTGCTCTCGGAGAGCCCGCTCGGTCGAGGGCCGGGCCCCGGAGGCACGAAGAGGCCGCAGTAGAGGGGCGGCATCTGCACCGCGCAGCCACGCTCGCAGACTTCGGCCGGGTGCACCTCCGCGCGCACGATCGTCGGGGTCGCGACGCCTTCGCCGGGGCGGAAGATCCACGGGGTCCGCTCCGCGCAGCCGAGCGCGCCGACGACGAGCGCGAGCACGAGGACGCGCACGGTCCGTAGGAAGACAGGCGCGCTCACGTCGACGCTCACGGTCCGTCCTCCCACGTCGGTCCGTCGAGGCCGGCGCCGCGCTGCGAGAGCATCACGCCGAGCACGACCGCACCGACGACGACCGTGACCGCCGCGACGAGCCCGCCGACCAGCGCGCCGATCCGACGACGCGGAGGCGGCTCTTCGTATGGGTTCCACGCGTCGTCACCGGCCGCGCCCACCCAACGTGTCTCGTGGTGCGCGAGCGGGTGGCCCGCGGGACCCACCGCGTCGACCGCGCAGCTCAGGCCGTCCGCCGCACGAACCACGAGCCGATCGCCGCGGGTGCGCGCGACCTCGTTCTCGCCGATCGCGCAGCGCAAGACGAGGTGCCGCACGAGCCCCGCCGGATCGCCTTCGACCACCACGCTGGCCCGCACCTGCTCTCCCACGTCGCGCACGAGGGCGACGCGCACCGAGAGCGGCGTCTCGTCGCGCACCTCGCGGTAGACCGAGAGCAAGGTCGGCGGCAACGCGCCCGGCTCCGCGCCTTCGAGCAGCGTGGAGAGCGCGCGCAACGAGGTGCGCGCGTCGTCGTCGCGGCCGAGCGCGGAGAGCGCGACCGCGCGCAGACGCAGGAGCCGCGCGAGCTCGTCGCGCGAGAAGCCGAGGCTCTCGTCGGAGGCGAGCGCCTCCAGCGCGACGAGCGCGCCCTCGAACTCCGCGTTCTCGAGCGAGGCTTCCGCGCTCTGCAGGCTGGGCGTCCGCGTGGACTGCGCGTGGGTCGTGGGCGCCGCGCAGATCGATGCGAACGCGCTCGTCGCCAGTAGGCATACGAGCGCCGAACGCCGGGCAGCTCGTGTCTGCCGACCCACACGCCGAGACATCGGCGCGGAGGATACTCCGAGCGTGTGGGCGAGCGCATCCGCCGATGCGCGCAACGGTGCGGTGCCGCCGCGCGCAGACGTCGCCGTGCGACCAGCGTCGGGCAACCAGCGTCCTGCGCGGCGTCGGGCGACCAGCGTGCAAGCAGCGTCCTGCGACCAGCGTCGCGCGACCGCCGCGCACTCCGTCGCGGGCTCACTCGTTCGACGCGTTCTCGTCTTTGCCGCGTGGGCGCCCGAACACCTTCGAGCCCGGCGGTACGCTCTGCACGAGCCAGACGTTGCCGCCGATCACGCTGCCGCGTCCGATCACGGTGTCGCCGCCGAGGATCGTCGCGTGCGCGTACACCGTCACGTCGTCCTCGAGGGTCGGGTGGCGCTTGAAGTTCTCACCGCGGCGCGGCACCGAGAGCGCGCCGAGCGTCACGCCCTGGTAGAGCTTCACGTTGTTGCCGATCACCGCCGTCGCGCCGACGACGACGCCGGTTCCGTGGTCGACGAAGAAACGTTCGCCAATCTCGGCCGCGGGGTGGATGTCGATGCCCGTCTTGCCGTGCGCCCACTCCGACAGGATGCGCGGGATCATCGGCACCTTCGCGCGGTGCAGCTCGTGCGCGACGCGATACGCGGTGATCGCGGTGATGCTCGGGTAGGAGAAGACGATCTCTTCGATGCTCTCCGCCGCGGGGTCGCCCTCGAAGGCCGCCTCGAGGTCGGAGTTGAGCACCCGCCGGATCTCGGGGATCGCGGCGAAGAGGCGGAGCACGATGTCCTCGCCGCTGCCGGGCGGCGGGCACTCCGCACAGCGTCCATCCCAGTTCTGGTAGGTCAGCGCGCGTTCGATCTGCTCCACCAGTAGGTCGTGCGCGCGGTACATGCGCTCGGCGATCGCGTGGCGGAGGTTGTCGCGGTTGAGCGCGCGGGTCGCGTAGAAGCCCATGTAGAGCACGGGCTGGAGCTCGGCGAGCGCGTCGATGCAGCGCTGTTTGTTCGGGAGCGCCGCGCTCTCGAGGTTGTCGATCGGCTGGTCGCGGTCGTAGCTCGCGGCCACGGCGTCGATGGCCTCTTCGAGCGCGCGGTACTGCTTGGGCGGCGTCATGACGAACGGAGCTTCCGGCAGCCTACGAGGGGCCGTCGCAGCGGTCCAGCCTTCGCGGGGCGCGCGCCGGAGCGTAGGCTCCTCGGATGAACGACGCGCGGCGGCGTGGGGTCGGGGCTCTCGCATGGTGGACGACGTCGAGGAGGCTTCGTGGGGGGCTCGGTGACCCGGCTCGTGAAGGAGGGAGCTCGGGAGGCGGGAGGCGACTCTTGCAGGTTTGGGCGGTCGCGCTCGCCGGAACCTGCGCCCTTCTGGGGCTGGGATGCTCGGATGGCCAGAAGAGTTACGCGGAAGACACGGTTCGATTGACCTCGCGCGCGCTGCTCGACGTGGAGACGGCCGTGACCGACGAGGGGAGCACCGCGGGAGGGGAGTCGCACGAGGTGCAGACAGCGCTACGTGACGCCCACGATTGGCTCGCGCCGACCGAGGCCGCCCTGGAGATGTGGGCGGAAGGAGGCGATGCCGCCTACGAAAGAGTCGCGCCGTGTCTGGGAGCGACGCTGACGGCGTTGCGGATGGCGCTGATGAGCGGGGGGCTCGAGGTGCCGCCGAGCCTCGAACAGGCGGAAGAGCAAGCGCACGGGGCGAGCTCGCAGGGTTGTGTGCGCGACGCGACGCCGTGAGCCGAGCGGGCTCGGAGCGAGCTCCAGAGGTCTCGCGGCGCCGAGCATCACGCTCGGGCGCGAGCGCCGGTCCGCACTTGCCGCCCACCCGATTGGCAGCACAAGGTGCGCACGATGCACCCCGAGATGCCGACCCTGACCGATCGCATCGGCGGCACCCCGCTCGTCGCCCTGCCCTCCCCCAACCCGAAGGTCCGCATCCTCGGCAAGATGGAGGGCAACAATCCGGGCGGGAGCGTGAAGGACCGCCCGGCGTGGTCGATGATTCGGCGCGCGGAGGAGCGCGGCGAGCTCGGTCCGGACGTCGCGCTGATCGAGCCGACGAGCGGCAACACCGGCATCGCGCTCGCGATGATCGCGGCGGTGCGTGGCTACCGCATCGAGCTCGTGATGCCCGCGAACAGCACCGCGGAGCGGGTGCAGACGATGCGCGCGTTCGGCGCGAAGGTGGTGCTCACGCCGGCCGAGGGGGGCATGGAGGGCTGCATCGACTTCGCGCACGCGCGGGTCGCCAAAGGCGGCTACCGGATGCTCGATCAATTCGCGAACCCCGACAATTGGCGGGCGCACGTGGAGACCACGGGCCCCGAGATCTGGGCGGACACCCGCGGCGAGATCACACACTTCGTCTCTGCGATGGGCACCACGGGGACGATCATGGGCGTCTCGCGCTTCTTGAAGTCGCAGGACGAGCGCGTGCAGATCGTGGGCTGCCAGCCGACCGAGGGCTCGCGCATCCCGGGGATTCGCCGGTGGCCGCGCGAGTATCTCCCGAAGATCTTCGAGCCCGAACGCGTGGACCGCGTCGTCGACGTCGAACAGGACGCGGCGGAGCGAAAGGCGCGCGAGCTGGCCGCGAAGACGGGGCTCTTCGTCGGAGTGTCGGCGGCCGGCGCGGTGTGGGCCGCGCAGAAGGTCGCGAGCGAGCTCGATCGTGGGGTGATCGTCTGCATCCTCTGCGACCGCGGCGATCGGTACCTCTCGTCGGATCTCTTCGCGCCCGACCACGCGAGCCTCGGCGACGAGGGGCTCGGCGAGCTGGAGATCGTGTGACATCGCGTGAGGACGTCGTCACGCGAGGACGTCACGCGACGTCCTCACGTGAGACGCAGCGTCGTCCGCGGCAAGACCTCGCACGCGACGACGTCGGTGGGTGTCCGATGAAGGAGCTCGAGTCGTGATGAAGATCGTCCTGCGCCGGGTGGGAGTGTCGACGTTCGAAGCCGAGAACGAGCGCGGTCAGCGCGTGCGCGTCGCGGGCTCGGCGGATCTGGAGGCGCGCATCCTGGAGCGTGTGGAAGATCCGGAGGTGCTGCCGAAGTCGGGTCCGCTCGCGGCGGGCGACGGCGCGATGCGCCCGATGGAGCTCTTCCTCGTCTCGTTCGCGGCGTGCAGCGCGATGGACGTGGTGCTGATCGTGACGCGGCAGAAGGAAGACCTTCGCGAGCTGACGATCCGCATCGAGGGCGATCGGAAGGACGCGACGCCCGCGGTCTTCGAGCGCATCCGTATCCACTTCGAGGCGCCCGGGGTCGACGAAGCGAAGCTCGCGCGCGCCGCCACGCTCGGTGTGAAGAAGTACTGCTCGGTGGGGAGCATGCTGCACGACGAGGTCGACGTGAGCGTGACGGTGGCGGCGCCGTCGCGTTGAGCATGGCGCGCGTCTCCGGTCGTGTGGACGCGCCTCGTGATCACGCGCCACGCGCACTCGCGCTCTTGCTCGCGGAGTGCAAGCGCCGCGCTCACGGATCGGGGACGAACTTGTAGCCGGCGCCGCGCACGCTCAGGAAGTGTTTCGGATCCGTCGCGTCTTCCTCGAAGTGTTTGCGGAGTCGCGCGATGAAGTTGTCGACCGTGCGCGTGTACGAGTAGTTGCGGAGCTTCCAGACCTTCTCCATCAGCTCCTCGCGCGAGAGGACCCGCTGCGGGTTGTCGATGAAGTAGCGCAGCAGGTCGAGCTCGAGCTGCGTGAGCTTGAGCGACTCTCCCGCCACCGCGACGTCGTGCGTGTCGAAGTCGATGCGCGCGCGCCCGAACGCCACGATCTTCGCGCCGAGCGACGGAGTGGCGCGGCGACCCCCTTCCCACGCGCGACGACGCAGCACCGAGCGCACGCGCGCGAGCAGCTCCTCGAGCGAGAAGGGTTTGACCATGTAGTCGTCGGCGCCGGCCTCGAGCCCGCGCACGCGATCCTCGGCGCTCGAGCGCGCGGTCAGCATGATCACGGGTACGAAATTGCCGGCTTCGCGCAGGCGTCGACACAGCTCGAAGCCGTCGAGATCCGGGAGCATCACGTCGAGCACGATCGCGTCGTAGCCGACCCCTTGCGCCGCCTCGACGAGCCGCTCCGAGGCCGCCCGCGCGCTGACCGCGACGTCGACCCCGTAGCCCTCGAGCTCGAGGTTCAGCTTGAGCCCCGCCGCGAGATGCTCCTCGTCCTCCACCACGAGCAATCGGCTCGTCATGCGTGCACCTCTTCGTTCGCGACCGACTTCGCCTCTTGGTCCGACGGAAGCACCACCCGCATCGTCGTCCCCTTGCCGAGCCCCTCCGAGATCGCGTCCACCGTCCCGCCGAGGTTCTTCACGAGCGCCGACACCACGAAGAGCCCGAGCCCGGTGCCTTTTCGCTCGCGGACCTCGGGGCTCTGCACGCGGTAGAAGCGCTGGAAGACCGCCGAGCGATGGGCGGGGTCGATGCCGATGCCGTGATCGACCACCTCGATCACCGCGCGTTGTTTGTCGTCGCGGTGCGCGCGTACGACGACGTCGACCGTGGGACCCGAGTACTTCACGGCGTTGTCCACGAGGTTGCGTAGCACGATCGTGAGCGAAGCTTCGTCGGTGACGATACGGAACCCCGGCTCCGCCTCCACCCGCACCGTGCGCTCGGGCAGCTTGCGCCGCGTGCGCACGCCCTCCGCGATCTCCGTCGCGAGCGTCACGAAGTCGATCTCGCTCACGCTCACGCCGACCTGATCCATGTTCGCGAGGCGGCTCGCCTGGAGCACGTCGTCGATGAAGCTCGAGAGGCGATCCACGTCGCCGAGCATCATCTCGCGCAAGTGCTCGCGCGTTCCGGCAGGCAGATCCGGACGCGCCAGCGTCTCCAGGCAGAGGCGAAGGCTCGCGAGCGGGCTCTTGAGCTCGTGCGTCACGGAGTCGATGAAGGAGTCCTGCCGCCGCACCTCGAGAATCTCGCGCGCGAGGTAGTAGCTGAAGAGCACGAGCACCGCGGCGATCACCACGAAGGAGATCGCGCCGATGACGAGGAGCCAGACGTCGAGCGCGATGTCGGTGCGCGTCGAGAGGTTCTCCGCGATGAGGAGCGTCCAGCCGACGAGGAGCGCGATCGCGAGCGGGACGCTGACCGCCCCGAGGACGATCGGCGTCGAGATCGATCGCAGGTTTCGGCGACGGGCCATTCGCGCACGAGAGATAGCACGCGGGGAGGCTCCGAAGAGGCTGCGGCGCTCGTTCACGCCGCGGACGCCGCGGACCCGTTCACGCCGCGGACGTCAGCCGCAGCCGTCGATCAGACCTCGTTCCAGCCCTTCTTCACGTTCTCCGCGATCATCGACTCCGCGATCGATCGCGCGACGTCGACGTTCGGCGCGCGGCGCACCTCGCGCTGGAGCGGCTCCTTGCGGCCCGCGCTGTAGTCGGTCCACTGCACGACGTAGGGCGCGAAGCGCGGATCGGCGCCTTCTTTGTTCGTCTTCCAGACGAGCAGCTTCCGAACCGCCGTCTGGCCCTTGGTGACCTTCGTCCACACGCGGCGGTCGAGCACCTCGCTCTTCGGGAGCTCGACGCGCTCCGCCTTCTTGTCGACGTCTTCGAGGAAGACGCGCTCGAGCACCTGGCCCGCGCGCACGTCGACCGGGTTCACGCTCTTGTCGTCGCGCACCCGCTCGAGCACCGGATGCAGGATGCTCACGCCCGTCATCGGCGCGACCGCGACCCAGCGCTCCGCGTTCGGCGCGAGCTCGAGGACCATGCGTTTGATCGGTTTGCCGTCGCTGTCCTCGGCCTGAAGATCCGTGACCTTCACCTCGACGACCATCGTCGGTTTCACGAATTGAAAGAGCGCGCCGCTGCTGCTCGCGTGGCTGTATCCCGACGGAATGACGTCGGCGAAGAGCTTCGCGAAGAGATCCGAGCGCAGATCCCCGCTGCCCATGTTCCCGCAGCTGCCGATGATCTGGAATTGACCGTTCTCCTTCATCACCGCGAGCAGGAGCGAGCGCACCTGGGTGGGCTCGTCGGTGCGCACCGTGAACGCGACCACCGCCGCGTCGAGGGTGAAGAAGGGTTTGATCTTGTGGATGCGGCCGAGATCCTTGCTGCGCGCGACGACGCCCTCGCCCTTGCCGCCCTCGGCCCACTCCGCGAAGAGCTCGCGCACGCGCTCTGCCCCCGTCGCGTCCTCGGTGCGGATCGCCTGCAGGCGCTTGCCGCCTTCGCAGAGGCGCCGCATCGCCTCGAGCCGATCGCCGTACTCGGGCATGGGGCCGGGGTTGGTGGCGTCGCCGCCCGTGAGCAGGTCGAAGACGTGGAAGCCGATGCGCTCGACGTCCGCGCTCGCGCCGCCGCCCATCGCCTTGGCGAGATCGCCGACGCGCGGGCGCCCACCCTTGCGCACGGCGAAGAGCTCGCCCGCGAGCACGAGGCGCCCCTTCGCGCGCGGCACCACGAGCTTGCGCGCCTCGACCAGCACGGGAACGTCGCCCGAGACGACCTTGCCGTTCGGGGCGCAGAGCGCGAGCTCGTCACCGTCGACCACGAGGAACCAGAGCTCGCCGTCGATCTTCGGCGAGACGTAGAGCCCGCCCGGCGGGAGCTCGTCGAGCTCGTCGGGGCCGAGGCTCCGGTAGCGGCTCGCGATGGTGCGTTTGTAGCCGCTCAGCAGCTTCGCGAGCTCGGGGTCGAGCACGCTGCCCGCCGGCGAGAACGTGCCGGCGCCCATGGGCTCGGCCTTGCTCCGATCGAAGAGCCCGCTCACGACTCACCTCCGTCTTCCTTCGACGCGCCTTTGCCTCCCGAGGCTCCGCCCGAGGCCGCGCTGGGTCGTTTGAGCTCCATGTTCGAGAGGTGGAGCAGCAGCTTGTAGCGCGGGCCGTCCACCCGGCCTTCGAGGAACGCGCGGTACGGCGTCCCGTTGGTCTGGAACACCAGCGCATCCCGCCCTTTCGGCCCACCGCCCATCAGCATCAACGCGTCTTCCTCCGCGAGCTCCTGCGCCATCGCGTAGAGGTAGTCGTACGTGAGGCCGTCGACGTGGGCGAGCTCGATGGTCCGGCTGAACACGAACTTCCGCACCGCCTCTTTCTTCGGCATCTTGCGGCCCGTCCAACGAACCGGCAGCTCGTCGTTCACGTTCGCTTGTTTGTCTTCCCAGTCGCGGCGCTCTTTCTCGTTTCCGTCCGGATCGAGGATCAGCTCGACCTCGCGCGGCGCCGCGTGGAGGACCTTCCCGTCCGCGGAGAGGAAGACCTTCGAGGTCTCGCCGATCTCGCGCCCCACGCGCTCGAAGTCGACCTCGGGATCGCCGTCGATCAGCGCCTGCGCGTAGTCTTCGCCGAGCTGCGTCTGCAGCGCCTCGTGCAGCGTGGTGGGCGTCGCGGCGAAGAAGCGCAGAAAGCGCACCTCGCTGCCGGGAACCCCCAGCTTCGGCGGAGAAGGCGGCTTCACGCTCCCGAAGACGATGGTGGCGTTGCGGCCCTTGGAGTTGGTCAGGTGGAGCTTGCGTTGCGGTGCGGGCATCGGAGTCCTCGTGCGACGTGACGCGGGTGCGAGCGGTGCGAGGGGTGCGAGGGGGCGCGGTGTGACCAGCCGACGTCAGAACATTTCGAAGTCGAGGTCGCCGTGCTCTTCTTCGTCGTCCGCCTCGAAGGTCGGGATCCGCTCTTCGGGATCGCGCCACGCGGGATCGGCGACGTCACCGACCATCGCGAAGAGCTCGCCCGCCTCGTTCGCGAGGAGGAACGCGCTCTGCGCGTGGTAGTCCGCGCGGTAGTTGAAGGTCACCTCGTAGACGTCGCCCGCGAGGAGGGAGCGCTTCAGCGCGTCGTCGACCGCGAGCGGGTCGAGCGCGTAGACGCTCTGCACGCGCAGATCGAGCAGGCGATCGGGCGCGACCGGTCCCTTCAGCGGCTGCTCGACCCCGAGGGTCGAAGGGATCTGCGGGAGCGGGTTCCCGTCGGCGTCGAGCGCGACGAGCTCCTTGCTCGGAATCCACGTCCCCGCCGCGTCGAAGTAGCCCTGCGACGACATGCCGGACTGCACGAGGAAGGAGCCGTCGTCGGTGAGGGCCGCGCGCGTGCAGGGGCGACCTTCGGGATCGAGCGGCACACGTTTGCGTTGGCCGTAGAGCTTGGAGCGATCGAGCTTGGCGAGATCGAAGGTGCTCTGCGCACCACCGAGCGAGACGACGAGGGTTCGAGCCATGGGTCCTCGGTGCGATGAGATCCTGCGATGAGATCCTCGGTGCGGTCGCCCGCCCTCGAGAGGAGCGAGCGCGGGGAGCATACACACAGGTACGCGCGGCGCGCGGTGACCTTCCGCGGAGCTCGTCGTTCTCGTTCCTCGAGCAGAGAGCGGGGAAGCGCGGCTCGAGCGCCGCGTGTTCTCGAGGCTGCGCGCGACCGCCTCGCATCGCCCCCCGGAATCGAGGCACGCTCCCGCGCACAGGGGGTATCCAATGCGTTCGTTCTTCTCGTTCGTCTTCGTCTCGCTCGTCTTCGCCACCGTCGCGTGGCCGCTCGCCGCCCAGGAAGGAGGCGCTGAAGGAGGTGCCACTGCGTCCGCCTCGGGCCTGGAGATCACCGAGCTCGTGCTCTCGAAGGGTGTCGAAGGAGGCACCCCCGTCGAGCCGACCAACCGCTTCTCGCGTTCCGACGGCCGCGTCTTCGCGACCATCCGCTTGAACAACCCGTCGCGCACCGAGACCACGATCCGCGTCGCGTTCGTGCGCGAAGGCGCCACCGGCTCCGGCGGCGTCGAGCTCACCATCCCCGCGCAGCCGCGCTACCGCACGCTCGCGCGCACCGGCACGCGCGGGCCCGGTCGCTACCGCGTGGTCGTCTACGACGCGGCGGGCGTCGAGCTCTCGTCCGCGAGCTACGAAGTCGTCGAGTGACGGACGCGTCGGACGCAACGCGCGCGGCGAGGGGTCGCGCGCGTTTCGTCCACGCGGCCGCGGACGATCCGATTCGTCCGCCCTTGCTCACCCGCCCGTGCTCGACCACCCGCGCGTGCGTGCCGCTCGGCTCGCGCCGCGTCCGTCGCGCGCTATGACCTCCGCGCGTGGATCTCGTCTACTTCGTCGTGCTCGTCGGCGCGCTCATCTTCGTGCACGAGCTCGGCCACTTCGTCTGGGCGAAGGCCTTCGGCGTGAAGGTCCTGCGCTTCAGCGTGGGCTTCGGCCCGAAGCTGATCGGCAAACGCCTCGGCGACACCGAGTACGTCCTCGCGGCGTTCCCGTTCGGCGGCTACGTGAAGATGCTCGGCGAGAGCCCCGCCGACGTGATCGATCCCGCGGACCACGCGCGGAGCTTCGGCGCGCAGTCGCTCTGGAAGCGCGTGGTCATCGTGCTCGCGGGACCGATGATGAACCTCGTCTTCCCGCTCGCGGTGTTCTTCCTCGTCTTCCTCGGGGGAAACGAGCTCACGCCGCCCACCATCGGTACCGTCTACCCGACGCTCGCCGCCGACGGACGCTTGCTGCCCGGGGATCGGGTGCTCGCGGTCGGCTTCGACACCATCTCGTCCTTCGAAGAGCTCACCCAGGCCGTGCGGCGCAGCCCGAACCGTCCGCTGCGGCTCTTCGTCGCGCGCGACGGCGTCGTGCACCAAGAGATCGTCACGCCGAGCGAAGTGACTCGGACGCTCGATCTCGAGCGCGCGGAGGTCGTCGGTCGGCTCGGTGTGGTGCCTCACGAGCCGACGAACCTCGTGGGCGTGATTCCGGGCTCGCCCGCGGAGGCGGCAGGGCTTCGCACGTTCGATCTCGTGGTCTCCGTGGCGGGCCGACCGGTGTCCGCGTGGCGCGAGCTCGACGACGCGTTCCGCGAGCAACGAAGCGCGGTGCCGATCACGTATCTGCGGCCGACGCGTCACGCGGAGGCGCTCGGAGGGCTCGGCGCGATCGAGCTCTTTCGGCCTCACGTCGCGCACGTCACGCCCCAGCCGGGCGCGGGCAGCGGCGCGCTTCGGGCCGGCCTCGAGCCCGCCGATCTCTACGTCCGCCACGTGCGCGCCGGCTCCGCGGAGGCGGCCCTCGGGATTCGCGCGGGCGATCGGCTGGTGAGCCTCGACGGTCGGCCCGTGCGTCTGTTCGCGAGCTTCCTCTCCGAGATCGAGAGCTCGGGCGGAAGCGCGCACCGCCTCCAGTGGCGACACGGCGACACGCTGCGCGAAGGTGAGCTTCGCTGGCCCCGCGAGGTCGGCACGAACGAGCACGGGCAACGCTTCGAGCGCGTGGTGATCGGGCTCGAAGGCGGATCGCCGCTGCGGGTGGGCGATCCGGTGCCGAACCCGAGCCCGGTGCGGAGCGCCGCCGTGCGCGCGTGGGAGAGCACGGGCGAGATGGTCTCGCTCACGCTCTACTCCGTCGTGCGCCTGCTCCAAGGTCGGCTCGGCGTGGAGACGCTGGGTGGCCCGCTGATGATCTTCGACGTCGCCGGCCAAGCCGCGCGCGAAGGCAGCACGAGCTACCTGACGCTGATGGCGTTCGTCAGCGTGAACCTCGGGCTCATCAACTTGCTGCCCGTGCCGTTGCTCGACGGCGGACACCTCGTGTTCTTTCTCGTCGAAGCGGTGACGCGACGGCCGGTGCCGCGGCGCGTCCGGACGATCGCGTCGTACGTCGGTCTCGTCCTGCTGCTCGCGTTGATGGCCCTCGCGCTGAAGAACGATCTCACGCGTCGCTTCGGCGGCGCGCCACGCGCGACCGAGGTGCGCACGATCGATCACGAGGTGCTCGAGTGACGAACCCGAAGTCACGCGTCGATCGCGCGCGTCCGAGACGTCGGAGCTCCGCGCGCGCCGTGGCGACCGAGGTGGTGCATCGCGTCGCGACCGACGGCGCGTGGGCGACCCCGACCCTCGACGCCGCGCTCGCCCGCTCCGGTCTCGACGCCCGCGACGCCGCGCTCGCGACGAGCCTGACCTACGGGACCCTCCGCGTGCTTCCGTCGATCGACGCCGCGCTCGACGCGCACCTCGATCGACCCGCGAAGCTCGACGCCTGGGTGCGCGCCGCCCTGCGCGTCGCGGCGTTCCAGATCCGTCATCAACCGAGGATCCCCGTCTCCGCCGCGGTGAACGAGGCGGTGGAGCTCGTGCGTGCCGAGCGGGGTCACCTCGCGTCGCTGACGAACGCGGTGCTGCGCAAGCTCGCGCGCCCCGACGACGCCGCACCGCCCACCGCGCTCGAGATCCCACGTTGGATCGAGGCGGCGCTCGTGCGGGCGCTCGGCGCCGAGCGCGCGCGAAGCTTCCTCGAGGCACGCCCGCTTCCGCCCCCGCTCGACCTGCGCGCGCGTGTGGATCGCGACGAGCTCGCGCGCGTCCTCCGCGAGGCGCGTCCGGAAGGGGAGCTCGAGCTCGGGCTGGCGGAGCACGCGCTGCATGCGCGAAGGGTCGGTGATCCGCGCGAGCTGCCGGGCTACGCGGAGGGGCGCTTCGTAGTGCAGGAGCAAGGCGCGCAGCTCCTCGGCGCGCTCGTGGGCGCGCAGCCGGGCGAGCACGTGCTCGACGCGTGCGCGGGCCACGGCGGCAAGACGTTGCAGCTCGTGGAGGCGGTGGGCCCAACGGGTCGCGTGGTCGCGACGGACCTGCACGAGGCGCGGCTCGATCGCGGCACGGAGGAGCGCGCGCGGCTCGGCCTCGCGGACGCGCCGGTGGAGTCGATCGCGATCGACTGGACGGTGGGTGACGGCGGTCTCGGTGAGGATCCGGACGTCGCGGCGCGCGGTGGCTTCGATCGCGTGCTCGTCGACGCCCCGTGCACGGGGCTCGGCACGATCCATCGCCGCCCCGAGCTACCGCTGCGCGCGCAGTGGGAGGACGTGGTCGCGCTCGCGAAGATCCAACGCGCGATCCTGGAGCGCGTCGCGCCGCTCGTGCGCCCGGGCGGGCTGCTCGTCTACGCCGTCTGCTCGCCGCTCGCGGAAGAAGGCCCCGCGATCGCGCGCGCGGTGACCGAAGCACACCCGGAGCTCGAGCCGACCCCGTTGGCGATCGCCGGGGCGCGTTCGGACGACGACGGCGTGCTCCGCCTCGGCCCGTGGCTCGACGGCTGCGACGCCTACCAAGTGGCGGCCTGGCGTCGCACCTGAGCTCGACGCGACGCCATCACAGACGCCACAAACGAGGGGTTCGAAGGGGGCGAAGCCCCCTCGTCGCCGAAGGCCCGAAGGCGACCGACCGGAGCGAAGCGGAGGGAGAGTCGCCGAGGAGGGAGGGGGCTGGGGAGATCTCTCCCCAGAAGTCGGCGAAGCCGACCAGCAATCCGCAATCAGTACTCGCCGAAGAGCTCGCTCACGCGCACGTCGAGCGCGGTGGCGACCTTGTACAGCGAGCTGATCGACGCGCTCGACTCCGCGCGTTCGATTTGGCTGAGCAACGAAACGCTCAAGCCCGTACGCCGCGACATCTGCTTGAGCGTCAGGTCGCGCTCCTTGCGCAGGTTGCGGATCGTCTCGCCGATCACGCGGTGGAGCTGCTCCTCCGGCGTGCGCAGCAGGCCCTTCTTCGCGACCACGCGCTCGACGACCGCGCGAAACTCGTCCGGATTGAACGGCTTCTTCAGGTAGTCGACCACGTCGAGCTTCATCGACTGAACGGCGGTCTCGAGGCTCGGGTATCCGGTGAAGATCACGACCGCGACGTCGTCGTCGACCTTGCGGATCTTCTCCAGCGCCTGCACGCCGTCGAGGCCCGGCATCATCAGGTCGAGCACCACCAGGTGGTACCCGCCGTTCTTCACTTCGTCGGGCGCTTCCTCGGGGTCGGCGAGGGTCTTCACCTCGTAGCCGTCCTTCGTCAGGAAGGTCTCCATGTACTCGCGGATCGCTTCGTCGTCGTCGACGACGAGGACCTTCAGCGGTTGAGGTGCCTTGACCATCCGGCTCTCTCCTCTGCGGCCGCGGCGCGAACGCCGGGGCTTGGATCGGGCGCACGATACCGCGAGGCGCCGTCAGGTGACCGAAGTTTTCGCCCCGTCCCCGCCGTGGCGAACGACCACGCGCGCGATGCGGCGCGCGGAGCGAGGGCGGACCCCAGAAACGACTTCGCTCGGCGAGGGGACCCGCCGAGCGTCGGTTGATTGGATGGGGAAGAGAAAGATGGTCGGGGCGAAAGGATTTGAACCTTCGACCTCACGGTCCCGAACCGTGCGCGCTACCAAACTGCGCTACGCCCCGATGTACTGTCGGTTTTGATGTCGGTTTCCCCGAAGAACCGCGGGGGTCGCTTCAGGGAGGCGGGAAACTAGCCCTGGCTTCGGGGGCTGTCAAACCCGAAAAACACGCGGGCCGTTCGATCGCATCGACGGCGTGGGTTCGAAGGTCTGGCGGCCCCTCCGCTCGGACCGTCGAGACCGCGCGGACCGTCGAGAGCACGCGGGGCATGGAGTGCGCGGCCGTCGGGAGCACGAAGCCACGCGCGCTCGTTCGGCCCACGCGCGTCACGAGCGCGCCACTCCCACACGGCGTGATAGGTTCGTCGGCGATGAGACCTCTGCTTCTCCGAGGGGCCCTCGCCGCGTGCGCGTTCGCGCTCGGGGCGCTCCACGCGACGCCTGCGTCCGCCCAGCCCCCGACGACGCCTACGCCAGCGACGACGACACCGACCTCGGCCCCCGTCCCGACCGATGCGCTGGCCACGGACGAAGCCCCGCGCGTCGCCGTCGTCGCGCGCTTCGAAGGCAGCTTCGACCCCGCGCCGTGGGCGGAGTCGATCGCGGCTCGCCTGCGTGAAGTCGCTCCGGGACGCGACGTCCGCGCGATGCGCGCCGTCGCACGTGCGGAGTGTGACGACGTCTGTGTGGGTGCCCGCCTCGCCGAAGCCAACGCGCGCGTCGGAGTGCTCCTCGACGTGCGGCCGGAAGGGCCCACGCGCGGACCGATCGTGCCGCGCCTCTCGCTGCACCTCGTGGCGCCCGTCAGCGGCCAGGCGCTCGGTGCTCCGATCGCGGTCACGCTCGTCGACGGCGCCCCCACGTTCGACCCCGGTCCGCTGGTCGTAGGTTTCCCCGCTCCGCCGCCACCTCCAGCGCGCCTCGTGATCGCGATCGACGTCGATGGCGCCACGGTCGCGCTCGACGGCGTCGACTTGGGCGCGAGCCCCATCGCGCCGGTCGAGGTCCGCGAAGGCGCGCACGAGCTCACCATCCGCGCCCCCGGCCACGAGCCCTTCGCACGGCGCGTGGAGGTTCCGGCCGCGGGCCTGCGGGTCGACGTGCGCCTCGTGCCCGCCGCGGACGAAGCCGCGCGGCTCGCCGCCGCCGAGGCCGGCACGACCTTCGACGCGGTCGAGACGTCGGACCCTCTCTGGAAGAAGTGGTGGCTGTGGGCTGCGGTCGGCGGCGCGGTGGTCGTCGGCCTCGTGGTCGGCATCGCGGTCGCCGCGAGCGGCGGAGGCGGCAACGGGAACGCGTTCCCCGTCCCGCCGATCCCGGGGAGGATGTGATGCGCGCCTGGTTCCTAGCGTTTGCGACCCTGCTCACGTCGAGCGCGTGCGGCGGTGACGGTCCGACTCCTTTCGCACTGACGGTAGTCGCGGACGATGGCTCCGTGGCCGGACCGCCGATCTCACTCGACGCGATCGATCGCGTACAGGTGGTAATCACCCCGCAGTCCATCGACGGTCGCTTCGCGCCAACCGCGGAGCGAGTGTTCGAAGGTGGCGCCGCGACGACTCGAGTGACCGCAGCCGGCGAATGGGTGCTGACGCTCGAGCGCGCCTGGCTCGACGAGTACACGAGCCCGACCTCGGGGCGGTCCTTCGTCGTCCTCCTGGAGCGTGAGGAAGCCACGGACGGCGCGACGATGGACCCCTCGCTGCGCGTGCTCTTCTATCGCGGCACCGAAGAGGTCGCGAAGAGCACCCCTCGCTTCGTGGAGTGGCCTCTTCCCGAAGGTGGGACCACGAGCGTGACGGTGATCTGCGACGGGGACGACGCCTCGCTCTGCTCCGGGTCATGATCGTTCGGTCCTCGGGCGCGGAGCCTCGACGCGAGTGGTCGTGCGCGACGTTCGGGCTCGTGGCGATCGCGACGCTGCTCGGCGCGTGTCGCCCCGCGGTCCCGAGCACCGTCGTGCGGGTCGTCGACGGAGAGCCGCGCGAGGGCGCGTTCGTCTCGCCCTACGCGTACGAGCACTTCCTGCGCGCGGAGCTCGCGGCCGCACGCGGCGACGATGCGAGCGCGGCGGAGTCGTACGAGCTCGCGCGCCTCGGACCGAGCGACGACGCGCTCGTGGCCGCGCGGCAAGCGGAAGCACTCGATCGGCTCGGGCGCATCGAGCACGCCGACGCAGTGCTCGCCGAAGCCGACGGGCTCGATCCACGAAGCGAAGCGGTCGCCCTGGCGCGAAGCCGGATCGCGGAGCGCCGAGGCGATCACGATCTCGCACTTCGCGAGGCGGTCCGTGCGACCGAGCTCGCGCCGCGCTCCAGCGAAGCATGGCGGCGCCTCGCAGCGCTGCTCGTCGACACCGAGCGCGCGTCCGAGGTCCTCGCGCATCTCGGCGACGACGCCTTGGCGCTCCGGGCGCGGCTCGCGATCGCGATCGCGCGAGGCGACGCGCGCGAGGCCGAAGCGGCGCTGGAGGCGCTCTCGCGGGTGGCGCCGGTCGGACGCGACGAGCTCGCGCGCACGATCGAGCTCGCGCTCGCGGACGGGCGCGTGATGCTCGCGTCACACCTCGCGGAGCGACTCGGGGAAGGGCCCGACGGTGCCGTCGTGTCGGCGGGG
>CALJLK010000046.1 GCA_937982655.1 uncultured Sandaracinus sp.
GTGCACCGCGACCGAGAGGACCTTCTTCGCGCGGTCCTGGCCGATCACGTACTCGTCGAGGATCGCCTTGATCTCGGCCGGCTTCGGGAGCGGCGTGCCAGTCGAGAGGCTGTCGTCGCGATCGACCTCTTCGGCGATGATGTCGTTGCAGAGCGCGATGCACTCGTCGCAGATGTAGACCGTCGGGCCTGCGATCAGCTTCTTCACTTCCTTCTGCGATTTGCCGCAGAAGGAACATTGCAGGTTTCCGTGTCCGTCGTCGCGCCGTCGATCCACGCGGAGTCCTTCGGTTCGAGGTCTTCGGTTCGAGCCGTCCGGCCGAAGCTCGGCCGGGTTCAGCCCACGTCCGCTCGAGTCGGTCCGCGCGAGGCGGGCGGAGAAGAGGCGGCTCTGGGAGTCTAGCGCCGCGCAAAATGCCCGGCAAGATTCGCAATTTCAGGGGGTTGTGGGTGGTCGCAAACCGCGAGCACCCCAAGACGGGGAACGGCGCTCAGCGCTGCTTTCGCGGGCTGACCACCTCGTCGACGATGCCGTACTCCTTGGCCTCGGACGCGGTGAGGAAGCGGTCGCGGTCGGTGTCCTCGCGGATCCGCTCCGGCTTCTGCCCGGTGTGGAACGCCAGGATGTCGGTCGTCCACTGGCGGAGCTTGAGCACCTCGCGCGCGTGGATCTCGATGTCGGTCGCCTGACCGGAGAAGCCGCCGAGCGGCTGGTGGATCATCACGCGGCTGTTCGGGAGCGCACGCCGATAGCCCTTGGTGCCGGCGGCGAGGAGCCACGCGCCCATGCTCGCGGCTTGGCCGATGCAGACCGTCGCCACCGGGCAGCGCACGTACTGCATCGTGTCGTAGATCGCGAGGCCCGCGGTGATCACGCCGCCCGGACAATTCACGTAGAGCGTGATCTCTTTGTCGGGATCCTCGCTCTCCAAGAAGAGCATCTGCGCGATGATCGCGTTGGCGACGTCGTCGTCGATGGGAGTGCCGAGGAAGATGATCCGGTCCTTCAGGAGCCGGCTGTAGACGTCCCACGCGCGCTCGCCGCGGTGGGTCTGTTCGACCACCAACGGAACCCACATCGACCGTTCGCTCATTCCGTCGCCTCCGCTGCTTCGGTGCTCTCTTCGATCGTCGCTCGGTCGCGCAAGACCGCGAAGAGTTTCTCTTCGAGGACCTGACTCTGGAGCTGGTCGCGGCGCTCGCCCTGATATTCCACACGGAGCTTCGCGAGGTTCTTGCCCGTCGACTCCGCCATCTCCGCGAGCTTCGCGTCGATCGCCGCATCGTCGACCTCGAGCTTCTCGAGGCGCGCGAGCGCGCCGAGCAGGATGCCGGCCTTCACGCGGCGCGTCGCCTTGCCGTCGAGGTCGTCGAAGTCCGACGGCGAGATCTGCCGGCCCATCATCTGCGCGAACTGCATCATCTGATACAGCATCCCGCGCTTCTCTTCCTTCACGAGGGAGGGCGGCACCGGGATGTCGTTCGTCTCGATGAGCGCGTCGATGAGCTTGTCCTTCATCTCGGCGTCGCGGCGGCGCGTCGCGAGATCCTCGAGCTTCTTGCGGAGGTCCGCGCGGAGCGCCTCGAAGGTCTCGAAGGAGCCGACGTCCTGCGCGAACTCGTCGTCGAGCTCGGGGAGGAGCAGCTCGCGGAGCGACTCGAGCTTCACGTGGAAGACGGCGGCCTTGCCCTTGAGGTCCGGGTTCGGGTGGTCTTCCGGGAAGGTGATCTCGATGTCCTTCTCTTCGCCGACCGAGAGGCCGCGGAGGCCGGTCGCGAAGCCCTCGAGGAGCTCGTCGTCGCCGAGGTCGACCTCGCGCGAGGAGGCTTCGAGCTCCGGCTTCTCTTCGCCTTCGACCGCGACGGTGTAGGCGATCGTCAGGCGGTCGCCGTCCTGCGCGGGGCGCATCGGATCGGGCTCGCGCAGGTCGGCGTGCTGCTTGCGCATCCGCTCGATCTCGGCGTCGATCGCGCCCTCTTCCACCGTCGAGGGGCGCACCTTCACGACGAGCTTGGAGGTGTCGACGCTCTCGACCTTCGGGCGCACTTCGAGCTTCGCGGTGAACTCGTAGTCGACCTCGTCGAAGAGCGGCGGAGGCGAGACCTCGGGCTGCGCGACGATGTGGAGATCGTGCGTCTCGACCGCGTGCATCAGGCCGGCTTCGATGAGGCCGCTCGCGACCTCCGCGCGGACCTGCGCGCCGTAGACCTTGCGCACGACGTCGCGCGGCACTTTACCGGGGCGGAAGCCCTTGATCTTCGCGGTCTTCGCGACACGCGAGAAGGTGAGGTCGAGGTCTTTGCGGATCCGCTCCCACGGAACCTGGACCTTCACTTCGACCTGGACGGGGCTGATCTCGCTGACCTCGGAATGCACGACGGAACCTGGTGCCTCTCTCACCGCCGACGGAACGCGGCAGGACTCGCGTAACTAGTCCCGGGCGTCGCCCCCGTCAACGCGTCGTGCGCGTGGCGGGCGGACTCGGTGTGCTCACGCTCGCGTCGAACCACGCTTCGAGCTCGTGCGCGGCGTCCTCGGGTACGTGACGGAGCACGAGGAGCGCTCGATCCCGACGGTGAAAGCGTTCGTTCGGGGCGGCGATGCGGCGGAGCTCGGCTTCCGCCTCGGTCGCTTCGCGCGCGTCGCGGAAGCGCACGAGCCAGACGATCGCCGCCGTGTCCCCGCGACGGTAGAGGCGCACGCGATCGCCGGTCCAGCCTTCCGCCGCCGCGGGGTGGGTGTCGCGTGCGGTGCCACGCGCGAGGAAGACGGAGAGGTCGAGCTCGCCGAGGGTGTCCTCGTCGACGATCGTGTAGCCGGTGGTCTCGAAGGCAGCGACGGTTGGGAGCTCGATGGGCTCCGGCGCCTCGCCTCGAAGGTAGAGCTCGGGGTGGAGAACCTGGGCGGTGCTGGCGGGGAGCCGCGCGAACGCGGCGTCGACGGCTCGCCAGCCGCCGCGGGCGTGGAGCGTTCGGACGAAGCGCAGGCCGGCCACGTAGGGCGCGACGAGGCTGACCCGCACGATCGGCGGCGCGGCTTCGAGGGCGTCGCCGCCTCCGCTCGCGGCGTTGGCGGCCAGCTCGTCGATCGCGTCGTCGGTCACCAAGCGCGCGACGGGGACGCCCAGCTTGGTCGAGAGATCGACGAGCATCGCGAGCATCGCGTCGCCCTCGACGAGCGCGTGCAGCGCGACCTCGGGATCGGAGTCGCGCTCTTCTTGCTGGAGCTCCGCGAGCCGGAGGCGCTGGGCTTGGAGGGCGTGGGTGAGCTCGTGCACGACCACGAGGCGCGCGTCGAGGGCGCTCGGGCTGCCGGGGCGGGTCGCGAGCACGTGGGCGACCTCGTCGCGGAGCACGAGGAAGACACGTTCGGAGTCGTAGTAGCCGAGGACTTGCTCGCCGAGCAGCGCGAGGAAGTGCGCGCGCAGATCGAGCTCGGGCGGCAGCAGCCCGAGCCCGCCGTAGAGCAGGCTCGTCTTCTCGAGCTCTTCGTCGTCGAGCAGGGTGCTCGCGTGGGCCTCGATCGCCTCGGGGCTCTCCACGAACGCGCGCACCGGGGCGACGAAGGTGAGGTCGCGCGCTTGCTCGGTGGCGGCGATCAACCCGTCCAGCGCGGCGCGCTCGCGGGCGTCGAGCGGACGACGGCCGGCGTGCACCGTGCCATCCGCGCGCGACGTGCTCGCGGAGGTCGACGAGGTCGTGCGCGACGACGTCGTCTCCGATGCCGGTGTCGCCGCGGAGGGTCCGCAGCCGACGAGGAGTGCGAGCGCGAGCGCGCGAGCTCGACTCGAAGCGGAGTCTTGCCGACTCGGCGCAGACTGCGTTGGATGCGCGCGACGATCGGTGTCGCGATGGGATGCGGTCTCGCGCGCGGTGCGGCTCATCCGCGCGTGACCTCGAGCGCCACCGCGGTGACGAGCGGTTTGCGGCCACCGAGGCGCTTGGCGAAGAAACGTTTGAGGCCGCGGCGCGCACGATCTTCCATCGCGTCGAGATCGTCCTCGCGCGCGCGGCGCAGGTCGTCGTCGAGGAAGCGGACCGCTTCGTCGAGGATCGCGTCTTCTTCGTCGGGGCGGAGGAACCCACGCTGGATGACGTCGAGCGTGCCTGCGTAACGCGCGCGCGCGTCGACCGTGAAGCTCACCACCGCATGGCCGAGCTCGCCGAGGAGCTCGCGGTCGCGGAGCTGACCCGGGTCGACGACCTGGCCACGATCGACGTGCACGATCCCCGTCTCGATCGTGCCTGCGACCTCGAGGTGCGCGTCTTGGAGCACCACGCGCGCGCCGTTCTCCACCACGATCGCCTGCGCGACGCCTTCTTCGCGCGCGAGCTCCGCGTGGCGGCGAAGGTGATGGAAGGTGCCGTGGACCGGCACGAAGGTGCGCGGGCGACAGAGGCGTAGGAACTGACGTTGCTCCTCGCGCGCGGCGTGCCCGCTGACGTGCACACGCTCGTCCGTCCGACGGTGGATCACGTGGCAGCCGAGGCGCTCGAGGCGATCGAGCATGTCGAAGACGATCTTTTCGTTGCCGGGGATGATGCGCGACGAGAGCACCACGGTGTCGCCGGGATCGAGCGCGAGGGAGGGGTGCACGCCGGCCGCGAGCCGGCTGAGGGCGGCGGGGGGCTCGCCTTGGGAGCCGGTGGCGAGCACGCAGAGGCGATCGCGCGGGACCTGTCGGATCTCGTCGTTCGAGACGAGCAGACCGGCCAGCTCGGGGACGAGGCCGAGCTCGCGCGCGACCTCGGAGTGGGTCTGCAGCGAGCGACCCAGCAGGCAGATCTTGCGACCCGTCGCGCGCGCTGCGGCGGCGACCGCCTTCATGCGGTAGACGTTCGACGCGAAGAGCGCGACCACGAAGCGCCCTTCGGCCTGGCGCGCGAGCTCTTCGAGGCGCACCGCGACGTCGGCTTCTTCGCCGCTCGTACCTTCGACGTCGATGTTCGTGGAGTCCGAGAGCAGCAGGTCGACGCCTTCGTCGCCCGCCGCGCGCAAGGCGTCGGCGCCGAAGGCTTCGCCGTCCAGCGGCCGCTCTTCGATCTTGAAGTCGCCCGTGTGGACGACGGTGCCGGCGGCGGTTCGGTAGACGATCGCGACCGCGTCGGGGATCGAGTGGTTCACGCGCACGGGCTCGAGCTCGAACGCGCCGATGCGCTGGCGGCGACCCGGGGTGAGCGCGTGGAAGGTCACCGGGCCGACGTCGGCGTGCTCGTCGAGCCGACGCTGCACCATCGCGAGCGCGTAGCGGGTGCCGTAGATCGGCACCGTGCGCCGCAGCCCGCGGAGGAGGTAGGGCACGGCGCCCACGTGATCTTCGTGCCCGTGGGTGAGGATGATCGCGCGCAGGCGATCTTGGTGCTCGAAGACGTGATCGAGCTTCGGGTGGACGAGGTCGACGCCGTGCACGCGTCCGGGGAAGCTCACGCCGCAGTCGACGACGAGGAGATCGCCCTCGGTCTCGAGGCAGAAGCAGTTCATTCCGACCTCGCCGAGGCCTCCGAGCGGGAGGAAGGTCAGCGACGCGTGATCCATCGCGGGCAGGCTGTCACGCGCGACGCACAGCGGCCAGGGATTCGGGCGTGCGAGTCGTGCGCGTGTCGCGGCGGGTCGCGCTTCCTTCCGTCGACGTCGTGAGGCCTGCCAGGAGGTTCGGTGGCTCCCTCGACCTCGACAGCTCGTGGCTCGCGTCCGGGTCGCGGGCCCGGCGTCGGAAACGGCAATCGTTGGACCTGGGTTCCAGCCGTGCTAGCAGGCTGCCCACTCGTGACTCGGTGGCTCCCGATCTGGCTCGTGATCGCCCTGGCGGCGCTCGCTCCCCGCGTCGCTTCGGCGCAAGGCGACGAGAGCGTCGACGAGGAAGACGTCGACGCCGACGCGGACGCGGAGGACGGCTGGGACGAGGAAGAGGCAGACGAGCCATCGCTGCGCGCGCCGAGCGTGGGCATGCCCGACGTCTCGCTCTTGGACGAAGAGGACGAAGGCGACGAGGACATCGACGCTGCGTTGGAGGAGCCGGAGGCACCGGCGACGCGCGCGACTCCCGAGGCGCTTCAAGCAGCGACGGTGCGAGGACCGCGCACCGCGAGCCCGCCGGTGGTGCGGCTCGAAGGCTACCTGCGTACGCGCGGCGAGCTCTGGGACGCGTTCTCGCTCGGGCGTCGCGACGATCCCTTCGACGCGTTGAACGTCGCCTCCGAAGGAGCGCGGGTACCCGGGAGCTGCGGCGGCTCGTCGTCGATCGATGCCGACGGCTGGGTCCGTTGTCGCGGCGACCGAAATCGATTCGCGAACATGCGTCTGCGACTCCGTCCGACGCTCTCGCTCTCGGACGACGTGCGCGTGATCAGCACGATCGACCTCCTCGACAACATGGTGCTCGGCTCAACTCCGGACGGTTACGCCTACCGCTACACGGATCGTGGCTTCGAACGGCACGACCGGGTGCCCGGTGTGCCGGTGGACTTCGCGACGTCCACTCAGAACCCGCCGCAGGACTACCGGAACTCGTGGCGCGACAGCCTCTACGTCCGCCACGTCTGGGCCGAGGTCACGAACCGCACCCTCGGAACCCTGCGCTTCGGTCGCATGCCCGCGCACTACGGGCTCGGGCTCGTGTGGAACGGCGGCGACGGCATCGACCAGGACTTCTCGTCGGACGTCGATCGCGTCGAGGCCAGCACGGAACAGTTCGGGTTCCGGCTCTCCGCGTCGTTCGACTTCGCGATGCAAGGCGTGCTTCGCGCGCAGGACACGGCGGGCGGTGGGCTGACCTTCTGGGACGCGACCCCGCAAGACGATCTGCGTCAGTTCCACTTCCAAGCGCTGCGACTCACCAGCGAGGACGAGCGCCGCGAGCGGCTCGCGCGTGGGACCTGGGTGCTGCAAGGCGGCATCGACTTCACGTACCGCACGCAGTTTCTGTCGGCGGCCGGCACGGCGAGCGCGTTCCCCTCGAACGACGGAAGTGAGTTCTTCTTCGTGCGCCGGGGCTTCCGCACCTTCGTGCCCGACGTGTGGGCGCGCTTCGAGTGGAAGGCGCTCCGCCTCGAGCTCGAGGCGGTCGGGGTCGCCGGCACCGTACGCAACATCCAAAACGACGTCTTCCCCGGCGGCTCCGCGTTCAAGATCCGGCAGTTCGGCGTCGCGTTCGAGGGCGAGTACCGCCTCCTCGACGAGCAGCTCGCGATCCGCCTGCACACCGGCTACGCGACGGGTGATCCCGACGTGAACGGCCTCTCGGATCGCGAGGACACGCTCACGCAGCTCTCGCAGGACCGCACGCTGAGCCACTTCTCGTTCCACCCCGCATACCGCGTCGATCTCATCCTCTGGCGCAACTTGCTGGGGCGGGTCGGCGGGGCCTGGTACCTGAAGCCCGGCGTCACGTACGACGTCGTGCGCACCACGAACGGCCAGCGCTTCGGTGCGAGCTTCGACGTCATCTACAGCCGCGCCGCGCAAGAGGTGCAGACCTACGGCAGCGACCCGAACCTCGGGCTCGAGCTGAACGCCGGGTTGCACTACCGGAGCGACGACGGGCCCGGGATGCTCGACGGCGTGCACGTGCTCATCCAGTACGGCGTGCTCTTTCCGCTCGAGGGGCTCGGCTTCGTCCAGTACGCGGGCAGCACCGACCGCCCCGCCGGCTTCGACCTTCGAATTGCGCAGGCCGCGCGCCTGGTCATGGGCGTCCAGTTCTGAGCGTCGAGACCCCCCGAATACGCGCACGAGGTTGCGTTGACCCTGCGAAAGCGAGCGTGGTACGCCCGCGCCGCCCCGAGGACACGATGAGGCTCTTTCTCCGAACCTTGCTCCTGCTCGCGCTTGCTGCGGCTCCCGTCGCTGCACAGAGCGACGCGACCGAAGAGGACGTGGACGCCGACGCGGCCGACGCCGAGGAGGCCGTCGAGGACGGCGAGGACGAGGAAGGCGAGGTCGACGGCGAGGAGCCCTCGCTGCGTCCCCCGAGCCTCGAGATGCCCGCGGTCGGCGGCGACGACGAGTGGGAGGAGGCGGAGGCCACCGACGCGAACGAAGACTCGGCGCTCTTGCAGCAGGCCGAGCCCCCGCCGCCGTCGGGTGACCCGACCCAGGTCGACTGGAACACACCCACCACGACCTTCACGCTCAATGGGTACTTCCGAGTTCGCGGTGAGCTCTGGGACAGCCTGTACCTCGGTCGCGACGACGCCCCGTTCAATCTCTTTCGACCGGCCGCGCGCGACGTGATCCCCGCCGGTGGATGCCGTGGTCCAGCGACGACCTCGAGCGACGAGTCGAGGGCCTGCCGGGGCGACCGACTTCGCTTCGCCAACACGCGCCTTCGTCTGCAGCCGACCCTCTCGCTCAGCGAGGACGTGCGGGTGCGGATGACCCTCGACGTCTTCGACAACATGGTCCTCGGCTCGACGCCGGACGGCTACGCCTACCGCTACGAGGAGGGCACGGGCTTCGTGCGTACCGACCGCGTGCCCGGCGTGCCGCTCGACTCGTTCACCACCGGTCAGAACCCGCCGCAGGACTACCGCAACTCGCTGCGTGACAGCATCTACGTGCGTCACGCGTGGGCCGAGGTGACCAACCGCGGGCTCGGGCAGCTCCGCTTCGGTCGCATGCCCTCGCATTGGGGTCTCGGTCTGCTCGCGCACGACGGAAACGGCATCGACGGCGACTTCTCGACCGACGCCGACCGCATCATGGGCCTCACGAAGATCGCGGGCATCTACGTGATCGCGGCCTACGATTTCGCGTCCAAGGGCATCCTCCGCCAGTTCTCTCCCTACGACGTGCGTGGCTTCGCGTACGACGCCTCGCCGCAGGACGACATCCGCCAGTTCGTGTTCGCGCTCGCGCGCCGCACGGATCCGGAAGAGGCGCGCGATCGCCTGCAGCGTGGGAGCTGGGTGCTCGACGGTGGTCTCTACTTCGTCTACCGCCACCAGTTCCTCAGCTCGGCCGGCGTGACGAACGCGTTCCCGGTCTCGGCGGACTACAACTTCGTGCGCCGCGACGCGCGCGCGTTCATCCCCGACCTCTGGGCTCGCTTCCAGATGCGCGGTCTGCGCCTGGAGTTCGAGGCGACCTACGTGGGTGGGCGCGTCGCCAACATCCAGAACGACAGCTACCGCGAGCAGGACCTGAAGATCCGTCAGTTCGGCTTCGCGTTCGAGGGCGAGTACCGGCTCCTCTCCGACAAGCTCTCCATCCGCCTCTACACCGGCTTCGCGACCGGCGACGCCGACATCGAGGGCCTCTCCGACCGGCAGGGCATCCTCGCTCAGACGGGCAGCGGTGCGGGCACCGACACGGTGAGCCACTTCCAGTTCCACCCGAACTACCGCGTGGACCAGATCCTCTGGCGCAACGTGATGGGTCGCGTGGCGGGCGCTTGGTACCTGCGACCAGGCGTCAGCTACGACATCATCCGCAGCCCCTTCGGGCAGCTCTTCGGGGTCGGCGTGGACGCGGTCTACAGCCGCGCCGCGCAAGAGGTGCAGACGTACGGCTCGGACCCGAACCTCGGCCTCGAGCTCGACCTCTCGCTCTACTACCGCAGCGAGGACGGCCCGGAGATGCTCGACGGCTTCTACGCGCAGTTCCACTACGCCGTGCTCTTCCCGTTCGCAGGGCTCGGCGATCCCTCGGGCGCGCTGGAGCCGGTGGATCTGAAGAACGCTCAGATTCTGCGTTTGATCCTCGGCGTGCAGTTCTAAGGGTTCGGAAGAACCTGGTTTGATTCGAGGGCGCTGCGGCGCCCTCGAGTCGTTTGGAGCGGCCGGTCGCGGTGTGGAGGGGCGGCGAGGGACGACCGTTCCCGTCGCCCACCACGTCCACGTCGACGACCACGTTCGACCACGTTCACGTCGACGACCACGTTCACTTACGTTCACGTCGACGACCACACGCCGCGAACCTCGGCTCCCCGTCCTCCAGGGCTCGGCCTTTGGGCGACGGGCGGTGTGGGCAGGGTTGGGCCATCGCGGCGGGGGCAAGCGTCGTGGGGGCGTGCGATAAGGCTCGCCGTGGCCAAGACGAAGACGAGCTGGGTGTGCTCGGCGTGTGGGGCGAAGTTCCCGCGGTGGATGGGGCGCTGCAGCACCTGCGACGCGTGGAGCACGCTCGAAGAAGAGGTGGTGCGCGCGCCGACGAGCACGGGCGCGAAGGAGCGCACGGGATCGAGCCGCGCGGTCGCGCTGCGCGACGTGAGCACGGAGGACGCGCATCGGCTGCCCACCGGGCTCGGAGAGCTGGATCGTGCGCTCGGGGGAGGACCGGTGCGGGGTGGCGTGATCCTGCTCGGCGGCGATCCGGGCATCGGGAAGTCGACCCTCTTGATGCAGGCGCTCGCGGGTCTCGCGGCCCGCAAGCACCGGGTGCTCTACGTCACCGGCGAGGAGAGCGCGTCGCAGGTGGCGCTGCGCGCGCGGCGGCTCGGCGGGGAGGGCATGGACGACGTGCGCATCCTCGCGACGACGGAGCTCGAAGACGCGGAGGGCGCGATCGTGAGCGAGGTGCCGGACGTGGCGGTGATCGACTCGATCCAGACGTTGCGCGCGGCGAGCCTCGGCAGCTCGCCGGGCAGCGTGAGCCAGCTCCGCGAGGTGGCGGGGCGGGTGGTCGATCTCGCGAAGCGGCACGGCATCGCGACGTTCTTGATCGGGCACGTGACCAAGGAGGGAACGCTCGCTGGGCCGAAGGTGCTCGAGCACTTGGTCGACACCGTGCTCGCGTTCGAGGGGGATCGCAGCCACGCGTTTCGGGTGGTGCGCGCGACGAAGAACCGTTTCGGGCCCGCGCAGGAGATCGGCGTCTTCGAGATGGATCGGGAGGGCCTGCGCGAGGTGCCCGACCCGAGCGCGCTCTTTCTCGCCGAGCGACCCATCGACGCGCCGGGCTCGGTCGTGGTGCCGACGGCGGAGGGGACGCGGCCGCTGCTGGTGGAGCTGCAGGCGCTGGTGGCGCCGGCGCTCTACGGGGCCGCGCGGCGCGTGGTGAGCGGGGTGGATGGGAACCGGCTCGCGATCCTGCTCGCGGTGCTCGATCGCAAGGCGGACGTGCGGGTGCTCGAGCGCGACGTGTTCGCGTCGGTCGCGGGTGGCGCGCGGGTGGACGAACGCGCGATGGACCTCGCGCTCGCGCTCGCGGTGGTGTCGAGCTTCCGACAGCGTCCGCTGACGCCGAAGCTCGCGGTGTTCGGCGAGGTGGGGCTCGCGGGCGAGGTGCGCGCGGTGCCACGTCCCGGGCCGCGCATCGCGGAGGCGCGCAAGCTGGGCTTCGCGCGTGTGATCCTGCCGCGCGCGAACGCGGAGCGGCTCACGAAGGAAGAGCGCGCAGGCGTGAAGTTGGTGCCCGTCTCCTCGCTCGGGGAGGCGCTGGAGGTCGCGCTGGAGGGGTGACGAAGTCTGCTCGTTCGACGGTCGACTTCGACGTCCTCGCCTCTGGACCTCGGCGTGGTGCCGTCGGCGACGTGAGAAGCGGCGAGGGGGACACGCGTGTCGAACGGTTTGACCGCTCGGTCAGGACTGTGTCGGGCTTGGTCGCGAACGGCTCCTCGATGGAGCGTGTCAGCGCGCGCGCTCGCCGCCGTCGGCCACCAGCACGTGGCCGGTGACGTAGCTCGCGTCGTCACTGCAGAGGAAACACGCGGGGCCGGCCATCTCCTCGGGGCGCGCGGCGCGGCGGAGAGGAATGCGCGAGAGCATCTTGTCGCGCGCGGTGTCCGGGAGGTCGGCCGTCATGTCGGTGGCCACGTAGCCGGGGGCGAGCCCGTTGACGCGGATTCCATCGCGCGCCCACTCGAGCGCGAGGACCTTCACGGAGTGCGCGAGGGCCGCCTTGGCCGCGCCGTAGGCGAGGGTGCCGGACGCGCCGCCGAGGCCCCAGATGCTCGTGACGAAGAGCATCGCGCCACCACCCTTCGCGCGCATCTGCTCGGACGCGAGGCGCGCTGCCGTCATCGCGCCGAGGTAGTGCACGTCGAGCATGGTCTGGAGCTCGGCGCGATCGGTCTTGGCGGCGAGGCGGCCGCCGCCGAGGCCTGCGCAGCTCACGAAGACGTCGGCTCCTCCGTGGGACGCGACCGCGTCGAAGAGCGCGTGGACTTGGGCGTCGTCCGCCACGTCGCACGCGACGCCGAGGCCGCCGAGCTCGGTCGCGGCACGCGAGCAGCTCTCGGGGTCGCGTGAGCTCACGATGACGCGTGCGCCGCGGTCGGCGAGGCCACGCGCGATCGCGAACCCGATGCCGCGGCTCGCGCCGGTGACGACCGCGAGCTTGCCGTCGAGGCGCCCTCGGGGATCGGCGTGCGAATCGACCGCGCTCATCGGATCGCTCGGCGCGCGCGGGACGCGAGGGGCCCGCTCGGAGCACGTTCGAGGTAGGCCTGGTAGGCGGCGCGCGCGTCGGGGGAGTCGCGCCCGGCGAGGGCCTCACCGAGGTAGAACCACGCTTCGGCGGGTGCTCCCTCGATCTCGGATGCGGCGCGGAGATCGCGCAACGCCGCGTCGCGTTCGGAGCGTTCGAGCCCCACGCGCCCGGCGAGCACGAGGAGGCGAGCTCGAAGCGCGGGTGGGCGAATGCGCGCGTCGAGGGCGGCCTTCCCACGCGCGATCACGTCCACCGCGTCGCGCCACTTCTCGCCTCGCACGAGCACCGTCGCGAAGCCGATCAGCGACTCGGGATGTGCGGCGTCGATCGCGAGCGCGCGCTCGTAGGTCTCGGCGGCCACCAGGGTCTCACCCGCCGCGTAGAGCGCGTCGCCGTAGAGCGCGATGACGTCGGGGCCAGCGTCCTCCGAGGTCGCGAGCGGGCGGAGGATCGGGAGCGCTTCGCCCGGACGGTCGTTCGCGAGGGCGAGGCGCGCGAGCACGAGCTTCGCGCTCGCGGACTCTCGGTCCGCACCCCGCAGCGACTCCGATTGCACCCGCGCGTCGTCGAGCCGACCGAGGCCGAGGAGGGCGTCGATGCGGCCGAGGCGACCGACGAGGGCGTACGACCGTCCGCTGCCGCTCTGGCCGACGCGCGCTCCGAGCTCTTGGTAGAGCGTGTCGGCTTCCGCGTAGCGGCCGAGGTCGAGCAGGAGGTAGCCGAGCATCACCTGGGCTTCGCCGTGCGTGGGTTGCAGCTCGATGGCGCGGCGCAGGGCGGTCTCCGCGCCTTCCCCGTCGCCGCCCATCCGCTTGGCGCGGCCGAGGAGGAAGTGCGCCTCCGCGTCGTCGGGCGAGGCTTGGACCACGCGCTCCAGCGTCTCCGTCGCGAGCCGCGCGTCGCGGGCTTCGAGCGCGGCTTCGGCGACCGCGAGGCCGACCTCGGGATCGCCGGGAGCGTCGCGGGCGAGACGGCGCGCGACCTCGAGCATCTCGGACGCGGTGCCGAGCCGAACGCCGACCCGCACGCGGAGCGAGCGCATCTCGACGCTCGCGTCCTCCGCGTTCGCTTCGAGGTGAGCGTCGAGGGCTTGCGCGGTCGCCTGGAGCGCGTCCTCGGTGCCGACGATCAGCGCCGCGCGGGCGGAGAGCGCGAGCACCTCGGGATCGTCCGCCGAGAGCGCGGCCAGCGTGCGAAGCGCGCGGACGCCGTCACGGCGCGCGACGAGGATCTCCGCGAGGAGCTTGCGGTACTCGGCGATGGCGGGCGCGGACGCGACGGCGGCCATCGCGGCTTGTTGGGCGCGCGCGAGATCGCCGCTGGATTGAGCCGCGGCCGCGAGGAGCGCTTGGAGCCGCGGCTCGGTGGCGCCAGACGCGCTCGCGAGGGTCAGCGCTTCGCGCGCTTCTTCGGTGCGACCGAGGCGACGGAGGAGCTGCGCGCGGGTGAGCGCGTGAAGTACGCGGTCCGCGGGCGCGCCACGCTCGAGGCGATCCGCGAGGCCGTCGACCCGTGCGAGCGCGGGCTCCGGCTCGTCGTCGCTCGACTTCAGGAAGCCGATCCACAGCGAAGCGCGCAGGTGGTCGGGGTGCTGCGTCAGCAGGCCCTCCAGGCGCTCGAGCGCTTGCTCGGGCTGGCCCGCGTCGGTCGCGCCTTCCGCGAGCGCGATGGCGGCGGAGGCGAGGGTGCCGTCCTTCGCGAGCGCAGCTTCGAGGTGCTCGGTGGCGGCGTCACGCCCGAGGCGCTGCTCGAGACGGCCGATCGCGTAGAGCACGGTGGCGTCGTCCGCGCCGCTCGCGATCGCGGCTTGGAGCTTGGCGTCGCCTTCTTCGCCCGCGCCGCGCGCGTACGCGACGATCGCGTTGGCCACGTCCACGCGGGGACCGGTGAGGCCTGCGCGGGTCGCGCGATCGACGGTGGGCTGAAGGAAACCGGGCTCGAACGCGCCGTCCTCGAGCGCGCGCTGCGTGTGCACGAAGAGCAGCACGTTCGGCCCCGCGTCGCCCGTGGGCGAGAGCTCGCGAGCCTGGCGGAGCATGCGCTCGGCGTCCACGAGCGCTTCGTGGGTTCCACGTGCGGCGAGGGTGGTCGCTTCGGTGACGAGGGCGGCGGCCTGCTCGTCCTGGTGCGCGACCCACGCCTGGTAGCCGAACCACCCGCCGACCGCGAGACCGACCACCAAGAAGCCCAGCACCGCGAGGGGAACACCGACCTTCGTGCCGGTCTTCGGCGCGTCCTTGCGCGCGGCCCAGACGACGGAGGCGGCGTCCTCGTCGGGGGGCTCGAAGAGTCGCTCCTGCTGGAGCATCCCGAGGATCGCGTCGACGTCCTCGGGCCGACCCGCGCGCTCGCCGCCGCGGAGGTCGTCGACCGGCTCGGGGGCGGGCTCGTCGCTCCACGAGAGCGCGTCTTCGTCGGCGCTGGAGACGTCCTGGGAGACGACGGAGTCGAGATCGTCGGACGTGAGGTCTTCGGACGGTGCCGCGAAGGGGGTGGGGGCTGGCTGCGCGGGCTTCGGCTCGGGCGCGGGAGCGACGAAGGGCGCCGGACGCGCAGGCTCTCGGACCGGCGGCTGGGCCCGCGGAGGGGTCTCCTTGCGGACCTTGGTCTCCGGCTCGTCGTCGCCGAAGGGATTGGGTGAAGCGGGGCGGCGGCCGCCCACCACGGACCGGGTCGGGGGCTCGGGCTCGCCGAAGGGGTCGTCACCGAAGGGGCTGGGTGCCCCGGCCTTCTTGGC
>CALJLK010000047.1 GCA_937982655.1 uncultured Sandaracinus sp.
ACGAAGCTCGTGACGAAGCTCGTGACGAAGCTCGTGACGAAGCTCGTGACGAAGCGGCGTTCGTCAGGCCGCGGCGTCGCGCGCCACGTAGGCGTCGCGCCAGAGGTCGAGCGCGAGCTGCTCGATCGAACGCTCGCACTTCCGCTGGAGCGACTCGACGTGCTTGCGGTGGGTGTGAGGCGAGACGCCGAGCGCCTCCGCGGCTTCGCGACGGCAGGCGATGTCGACCGCGGTCGCGAGCACGTCGAGCTCGGTCGAGGTCAGGCCGTGCTCGGCACCGAGGCGGACGAGGGCCCACGCGATCTGCTCGTCGCTCACCTCGCGCCGCACGAGGCGGAAGGTGCGCGGCCTCGGCTCGCTCGTCGGGGTGCCGAGCAGGTGCGCGACGCGGAGGCGCAAGGTGGCGAGGTCGGTGACGGGCAGGTGCTCGATGCCTTCCACCAGAGAACGGGGGGGCAGGCCGCCGGGGCTCGCGCGGTGGTGCAGGACCAGCAGGTGCGAGTCCTCCGCTTCGGAGCGCTGCCACTCGCGGAGCGTACCGAGGTCGCGCTGACGAACGTCGGCGTCGATGAGGACGACGCGGGGACGGCTCTGAAGCGCCTGCGTGGCGCGGGGAGCGTCGCGTCGGACTTCGAGGGCGACGTTCGGGAGCGCGGTCTGGAGCGCGACTCCGAGGGGGGCGTAGGGGGTGATGGCGACGGCGGCGTTCAGCTTCTTCGTGTTCGACACGGGGATCCTCCAGCGGGCCCTCGGCCCAGCGATGGAGGGGTCTCGGCGCGTGTCGGCGTCAGTTGCGCGTGTCGGTGCTTTTCCTGGCGTTGGAGGTGTGAGATTCTTCTCGTGCTTGGGTGCGAGCGGCGTTCTCGTCGCGGGGTTCGTGAAGTCGGCGGCTGACCCCGCCGACCCAACCGAGAAGTTCGACGTTCGGGAGGGGTCCCGAGCGAAGGGCGGGCCTCGCCGACACGCCGTCGAGAGGACAGGGGTCGACGATGCGATACGCGTGGATCGGGGCGGTGTGTCTCGTGGGCGTGGCTTGTGGCGGAGGCGGCGGGCGGCCCGGCGGGCTCGACGGAGCGGTCGACGGAGGGGCACGCGACGCGTCGACCGCCGACACCGGGCCCGTGATGCGCGACGTTGGAACGGACGCGCCGCCGGTCGATCTCGTACCGCTCTGCGGCGAGTGTTCGGTGGACGCGCAGTGTGGGCTCGTCGCGCGCTGCGGTCCGCTCAGCGGCGGAGAGACGGTCTGTCTGCGGCTGTGCAACCCCGAGTTCAACGATTGTCCGCGCGGCTTCCAGTGTGCCGCCTACGCACCGCTCGACTTCGAGAACGTGTGCCTGCCCATCGGTGAGGCGTGCTGCGTCGACGAGGACGCCGACGGCTACGGCGTGGGCGGGAGCTGCATGGGTCCGGACTGCGACGACGAGGACGCGATGCGCTACCCGAGCGCGCCCGAGCTCTGCGACGGCGGCGATCAGGACTGCGATGACGCGATCGACGAGATGTTCACGGACTGCGAGGCGCCGCGTTGCGAGGCGACGGGCGAGGGCACGTTCCGCGAGCTCGACGCGGCGGGCTGCGCTTCGGGGGTGTGCGTCGACTCCGAGCCGCGCTCGTGCGGTAACTTCACCTGCGACGGACGCGGTGAGGACGGCGACGTGTGCGCGACGAGCTGCGCGCCGGAAGGGTCCGACGACGATTCGTTCTGCATCGCGGCGGCACACTGTGACGGCGGGATGTGCGAGAGCGACTTCCCGGACGGTGCCGTCTGCGACGAGGACACCGACTGCGGCTCCGGCAACTGCGAGAACGGCTTCTGCTGCGGCGCGGGGCGCACGTGCTGCAACGTCGACACCGACTGTCCGGGCTTCCCGGGAGTGGGCGTGGTGTGTGGCGAGCCGGAGGATTGCCAGGGCACGCGCGGCACCATCCAGTGCAACACCGCGATCTTCGCGTGCGAGACGATGTCTGGCGTGCCGGACGACTCGGCGTGCAACTCCTCGGTGGTCGCGGACACCTGCGGGACGTTCCGCGACATCGTCTGCACGGGCGCTGCGGATCAGCCGACGCCGCGCTGCCCCAGCACGTGCACGAACGACGCGCAGTGCGACGACAACGCGCACTGCGACGCGAGCTTCTGTTTCCCGGATCTGCCGGACGGGGACGCGTGCGACGAGCCGAGCGACTGCGCGTCGGGGCATTGTCAGAACGGCTTCTGCTGCGCGACCGGCGACTGCTGTCGGAGCGCGGTCGACTGTCCCGGCAGCTACGGGAGCCCCGCGACCTGCGACGATTCGCGAGCCTGCCAAGGCACGCGCGACGCGGCGACCTGCATCGACAACCAGTGCCGCACGCAAGAGAACGTGCCGGACGACACCGCGTGCACCTCGGGGATCGTGGCGGACACGTGCGGTCTCTACCCGACGATCCGCTGCACGGGGGCGCTCGATCAAGCCGCGCCGAGCTGTCCGGCGACCTGCACGAGCGACTCGGAGTGCGACGAGAACGCGCACTGTGATGGCGGCATGTGCCTCCTCGATCAGCCGAACGGGACGGCTTGCGACGAGGCGAGCGACTGCACCTCGAACTACTGCGGCAACGGGTTCTGCTGTGCGGGCGGCGACTGCTGCGCGCGCAGCAGCGACTGTCCGGCGGGTGCGTACGGGCGACCGAGCGAGTGCCTCGCGGGCACGAGCTGCCAAGGCACGCGCCGTGATCCGGTCTGCAACCTGACGTCGTTCCAGTGTCAGGTCGGCGATCCGCTCGACGACGACTCCGGTTGCAACGGCATCGTCTCCAACGACTGCGGGCTCTATCCGTCGGTGAGCTGCACCACGATGACGGATCAACCGTCGAACCAAGCTGGCCGCTGCGCGACGACGTGCACGATGGATGGCAACTGCGATCCGGGCGCGTTCTGCAACGCGATGATGAGCTGTCAGTCGGAGGGGCGTCCGGGCGACGCGTGCACGGCGTCGAACCAGTGCATGTCGGGTCTGAGCTGCGTCGACGGTGTGTGCTGCACTTCTTCGTGCACGGGCACCTGCGTGGCGTGCAACGTCCCCGGCAGCGAGGGCACCTGCTCGCCGGTGCCGGTCGGGCAGGATCCGGCGAACGAGTGCGCGGGGCTCGACTGTTCGAGCTACTTCGCGGGCTTCACGGGCTCCACCTGCTTCGAGCGCGCGGACGCGCCGTCGAGCGCGGTGAGCTGCAACGGCGCGGGCGCGTGTCAGCAACCGGCGGACGTGTGTCCCTCGCAAGGACGGGGTGATGCGCGGCTCACGTGCGATGCGAGCTGTCAGAGCCCGAACGGCGCGAGCTGCACGGGGACCGCGCCCCCGGTCTGCAACAACCTCACGCCTGGCAACCAGACGTGCGGGCAGGGGCTCTGTCAGCGAACGGTGCCAATCTGCGTGAGCGGTGCGCCGAACACGTGTGTGCCCGGCACGCCAGTCGCGGAGGTCTGCAACGGGCTCGACGACAACTGCGATGGTGCGTACGACAACGGGCTCGCAGGCGATGGGTACGAGCCGAACGCGAGCTGCGGTGAAGCGCGCGCGCTGCCCGAGGTGCTCACGGATGGAACGTCCGCGGAGCGGAGCGAGACCGTGACGGGCACGGTCTATTACATCGGCGACACCGACGTGTACCGCATCTACGTGCGGGAGGCGGGCGGCGCCGATTGCATCACCACGTGCTTCGACAACGAACGCAGCCAGCTCACGATTCGTCTCGTCGCGCCGACAGGGGTCGGCTCGTACGAGATGTGTGTGGCGTCGGTCGACTGCCCGAGCTCGTGGGGCAACTGCGTCACCGTGCCCGGGGGCGAAGCGCGTCAGTTGGTCGTGACGGGGCGGAGCCGCTGCTGCTCGGGCATCCTCTGCAACTCGAACAACTCGGAGAACTTCTACGTGCGAGTGCGCGGCGTCGGCGCGCCGGCGTGGTCGTGCCAGGCGTACCGACTCGAGTACTCGGGCGACGAAGCCTGCTGAGGATCGAGCAGCGCCCAAACGAGAGAGCCGCCTTCGGGCGGCTTTTTCGTATGACGGTCGGCGGCACGAGATCCCGATGGAGTCGGCAGAGGGCGGCGACTTCGGCGCCCTCCGCTCTGCTCACTCGTCGTGCGGCGGCTCGTCGCGTCGCAGGATCGCGCCGAGCACCTTCAAGGGATCGAAGCCCAAGATCTCGCTGACGCTCGACGCATGCGTCACGCGCGCGCGCACTTCGCGCACGAAGGGGAGCAGCGCGCCCGCGAGGTCCAGGCCTCCGAGAGCGCGCGCGGAGGCTTTGCCGATTCCTCGCACCGCGTCGGCGCCGAGAGCCGCGCCCACCGTGCGTGGCATCGGGCTGATCACCACGTTGCGGACCGCGACGGACTGCGCCCACGTGCCGGCATCGGCGGCGCGCAGGAGCGAGCGCACGGTCGGTGCTTCCGCGAAGATCCCGAAGTGGACCGGCGCGACGCTGCGTGCGACCGCGTCGAGGATCACGCGGTAGTCGCGCCGCCAATCGCCGCCGAGTGGACCCGTCCAACGCACGAGCGTCTCGGGGCCGGCCACCAGATCGATCTCGCCGTGACGGCGACGAAGCACGACCGCGGTCCAGAGCGGTCCGTCCCACAGCGCGAGCACCGCGGCGCGACCGTCCGGGAGCACGAGATCGAGCGCACGCTCGAACGTCGCGGCGGCGGGGATCGGCACGTTCGCGATCGGGTTCGGCCAGAGGGTGAGCTCGCCCGAAGCTTCGAGCTCGCGCGCGGCGCGGATCACCTCGAGGAGCTGCGCGAGGTAGCTGTCGTCGCTCTTGAAGCGCGCGCCGAGCTGTTCGGCGAGCTCCTCCATCACACCTTCGCGGAGCACCAGCACGCGGTGGGCCCCGGCGCGCGTGGCGAGCAGCGGGAGGGCCGTGCGATCGACGGAGGTGCCGGCGAGCTCCCGAACGCGACCGCGCTGCGAGTGGCTCGCGGCGAGGATCACGTCGTCTTCGTCGACGACGACGAGCAGGCTCCCGCGTGCACGGACCTCGCCCTCCGCGACGGGCGCGTCGCTCGCGTCGGGCGCGCGATCGAGGCGCTCGGGCAGACCGGGCAAGAAGAGTGAGACGAGGTTCGTCCACGATCTCGCGTCGAAGCCTTCGAAGCGGAGCTCGGCGCTGATCACGTGCGCCTCCGGGCGCGGGGCGCCTTCCGACGCTCGCTCTGCAAGAGGAACATGCGGCACGACTCGCCGTCGATCGCGACGCGGAGGCTGGTGTCGCCCGCGATGGACTCGCCCGTGAGCGCGTCGACCGCGACGGTGGGACGTGAGAGCGCGAGCTCGGCTTCGCGCGCGCTCGCTGGGTTGATCACGAAGAGCACGCGCTCTTCGCCGTCGATCTCGTGCACGGTGGTCTCCACCGGCGGCAGCGTCGCGAAGGGGCGCTCGAGCTCGAAGCGGCCGACCCAAT